>JAGMES010000038.1 GCA_023128035.1 Halanaerobiales bacterium | reverse complement strand
CAACAATTATGTCTTATATCGGAACTGCTAATAAACATAAAATCGATGCTTTTACTGCAATAAAGGCGGCAGTAACTAATCAGTCAAAAGCTTTACTTTTTAGTTAGCGACTGAATAGTTACAATCTATGAAGATAAACTTTAAAGTTTATCAAGAGCAGTTTGGTGAGGTAAACCTTATCATTAATTAATTTTTTTGCGAATAGGGTTACTTTTCCCTTTTTAGTTTTCATAGTAACTCCTATAATAAGACTCCTTCACTTTTTCTATTTAACAACATAAAATAGAAAAAAATGAGTTCAAAAATGGAGGTAGATCTTATGTATTATGAAGTTTACCCAGGTGATACATTATGGACTATTGCTCGAAAATATGGGATAACAATGTTTCACTTATTGGTTGCCAATCCTGAAATCACAAATCCTAATTTGATTTATTATGGGCAACTTATTAGAATTCCTCTTGGAGTATTACCTGATTCAATTATATATACTATAAGACCAAATGATACTTTATGGATGATCAGTAGATATTTTGCTCTTACATTAGATCAGTTATTGCAGTCCAATCCACAGATTGTAACCCCTTCTCTAATCTATATCGGACAACAGATCAACATTTCTTCAGTTGCTCCACCACCTAATACTCGATTATATGCAGTACAGAGTGGCGATACTCTGTACAAGATAGCTCGACGCTTGGGAACAACTGATGGTGAATTGTTGCGGTTAAATCTTGGTATTACTAATCCAAATTTGATTTACTTAGGACAGCGAATTGTGGTACCGATAAAGCCAGAAACCCCGCCTGGATGTATTGTATGATTAGCCCACAAAAAGTAGTCGCACTTGCATACCATATAAAGTATTGAAATGGCGGTGTCAATACTTTATATGGTATGCAAGTGCGACTAAAATACTTTTTGTGGTCGAATCATTGTATATATTTCTACTTCTACAGGTAAGCCAGAGATCTGGCGAAGTAATGCAAGTGGGGAAGAGAAGGAACAGATTACCAGAGAATTGGAAAGTTTAGAACAGCCACTATCTAATCCGCAATGGGCACCAGATGGAAAATGGATTGCCTATACATTTGGTCAAAAATTATTTATTGTTGACTCATGTGGGAAGAATCACATAAAGCTAGCTGGAAATGTTGAAAATTACTCATGGTCTCCTAATAGTACTATGATTGTTTATACAAACATTGTGGAAAACATACTGGAACGAGGTACTTTTGTTGTTAATTTGGATGGAGAAACAAAAAAAATAGCAGAGAATTTTGCTAATCCAGTCTGGTTTCCTGATAATAAACGTCTGGCAGGTATTACCCTGAGAGAAGCAGCCTATCCACGTTTGGCTATTATAGCTGCTATTGTCAAAATTTCACCCAATGGGAGGTATGCAGCCACTAGTTTACTGCATGGATCTGCATTCAGTGTTACTTCTGGTGTTTGGATTTATGATTTTGTTACAGAAAAAGTAATGCAATTGCCGGGCTTTTTATTTGAGCAACCACCTTTTAAATATGATATAAATAGGTTAGGAGGATGGTCACCAGATTCGTCTAAATTGGTCTATAAGTACGAATGGAGTAGGAGAGGTTAGAATTGCCTCAGTACATGGAATCATTTTACAGAGCTTTAGACGTAAATTTTATCCAATTCCAGCTTGGGGTCCAGAACCTGAATGGATCATTTTTACTGCTTCTAATAAGCCTGGCAATATCATATATACTTCACCTACTCCTAGAAATATTTATTTATTAAATATTGCAACTAACCAGTAAAACAGGGTAACCGATGTAGGAGATAATTATTATCCGAATTGGAATAGGTTTAGATGTCTTGAGTGTGAATAAACTTATTTAATATCTATGGCTTTTGATAAAAATTTTTATAGATATGTTCCATCTGTTAGTATTAAATTAATTGCCTGACCTATAGTGGGTCAGGCTTTTTGGGTTCTTTTTTGTACTAAAAATAATAAGTTTCATTAGAGTTTTATAGTTAAAATAAAAAAGGGTTTTAGCGAAAAAAATAGAATAAGTAAATTACAAAAAAATATAAATAATCTAAAATATAACCTTTAGTAGAAATATAAAATGTTCTATAAATGAGTAGCAAATTTAATTTGATAATTAATTAATAAATGAAATTAAGATAAAGAAAATGAAATTTCATAATTATACTGGAGGGATTGATAATGAATAAAATAAAAAAAATGGATAAATTTAATATACAGGATATATTAGAGTTAACTCCATTACAAAAAGGTATCTTATACCATTATTTAAGTAACCCTGAAAGTGAAGAATATTTTGAACAATTAAGTTTAAGTCTTTCAGGAGTCTTAAATGAAGAAATGATAGAAAAAAATTGGTCATATATAGCAGAAAATAATGAAATATTAAGAACTATATATAAATGGAATAAACTAAATAAACCCGTACAAATTGTGTTGAAAAAGCATGTTATACCAATTTATAAACATGATTTTTCAAAGATGGTTGGGGTTGATGATCAAAAAATAATTTGTGAAATTCGAGAGAAGGATTTAGAAAAAGGAATAGATTTAACTAAAGAACCACTTAGGATAAATTTGATTAATCTTGGGCAGGACAAATATGAAATGATCATAAGCTATCATCATATATTATTTGATGGCTGGAGTAATGCTATATTATTGAAAGAATTTATAACTACCTATAATAATATTTGTGAAAGAAAAAAAATAGTAGTAAAGAAAAAAACTCATTATAAAGAATTTGTTAAATGGTGCTACAAACAAGATAAAACTAGTCAATCTATATATTGGAAAAAGTATCTTGCAGGTTTAAATACCAGAACAATATTACCTGTTACTAAGCCGAAAAATAAAATTGGAAAATTGGAAAACATTATATTCAAATTTTCAAAAGAACTAACTCGGAAAGTGTATGACTTTTCCAAAATGACTAATGTGACTATTGCAACTCTTTTATATACTACCTGGGGAATATTGTTACAAAAATATAACAATTCTCAAGATGTAGTATTTGGTATAACTGTATCAGGGAGAAATGCTTCAATAACTGGTATAGAAGAAATGGTTGGGCTATTCATAAATACATTACCTTTAAGGGTAAACGCAAAAGATGACGAAATAGTCATAAATATATTAAACCAGGTAAACGAAAGTCTAAAAATAGGAGAAAAATATGAACAAACGCCATTGGTAGATATAAAGAGTTATAGTGAGCTTGGAAATTCAAAAAAATTGTTTGATTCTCTTGTTGTAATAGAAAATTATCCTATGGAAAAAGAGAATTTCAAAGAGAATAAATATATAAATGTGGACAGTTATTCGATTATTGAAAAGACAAATTATCAACTTACTTTAGGTATCAATATTGCTGAAAGCGATATCGAATTTAAATTTGGATATGAAAGTGGGATGTTTAAAGAGAAAACTATTGAAAATTTTTATAATCATTATAGAAATATATTATTTTCCATAGTAGAAAATGTCGAGATAAAACTTTCAGACATTGATATGCTGACAGATAAAGAGAAAAATCAAATATTAGAAGAATTTAATAATATCAAAATAGATTATCCGAAGAATAAAAACATCACTGAATTGTTTGAAGAACAAGTAGATAAAACCCCAGATAAGGTAGCTATTGTATATGAAAATGAGGAGCTAACATATAGTGAATTAAATGAAAAAGCAATCCAGTTGGCTAGAGTGTTGAGAGATAAGAGGGTAAACGCAGATAAGATAGTAGGAATTATAGTAGAGAGATCATTAGAGATGATAATTGGAATAATGGGGATATTGAAAGCAGGAGGAGCGTATTTACCTATTGATCCTGAATATCCTGAAGAAAGAATAAGGTTTATGCTGGCAGACAGCAATTCTAAGATTGTTATTTGTGGTCAGCAATTTGCTGATAAATTTAGTGTTAGTAAAGAAGAAATTGAACTTGTTTATATTGATGCTAACAGTTGTTATCAAGGGGACAATTCAACCTTTACAGTTTATAATAAACCAATTGACCTAGCTTATATCATATATACTTCAGGAACTACTGGTCACCCAAAAGGGATTATGATTGAACACTCAGGAGTAGTTAATTTAGTAACTGGTCTTTATCATGATATTTATCAAAACTATGAAGAATCTTTACGAATAGCCTTAGTTGCTCCTTATGTCTTTGATGCTTCAGTTAAACAGATTTTTGCCAGTTTGCTATTGGGTCATAGCCTGTATATAGTTCCGGAAGAGACCAGAAAAGATGGTTTAAAATTGCTGACTTTCTTAAAAGAGAAGAAAATCGAGATATCTGATGGTACCCCAGCCCATATAAGTTTATTAGTTACTGCCATGGATAATGGAGAAATTTTACCTGTTAAACATTTCATCATTGGCGGCGAAGCTTTATCAAGTGGAGTGTTGAAGGAATTTTATCAGAAATTTGCAAACTACAAACCTCAGGTAACTAATATTTATGGCCCCGCTGAGTGCTGTGTTGACAGTACTTCCTATTTAACCGATCCTAAGAAATTGAATCAGTTTAGCACTATTCCAATTGGTAAACCTCTACCCAATAAGAGGATCTATATTTTAGATCAAAACCAGTGTTTATCAGCCAAAGGGCTTATTGGTGAAATCTATATTGCTGGTGATGGGTTGGCTCGAGGTTACCTTAATAATCCTGAATTAACTACCGACAAGTTTTTAGCTGACCCTTTTATTCCCAATCAGAAAATGTACAGAACTGGAGATTTGGGCCGTTGGCTAAATGATGGCAATATTGAGTTTGTTGGCCGAATTGACTATCAGGTTAAAATTCGGGGTTATAGGATTGAACTAGGAGAAATTGAAGCAAAGCTTATGGAATACCAGTTAATTGATAAAGCTGTTGTAATAGCAAAAGATGATGGAAAAGGAATGAAATATCTCTGTGCTTATGCAGAGATGAAAGGTCGGAATTCAGAAGTCGCAGAGTTAATTATAGCTAAATTGAGGAAATTTTTAACTAAAAAATTGCCTGCTTATATGGTTCCAATATTTTTTGTTATTTTACGAAAATTACCTTTAACCCAGAATGGGAAGGTAGATAGAAAGGCATTACCAGAACCTGATTGGAATGTTTTAACTAGTGAAGAGTATATTGCACCGAGGAATAAAACGGAAGAAAAGCTAGTTTCTATCTGGCAGGAAATACTGGAGATAGATAAGATAGGTATCTGTGATAACTTCTTTAATTTAGGTGGACATTCATTAAAAGCTACAACTTTAGTTTTAAAGATTCATAAAGAATTTAATGTGGAAGTTCCACTTAGAGAAGTATTTAACAGACCAACAATAGAAGAACTTGCAAATTACATAGAAGAAGCAAGAGAAAATGTCTATTTATCAATACAACCAGTAGAAAAGAGGGAATTTTATTCGGTATCCTCAGCTCAAAAGAGGCTTTTAATATTAAACCAACTTGAAAATTTCGGTGTGAGTTATAATATGCCAGGAGTAATGAAAATCAAAGGTATTCTTGATAAAGAACACCTTAAAGAAGTCTTAAAAGACTTAGTAAAAAGACATGAAAGTCTAAGAACCTATTTTGACTTTATAGAAGGGAATCCAGTGCAGAAGATAGTAGATAATGTAGAATTTAAAGTAGAAGAATTTATTGAAACAAATGAAGATAAAGTAAATAAGATAATCGAGAAGTTCATAAGACCATTTGATTTAAAAAGAGCACCTTTATTGAGAGTTGGACATATTAAGATGTCAGAAGATAACTATCTAATATTATTTGATATGCACCATATAATATCAGATGGTATCTCTATGGACATTTTAATAAAAGAATTTCAGAACTTATATCAAGGTAAAGATTTACCTGAGTTGAGAATACAGTATAAAGATTTTTCTGTATGGCAGAATGAATTATTTGATTCTGGTGCAATTAAAAAACAGGAAGAATACTGGTTAGAAAAATTTTTAGATGATATACCAGTATTAAATATGCCAACAGATTATAAAAGGTCATCAGTCCCGAGTTATAAAGGAGATAGTATAGAATTTGTACTGAATAAAGATTTAACAGAAAGTTTGAAAGAAATGATTTTAGAGACTAACACAACATTATACATGGTTTTATTAGCAGTTTACAATATATTATTACTTAAATATACAGATCAGGAGGATATCATAGTAGGCTCGCCAATAGCAGGAAGATTCCATGCAGATTTAGAGAATATAATAGGGATGTTTGTAAATACATTACCTATGAGGATTCATCCTGAAGGAGAAAAAACATTTGAAAAGTTTTTAGAAGAAATTAAGGAAACAACATTAGAAGCATATGAAAATCAAGATTATCAGTTTGAGATGCTTGTAGAGAAATTGAATATAGAACGGGATATGTCCAGAAATCCTCTCTTTGATGTGATGTTTGTCCTCCAGAATCAGGCTAAACCGATGTTTAGATTAAATGATCTGGAAATCAAACCATATAATTTTGCAACTGGAATGTCTAAGTTTGACCTGAACTTAGACGCTGTTGAAAGTGATAACCAGTTAAACTTTATCCTAACTTATAGTACAGAGTTGTTTAAAGATGAGACTATTGAAAGAATTGCAGGTCATTTTTGCAATATAGTTAGTGAAGTGATTTTCAATCCAAAAGTAAAGCTAAAAGATATTGAGATGATTTCAGAAGTAGAGAAAGAAGAATTATTATATCTAGTTAATGATACAGTACGACAATATCCAGAGCATCAAACAATCAGTCAACTCTTTGAAGCAGAGGTAGCTAAAAGTCCTAATAAAGTTGCTGTAACCATTAATGATTTTGAAGTGACTTACGGGCAGTTGAATCAAAAGATTAACCAATTGGCTAGATTTTTAAGAAGAAAAGGAATTAAACCTGATACAATTGTTGGACTAATGTTGGAACATTCCTTGGAAGCTATTATTGGAATTTTCGGAGTTCTAAAAGCTGGTGGAGCTTATTTACCAGTTGATCATAATTATCCAGAGCAGAGAATTAATTATCTAATTAATAATAGCGGGATAGATTTGCTTCTAATACATGAAGAACTTAAACCTAAAGTTACTTTTTCTGGAGAATTGATTGATATTGGTGATAATCAAATTTACCAGGGAGACAATAGCAATTTAAAACAAGTTTGTCGTCCTAATAATCTAGTTTATCTAATTTATACTTCAGGCTCAACCGGACTGCCTAAGGGGGTTATGATTGAGCATAGAGGGCTTGTTAACTATGCAGTTTGGGCTAGTCGAACATATTTAAGCCATGAAAAAAGTTGGACTTTTCCTCTGTATTCATCTCTATCTTTTGATTTGACAGCAACCTCTATCTTCGTACCTCTGATTTCAGGGAATCAGATTAGGGTATACGGTGAATATCAAGATGAATTATTAATTAAGAAAATTTTAGATGAAGACAAGGTAGATATTATCAAATTAACCCCAGCTCACTTACAGATTATCAAAGACTTGGAGGTCAAAAATAAGAGGTTGAAGAAACTGATAATCGGTGGTGAAGAATTAAAAACTGACCTTGCTAAAAGAATATCTGATAAATTTGCACAGAAGATTAAAATATATAATGAATATGGTCCAACTGAGACTGTAATTGGTTGTACGGTTTATACCTATCAGCCTGATAAAGATAAAAGTAGTTCTGTCCCCATTGGTATCCCGGTAGATAATGTTCAGATTTATCTGTTGGATCAAAATTTATATCCGGTTTCAGTGGGAGTTTGGGGAGAAATTTATATCAGTGGTGCAGGAGTAGCCAGAGGTTATTTAAATCATCCAGATTTGACAACAGAAAAATTCATGGAGAATCCGTTTATACCAGGAGAAAGAATGTATAAGACAGGTGATATAGCAAGATGGTTACCAGATAGGAATATAGAGTTTTTTGGTAGAAAAGACCATCAAGTTAAAATCAGGGGTTATAGAATAGAGCTAGGAGAAATAGAAAATCAGTTATTAAAACATGAAGCTATAGATCAGACAGTGGTATTAGCAAGAGAAGAAGAATATAGTAAATATTTATGTGTATATGTAGTAGGAAATAGGGAGATAAAGATTTCAGAATTACGTGATCACTTGGTAAGAGTATTGCCAGATTACATGGTACCGTCATATTTTATTCAGCTTGATAACTTACCATTGAATATAAACGGTAAGGTAGATAGAAAAGCATTACCAGAACCTGATGAGAAAAATATAACTAGAATAGATTATATAGGACCGAGGAATAAAACAGAAGAAAGGCTAGTTTCTATTTGGCATGAAATACTAAGGATAGATAGGATAGGAATCAATGATAACTTCTTTAATTTAGGCGGCCATTCATTAAAAGCTACAACTCTAGTTTTAAAGATTCATGAAGAATTTAATATAGAAATTCCACTTAGAGAAGTATTTAACAGACCAACTATAAAAGAATTGAATTGGTATATACAAAACACTGAAGAAGCTGATCAAATAAGGTTAGAGTTATTGAATGTTAAATTAAAAAATATGTTTGGAGAAACATGTAAATTGATTAAATATAAAACAGAAGTATATGATGTAATTATTCTGTATACAGAGAAAAATTCTGGAGAAATATTAAACTATATTAAAAATAACTCAGGTGAAGATATTCTTGTAGATTATGTTGTAGATGATTATAATGTTTTGAAGCATAATTTTGTAATCCAAAATGTGAGTTTGGATGAACTGACTGATAAAATTAGATTAAGACATTTTGATGATAATGAAATTGAAAAAATATTTGAAGTACTCAGATTGAACACACAAATATTACAGGAAAATATCCTAAATAAAGAAAAAAATTATAAATATAACATTGGTGGTGTAATGAATCAAATTTGTAGAGGAAACCATAAAAATAATCGTAGAGTTTATTCAAATGTCATAAGTAATTTTAAAAATGAAAACTTACAAAATAATTTAAGCATATTGCTAAATAAGTTAATTAATGAACAACCAGTATTTAGAACTACTATTTGTTTAGAAGATGAAACTTATAAATTTGTAGAGCATGAAAAAATTGATATAATTAATTTCAATATTATAGATTTGTCCCAATTTAACTTTATATCTCAAAGGAGAATAATGGAGCGAATTTTCTTTTTTATGGAGTCTTCATTAAATGATAATAGCTATTTAAATAGCATATTGTTCAATTTTGCAATTGTCAAAATAAGTATGAATCGATATTACCTAATTTTAATCATGGATCATCAAGTTGCCGATATTCATACAGAAAGAATTATAAAGAAGTATCTTGAAGAATCATATGAAGAAAATTATAAAATTTTACCATTTAAGCATTATATAAAAAATGTACTTCTAGCTGATAACAAAAATAAATTCAAGATATTCAATAGTTCAATAATTTTAAAGGAATATAAAGAAGCAGCTGAGTCACTTTATGAAAAGTACTCAGATTACACTGTTGGAAAATCAATCATTCTTTCAGAACCATTTGTTATTAACTATTGGTTTGATGATGCTAATTTTAGGAAAAGTAGCGAAAACATAAATGCATTTGAATCTTTACTCTTCATTTTAGTCAAGATATTAAGAATTCAGTTCGAAGTAAAAATGATACCTTTAAGAATGCCTAAAAATAATCGAATATTTGGTGAGTATAGTTATTATAATACTATTGGTAATTTTAGTGATAGTATACCATGTACATTTAATACAGATCACGATACTAAAAACTACTATTACAAAAAATATGTTGAAATAGATAATTTTTTAGTAAAACATAAAATACGATTAAGAGAATTAAATGATGATACGAAAATTTCAGATTACATATTTAAGCTTTCTCCGTTTTCATTAAATTATCTAGGAGATTTTGAATCATCTAAGAAGAATCTTACTGAAGAGAAAATAGGTAGATATAGTAGACTACCTTATCCTGTACAAGCTTATACAATAGATTCATCATTATTGAGAATTATTTTTTGTAATGGTATCAAAAAAGAATCGCTTTTAGTTGTTGAACAATTAATGAAAGACTTAGGTGGAAGGTATAAATATGAATTCATTGAAATTTAAATTTCTAGAGTTGGATGATTTAAAGGAGTTACTCCTTTCTTTCACAATAGAATTTTTATAAGAAATAGTATTATACGAGCAATTTAAAAATTATAAACCACTAGGTGTCTCTGCATAATGACGTAATATTTATTATGCATGGATAACCAGAGATTAAAAAACTAAAAGAAGGAGAAAATCAATATGCTTGTTGAAAAGAAAGGTTTAACTGGTTTTGAGGAAGAACATGTGATTGGGACATATTCGGCAAATATCACAAAGGGACTTAACTCTTCTGAAAAAAAAATATTAAAAAAATATTTTAACAAAAAAGGCACTTTACTTGATGTTGGGTGTGGGGTAGGAAGAGAGGCTAGAGAGTTTGCTAAATATGGGCACGAAGTTTGGGGAGTTGATATTAGTAGAAATATGATTGAAAAAGCGAAAAGTTTAAATAAGGATTTGAATATACATTTTGATAACACAGAATGTATGTATAAATACAACTTTGAAGATCAAAGCTTTGATTATATTTTTGTATCTAAAGGAGTTATTAACCATCTTGTAGATTATAATAAAAGAATTAAATTTCTTTTTGAATTAAAACGTTTGATTAAAAAGGAAGGTATAATTGTACTTGGTATAAATTGTTATGATATGCCATTGTTTTTTCAACTATTTTTGTATTCAATAAAAATAAGTCAAAGTTTTAAATATACATTATCACGCTATAGATTATTTTTCAAAAGTCTCTTATTAAAAAAACATTTTAGTAGTATTGTGGGGCCAGAAATCTATGCTAATTCTGTGGTTCCATATTATTTGTATCGTTTATCTTATATTGAAAATGATTTCAAAAAAGTGTTTGATAAATTTAAGTTAATATCATATATTGAAATTCAGCACGAAATTCAGTTACTTAGATATATTCAAAAAGGAGTACCTACAATATTTGCAATAGTGGAAAAAATATAGAAAGGAGAAAAGAGATGAATGATAATTTTATAAAAATAAGTAGTATTAGTAAAAAAATATTGGAAAATAGCTGTGATAATGAAAAGCAAATTAAGTGGTTACGACTTCCGGTTGTTCAATGGATATCATTTCGAGTTACTCAAAAATGTCCATATAATTGTATTTATTGTACTCAAAGATCTATGGAAGAAAATATGGATTTAAAAGATTGGATTGGTATTCTAAAAGAAGTAAGTGAAGAGAGTGAGCAAATGCATCTGAATATAACTGGTGGAGAGCCGTTATTAATTGGAGACAAATTGTACGGTAAAGACGGAATTATTGAAAATGCGAAAAAATTAAATGCTGCCATTTCTATAAATACAACAGGTTATTTTAATAAAACTGAAATATGGGAAAAAATTTTAGATTATGGAATACGGAGTATATATATTTCACTCGATTCTTTCAAGAATGATGAAAATTTTAAACTAACGAAAAACCAAGATGCTTTAGCTAATGCGATTAAATGTTTTAAAGTTATTGATAATGTTAAAAAACATAAAGACTATAAAGAGCCAATTGTTTATTTGAGCACAGTAATTACGAAAAAAAATTATTTGCACTATCCAAATTTAATTAAATGGGTAATTGAAAATAAAATTCCAGTTAACGATTTTAATCCTTTGGAATTAAAAGGTTTTGTAAATAAAAAAAATTTTTTATCAAGAGAAGAAATTAAAGAATTTAAAGAAGAGACATTACGAATAATTGAGGAATATGATATTTCTTCTAAATACCCTTTTTTGAATAGGAGAATTAAAGACATATATTCTACGGAAATTTCTACAATTGAAGAGATTGAAAATGGGCGTTATTGTTCAAAGATGTCAGATTATTGCTACACAAGCCCAACTTCATTATATGTTTTACCAGATGGTCGTATTTTTAATTGTACATATATTATGGAAGGTGTAAATTTGCATCCAGAGTATCATGAAGATTTTAATTTTAATATTAAAGAGAACACCCTTTTAGAGATTCGACAGGCATTATTACAAAAATTAAATAAAACAGGTTTACCGAATAAATTTCTTTGTTTGAATTATTGTGGTCCAAATTTAACGAGGCTTAATTTAAGAATTAAAAAAGAGCTTAAATATTTTAGAAGAGTTACTTATTGAATGCCTTTGAGAATATATTAACATTCCAGATATTATGTTTCGAGGTTGTAAGATGCTCAACCTTCATACTGATAGTAATATATTTAATTCAGCTAAAAAATTTTTACGAATGTACAAGGTAAACATTGAATACTTAAATTGCCAAGGCAATCTTATATACAACACCAGCGAGAGTTCCGACTCTCGCTTTATTTACTAACGCCTATATAGTAATAACCAATTATAATACCAATAAAAAGCAAATTGGCCTTATTAGAAAAATATGTTAATATTAAATTAAAAATACCATCCTATAACAATAGAAATAATTTATTGTTTTGTTGTAAACAAAAACAATGAAAGGGGTTTACATATCAATGAAAAACACTCTTGAAAACTTATTTTATCAAATTGTTGATCAATTCCCAGAAAAAATAGCAATAGAATATGGAAAAAAATCAATCACCTATTTTGAACTCGATCAGATGTCAAATTCGATTGCAAATTTTATACTATCAAAGAAATTAAAAAAAGGGGCCAGAATTGGTGTAATACTAGATGACCGTATTGATTACATAACTCTAGTACTCGGCATATTAAAATCAGGCTGTACATTTGTTCCCTTTGACCCGTCTTATCCGAGCAAAAGACTTGAAACAATGGTAGATATAGTTGATTTCACTCTATTCTTTGCTGATCAGGATAACTTTAGTCTGGTCTCTTCTTTATTTTTAAGCTCAGAAAAGAAACCCGAAATATTAGAACATTCAGAAATAACTTCCAAAGAACAACCAAACAACCGTCCACCACTACAAAACGAACCAAACGACCCAATCTACATCTACTTCACCTCGGGCTCCACAGGTCGCCCAAAGGGAATCCTCGGCCGCTACAAGGGACTAGTACACTTCATCAAATGGGAGATTGAAACCTTTCAGATCAATGAAAATTTCAGGACAAGTCAGTTTACCACTCCTTCATTTGATGCCTTTTTAAGAGATGTCTTTGTACCACTCTGTTCAGGTGGAACACTATGTATTCCGGAATCTAATGATATCCTTTTAAGTGCAAATAAATTAACCCATTGGATCAATCAATCAAAAATTAATCTTATCCATTGTGTACCGAGTTTGTTCAGAATGATTCTGACCAATGATTTAAATGCTGAAGATTTTCAGGAACTAAAATACATACTGATGTCAGGCGAAAGGATCAATCCTAAAGATCTTAGAAGATGGTATTCGATCTTTGGAGAAAGAACTCAACTCGTCAATTTATATGGGCCTTCTGAGACTACCATGGTTAAAACTTATTATTTGATCAAAGAAGAGGATAAAAATCGCGCTTCAATCTCTATCGGTCAACCAATGAAAGGGGCCAGAGTTTTAATCCTTGACGACAATCTTAAACCCTGTCAACAGGAGATGGTAGGAGAAATCTATATCCGTACCCCTTTTATGACTTTGGGATATTACAAAGATCCAGAACTAACACAAGAAAGATTCATCCAAAATCTTTATAGCAATAACCCTGATGATAAACTATATAAAACAGGCGATTTGGGCAGAATTTTAGCCAATGGAAATATTGAACTGATCGGTCGGAAAGATTATCAGGTTAAAATCAGAGGAGTACGTGTTGAACTTGGGGATATCGAAAGTCAATTGTTAACACATGAAAAGATAAAAGAAGTAGTGGTAATTGATAAGAAAAACGCAGATGATGAAATCTATCTTGCTGCTTATGTAGTCACAGAAGATAAGATTTCGGCTGGAGAGCTAAAAGAATATTTATCTGATCATCTACCTGAATATATGATACCAAATTACTTTTTCCTGATGGAAAGTTTTCCTCTTTTGCCAAATGGTAAGATTGATCGCAAAGCTTTACCCGAGCCAGATTATCGGATGACCTCTGGTGTAGAATATGTTGCTCCTGAGACTGAAATTGAGAAAAAACTGACCGAGATTTGGTCTAAGATTTTAAGGGTTGAAGAGATTGGTGTTAAAGATAATTTCTTTGATCTAGGTGGACATTCTCTAAAAGTAACTCTAGTACAATCAAAAATCTCTAAAGAACTGAATGCCGAAATTTCTTTAAGAGCAATCTTTGAATCTCCAACAATTGAAGAACTAGCAGCTATTATCTCAAAACAATCTCAAAAATCGTTTTCAGCTATTAAAAGTATCGAGAAAAGAGAGTATTATCCTGTATCCTTTGCCCAAAAGCGTCTTTTTGCCTTAAATCAGGTGATGGGAGATAATTTAGGGTATAATATGCCACGAGCATTTATGGTTAAAGGTGAGCTTGATCAGAAGAAGATGGAAAAAGCTCTGCAAAAATTAGTTAATCGCCAGGAATCCTTACGGACATCATTTACTGTGATAGAAGAAGAACCTGTGCAAATTATTCGTGATAATGTTGAGTTAAACATTCAATATTTTAACAGTCAATCTTTCTCAGACGATGAGATTAAAGAGATTGTTAATCAATTTATTCAGCCTTTTGAGTTTGAACAGACCCCACTTTTTCGAGTTGGTGTGATTAAAGATAAAGAGAGACAACTTATTTTATTTGACATGCATCATATCATCTCAGATGGAATCTCAATGAATATTTTAATCGAGGAATTTTTCGCCCTTTATAATGACGCTGATTTACCAGAACAAAAGGTCCAGTATAAGGATTTTGCAGTCTGGCAGGAGGAGCTTGTTAACTCTGGTGAAGTTCAAAGATGGGAAGATTATTGGGTAGATGTATTAGATGGTGAATTACCAGTTCTTAATCTACCAACAGATCATCCTAGGCCATCTATCAAAGGTTATGATGGAGATTCTTATTATTTTAAGATTGATCAGGAGTTAAGTGCTAAGCTAAACCAACTAGCTAATAAACACGGTGCTACTTTATACATGACTTTATTAGCATTCTATAATATTTTGCTATCCAAATATTCTAGACAGGAAGATATCATTGTGGGTACACCTGTGGCTGGAAGAATCCATCCTGATCTTGAAAATATTATTGGGATGTTTGTTAATACTCTTCCAATGAGAAATTATCCTAAACCATCCAAGACATTTACAGAATTTTTGAGTGAAGTGAAAGAAAATACACTAAAAGCATTTGATAATCAGGCATATCAGATGGATATTCTCGTTGAAAAACTTGATCTTGAACGGGATATGAGTAGAAATCCATTATTTGATGTGATGTTAGTGTTACAAAACCAGATTGAAAAATCAGGTAGACAACTAGGTAATGTAGATATCGAGCCATATCAGTTTGAGTTAAAGAGATCAAAATTTGATTTTATCCTTTTTGCTACCGAGACAACTGATGGAATTTATTTTGAATTTGAATACAATACCGATTTATTCAATAAAGAAACCATTGAGAGTATGGCTGATCATTTTAAACAGATCCTTATCTCTGTAATCGAAAATGATTTTGCGAGTAAATTATCCTTAGCAGAGATTGAGCTGATTTCTAAAGAGGAAAAAGATTTATTATTTAAGTTTAATGATTTTATTTTAGATTATCCAAGAGATAAGACAATCTATCAATTATTTGAAGAACAGGCCAAAAATACACCTGAAGCTATCGCAGTGATCTTTGAAGATCAAAAATTAACATATAAAGAAGTAAATCACAGGTCCAACAAACTTGCCAGAGTTCTCAGAAAAAATGGGGTAATGAAAGAGACAGTGGTTGGACTGATGCTCAATCGTTCTCCTAAGATGGTAATAAGTCTTTTAGCAATCTTAAAAGCAGGAGGGGCATATTTACCGATTGATCCATCATATCCAAAAGAGCGTATTCTTTATATGCTAAAAAATTCCAACGCAAAAATTTTGCTAACTGATAGTAAGCTAATCAAAGATATTTCTTTCATTTCTTTAGAAAACATTGATGAGAATAAGCCAGAGATAGTTGTGACCAAAACTCATCCATATATTAAAACTTTTGATCAATTACCGATGTTAGATAGATCATACATAGATTTTAGTAAATATAAAAATAAGATAGGCATGGCAAGTGTGAATAACTCAATCTCACTTCAGGCTACGAGAGGATGTCCCTATCTCTGTCTATATTGTCATAAAGTCTGGTCAAAAAGTCATGTTTATCGTAGTGCAGAAAATATTTATCAAGAAATCGAGTATTATTATAAGCGTGGAGTAAAGAATTTTTCGATTTTGGATGATTGCTTTAATCTCAATCGAGAAAATAGTGCACGTCTATTTAAACTTATCAAAAAGAATCGTTTAGATGTAAAGATTTTCTTCCCAAATGGTTTGCGGGGTGATCTTCTAACGCCAGATTATATTGATCTCATGGTTGAAGCAGGAACTGTAAATATTAATTTATCTTTAGAAACTGCTTCTCCAAGGTTGCAAAAAGCTGTGAAAAAATATCTTGATATTGATAAGTTTAAAAATGTCATGGATTATATCGCAACTCAACATCCAAATGTGATTTTGGAACTGGCAACTATGCATGGTTTTCCGACAGAAACTGAAGAAGAAGCGAAGATGACATTGAATTTTATCAAAGATGTCAAGTGGATTCATTTTCCCTATATCCATATTCTTAAAGTTTTTCCTAATACAGAAATGGAAGAGTTTGCCCTTAATAATGGTGTGGCAAAAGAAGATATCTTAAAATCTGTAGGATTAGCATACCATGAATTGCCAGAGACTTTGCCATTCCCAAAAAGTTTTACTAGAAAGTATCAATCTAACTTTTTAAATGAATACTTTTTAAACCCTGAGAGATTGAAGAAAGTATTACCTGTTCAATTAAAAGTAATTGATGAAGATGCATTACTGCAAAAATACAATGCCTATCTTCCGACAGAAGTTAAAAAGATTGAAGATGTCTTAGAATTTGCTGGAATTGAAGATTTTATATTGCCAGAAATATCGAAAACAAAGTACGTTCCAGAGATTTTTGAAACATCTCTAATAAGAGAAGCAAAGAATACTGCTGAAGTTAAGAAAATCCTCTTATTAGATTTATCGCAACATTTTAGTTCACATAGTATGCTTTATAAAGTGGCAGAACAACCTTTAGGTCTTCTTTACCTTATGACTTATATCAAAGAAAAATTTGGAGAAAAGATTGATGGCAGAATCTATAAGTCTGGAACAGACTTTGACAGTTTTGCAGAATTAAAAGCGATTATTGATGAATACCAGCCTGATTTGATCGGAATTAGAACTCTTTCATTTTATAAAGATTTTTTCCATCAAACTGTCTCTAATTTAAGAATCTGGGGAATCAATGTACCGATCATCACAGGTGGTCCATATGCTACGAGTGAATATACTACGATTTTGAAAGACAAAAATATTGATCTTGTGATTATGGGTGAAGGTGAATTTATATTTACTGAATTGCTAAATGAAATGTTTAAAAATGATTTTAAACTTCCATCTTATGAGGTCTTAAGTTCTATTGAAGGAATTGCCTATCGCCAAAGATTAGAAACCAATTTATCGAGAAAAGTACTACTTATTGATCAAATAAATGATATTATCTCAGTTGAATCTCCAGAAAACTTAGAACCACTTAATACTGCCAAAAATTTAGCTTATGTAATGTACACCTCAGGAACTACAGGAAAACCAAAGGGAATTATGGTCGAACACAGACAGGTAAATAACTGTATTTTCTGGATGCAGGATGAGTTTAAGCTAAATGAAGAAGCAGCAATTGTTCAAAGAACTAATCTCACTTTTGACCCATCAGTCTGGGAGATTTTCTGGCCACTATATATCGGAGCTAAGGTAAAATTACTAAACAGTGAACAGGGCAAAGATGCTGATTATTTAATTGATCTAATGATAGAAGATAAATCACTGACAATGATGTACTGTCCTGCATCACTGGTAATTGGAATGACTTATCTTTTAAACTCCAAAAACTTTGAGGGTAAGCTAAGTTTGCAATGGCTACTGATTGGAGCAGAAGCCATCAGTCCAGAGGTTGTTAAAAACTTTTATTCATATTTTGATGGAAAAATTGTTAATACTTACGGGCCAACTGAGTGTACCATCAACAACACCTACTACCATCTTGACAAAAATGAAGAACTCAAAACCGTTCCAATAGGAAGAACGGTTGCCAATAATCAAATCTATATCTTATCAAAAGATTTGCAATTACTCCCAATCGGCATGACTGGAGAAATTTGCATCGCTGGCGAGAGTGTCGCTAGAGGATATATCAATAATCCTGCAGAAACTAGCGAGAGTTTTGTAGGTAATCCATTTGGAGAGGGTAAATTATATAAGACCGGTGATATGGGTCGGATATTAAATGATGGAAATATTGAGATTTTAGGAAGAGTTGATGATCAGGTTAAGATTAGAGGTTATCGGATCGAACCTGGTGAGATTGAATCAGCACTCATAAAACATGATTCTATCAATGATGCAATCGTGGTGGTTAAAGATAAAAATGAGAAGAATAAAGAGATTGAAACCTGTAAAACATGTGGAATTACTTCAGCTTATTCAGTTTCGATTAAGGACAGAAGCTGTGATATCTGTGCCGATATTAGTCATTATAAAGAAATTGCTGATCACTATTTTCAAGCTCCAACTGATTTAGAAAATTTAATAAGTAAAGTAAATCAAGATAAAACGCACACTGGGGAAAGTAAATATGATTGCCTTCTATTATATTCTGGAGGACTCGGTTCAGCCTATGCACTATATCAATTAGTTGATATGGGATTAAATGTACTCACAGTAACTTTTGATAATGGTTACTTTGCTGGTAGTGATCTTAAAAATATTAAAATGATCACCGAAAAATTGGGTGTAGATCATGTTGTCCTGGCCCATGAGAAAACAGGTCAGATTTTGAAAGAAAGTTTGCATTCTGCATATACAGTCTGTAATGGTTGTTTCTTTATATCATCTTCACTTGCTGTAGAATATGCAAGAAAAAATGATATTAATCTGGTTATTGGAGCTACTTTATCAAGAGGTCAGATTATTGAAAATAAATTATACAAGCAATTTAAACAGGGCGTTTCAGATGTAGAAGCAATCGAAAAAGAATTGAGTACTCTTCAAAAAATGACACCAGCGATGAATAGACATATCTTTGATCTGATTAATATACCTTCAGTTGATGATGGCACAATTTATGATGAAGTGAAATCTATTGATTTTTATCGATATTTTGATATCACAAATCAAGAGATGATCTCTTATCTAATTAATCAAGATTCTTACTGGAAAACTAGAAAACATTATGCGGTTTACTCAACAAATTGTCCGATTAAACAGATTGGTGATTATTATCATTTGCAGGAGACTGGATATCATTATTATGGTAGTGCCACATCTTGGGAGAAACGACTTGGACATATTACCCTTGAAAATCTGCAAGAAGATTTAAATTGCAAAGTTACTAGAAAAGGTTTTGACAATTTTGCGAGACTGATTGGGTTTAAGAAACAACATTCTAATAAAGAGATTGAGACCAAATATCTCTGCGCATATCTTGTATTAGAATATGAGTTATCTTTCTTAGAAATCAGAGAATATCTTTTAAAAGATTTGCCAGATTATATGGTTCCTAACGCATTTGTAACCTTAGATAAAATTCCACTGACATCAAATGGTAAAGTAGATAAAAAGGCCTTACCTGAACCTGACTCGATCATAGAAACCAACACTGAATATCTTGAACCACGAAATGATAAAGAAAGAAAGATGGCAAATGTCTGGGAAGAGGCTCTTGGTGTAGATAGAGTTGGAGTAAACGATAACTTTATTGAACTTGGTGGAGATTCGATCAAAGCTATTCAGTTAACTTCAAAATTAAACAATGCTGGCTTTGATGTTAAGATTAGAGATGTCTTTACTTATCAAACGATAGCAGAATTGGCTTCTCATGTTAACGAGGCTGAAGTTAAGGAAAGTAACTATAATATTGTATCAGGTGAGTTACCTCTTACCGGTATTCAGAGATGGTATTTTGAAGAATTCGACCAATCTGAGTATTTCACCCAATCTGTTTTATTTGAGTTAGATCAGGAAATTGAACTTGAAATATTACAGAAAGCTTTTAATAAATTAATCGAACATCATGATACATTGAGATTAAATTACCATAGCAAAACCAATACTCTAGTCTATTCAAACCATTATCTTGATGAAGAATTTACAATAGAAACTTATGATCTGGCAAATTTAACAGAAAAAGAGCAAAATCAGAGATTAGAAGTATTGGGAACTACTTTAAAAGCAAGTTTTGATTTAGAGAATTCAATTTTAATCAAATCAGCTTATTTTGATCTTGGAAGTCGTGGTAAAAGACTATTGATCACAATTCATCATTTGATTGTAGATGGTGTATCCTGGAGGATTTTGTTAGAAGATTTGCTGTATATCTATCAACAATTGGTTAAGAATGAAGAGATTTTATTACCATCAAAAACAGCATCATTTATGGACTGGGCCAGCCTTCTCATAACCTACAGCCAAAGCAAAAAACTAAAAGAAGAGATCCCGTTCTGGCTCAAAATCCTTGAAACCAACTCATCTCTTCCTATTGATCTAGAAAATGGAGATAATAACGTTTCACGTGAAATAACTATCACCAAAGAATTGTCCAGAGCAGAGACTGAAAAATTACTAACAAAAGCTAGCAAAGCCTATAACACCGAAATCAATGATCTTTTACTGACAGCTCTCGCGCGAACTATATCTCACTGGACAGGTAAAAACGAAGTATTAATCACCTTAGAAGGTCATGGTAGAGAAGAGATTCTAGATCTAGATATTTCGAGAACAATCGGCTGCTTTACTTCGATGTATCCAGTTAATTTAACTATTGATAGATTAACTGAACTCAACGAGCAGATTATCGGTGTAAAAGAACAGTTACGGCAGATACCGGATAAAGGGGTTGGCTATCTGATCCTAAAATATCTTGCCAAAACTCCTGAACTACAAAGTGAACATGATTTAGATGGAATTATTTTTAACTATCTCGGCCAATTTGATCGTGAAGTCAACACAGCACTATTTAGACCTGGACAAGAATCTACAGGAGCAGAAATCAGTCTGACCAAAAAACGTAATGCTCTATTAGAATTTGGTGGTCTGGTGGCTGATGGAAAACTCATGATAAATTTGAGCTATAGTCAAAGCTGTCATCATTCTACTACAGCATACGATCTATTGAATTCTTATATGGAAAATCTTAAAAAAATAATCGAACATTGTGATCAAGTAGAAGTGGGATGTTATACTCCTGCAGATTTTCCAAATACAGAAGTAAGTCAAGAGTTTTTGAATCAAATAGACAAAACCAAGATAGAAGATATCTATTCTCTGACACCTTTACAAGAAGGTATGCTCTATCATTATTTGTTGGATTCAAATAGTTCTCAACACTTTGAGCAGAGTTCTTTCACCATTGAAGGAGAACTAAATATAGATTATCTTGAAAAAGCGTGGAATTGCGTCATTCAAAATAATGAAGTCTTGCGAACAATTTTCAGCTGGAAAGAACTAAAGAAACCAGTTCAACTTGTCTTACGGAGAAATCCAAGCAAAATAACTGTGCATGACTTTACTGATTTTAATAAAGACGATTTAGTAGACAGATTAAATGAATTGAAAGAGCAGGATCGTGGAGAACAATTTGTTCTGGAAAACGGGCCAAATCTACGGCTTCAGGTATGCAATTTACTAGAAAATGAGTTTGAGATCATCTTTAGTTTCCATCATATCTTATTTGACGGCTGGTGTCTGGGAATAATTTATCGGGAGCTATTTGCGATCTATCTAAAATTACAGCAAGGTATGAAAATCTCTGAACTCAATAAATCAGTACATAAGCACTATCGAGAATATATCAACTGGCTCAAAAACCAGGATCAGAAAAAAGCAGCAGAATTCTGGCAAGAATATCTGAACGGTTTTACAACTCAGACTAATCTTCCAACAGATTATCATAATAAGGAAATGATAAGTAATCAGGATACCAAAAAGTTAGAGAAATCATCGGAGTTTGGTAAAAAACTTGAAGGATTAGCAAAAGAGTTAAAGGTAACGGTAAATACTTTACTTCAAACAGCCTGGGGATTGTTATTACAGAGATATAATAACAATAACGATGTCGTATTTGGAACAATCGTTTCTGGACGAGCAGCAGATATTCAAGGAATTGAAGAGATGGTTGGATTATTCATCAACAATATTCCGGTTCGTGTTCAGTGTGAATGGGATCAAAGAGTGAGTGAATTATTGAAAGAAATATATCAAGAAAGCATAGACAGACAGGAATTTGAGACTAACAGTTTACCTGAGATCAAGGCTCAGAGTGAACTAAGTGGAGAGAAAATTTCATTATTTGAAAGCCTCTTTGTTTTTGAAAATTATCCAGTAGATCAGTCCTTAAATCAGATGGATGTTGGGTTTGTCGTAAAGGACTATGATGCATTTGAGCTGACCAATTATGATCTTAATATTGAGGCGATTTATGCTGGTGAGATATTGGAGCTGAAGTTTGGTTATAACACAGAGCGCTTTAAAGCTGAGACAATCGAGAGGATGATGGAGCATTACGAAAATCTTTTAACTGATATGGTTTATCATCCTAATAAACAGATAAAGGATATAGAAATTCTTATCGATCATGAAAAAGAGCAGATTTTGGAGGGATTTAACCAAACAGAGTATGAATACCCAAAAGATAAGACTATTCTTCAATTGATCGAAACACAAGTGGAGTGTACTCCAGATAAGATTGCTGTAGTCTTTGATGACCAGAAAATCACCTATCGTGAGTTAAATACTTTAGGAAATCGATGGGGGAGGATTTTGCGGGAAAAAGGTGTTGCCCCTGATCAGCTAGTAGGAATATTAGTAGAACCTTCATTGGAGATGATGATCGGAATTATTGGAGTTTTAAAAGCAGGCGGAGCTTATTTACCGATTGATCATAAATATCCAAAACAGAGAATTGAGTATATGCTGAACGATTCCAAGAGTCAGATACTGTTAACCCAGTCTCATTTGCAAGAACTGTTCAGCGTTGAGATTGAAGTGATTTGCATTGATGAGATGTTAAATGGGCCAAGGGATGAAGATTTAGAAAATCTGGCCCGTGTAAATAAAACAAAAGATCTTGCATATGTAATCTATACATCTGGATCTACTGGTCAGCCGAAAGGGGTTATGATTGAAAATCGTTCACTGGTCAATTTCTGTTACTGGTTTAACGATTATTATCAGGTAACACCATCAGACCGTTTTACTAGATATGCAGGTTTCGGTTTTGATGCAAATATCTCTGAGACATTTGCACCGTTAATTATAGGAGCAGAAACTCATATACTTAGCGATGAAATTAGATTAAATCTACACAGATTAAATGAATATCTGGAAATGAATCAGATAACAGTGACCTATCTGCCAACTCAGATGGCAGAGCAATTTATGAAACTCGAGAATCATTCATTGAAAGTACTCCTTACAGGTGGGGAGAAACTTAAATCATTTGTTAAACAAAAGTATCGTTTTTGTAATAACTATGGTCCAACCGAAAGTACAGTATGCACAACTTGTATGGAGATTGATCAGGAGTACAAAAATATTCCTATCGGTAAACCGATCTATAATCATAAAGTCTATGTTCTTGATCACAATAAAAATTTACAGCCAATTGGTATTGTAGGTGAGTTATGCGTAAGTGGGATTGGTTTATCCAGAGGATATTTAAATCGCGAAGACCTTACCAATGAAAAATTTATAACTAATCCATTTGCATCAGGTGAAAAGATGTATTTAACAGGTGATCTGGTTAGATGGCTTCCTGATGGAAATATTGAATATATCAGTCGAAATGATCATCAGGTGAAGATACGCGGATTTAGAATTGAACTTGGCGAGCTTGAAAGTTTATTGATAGGTCATAGTGAAATTCAAGAGACGGTTGTGATCGATCGTGAAGATAACAATGGTAGTAAATATCTCATTGCATATTTCGTAAGTAATTCAGACTTGGCTAGATCAGAAATCAGAGATTTTCTTTTAAAGAAGCTGCCTGATTATATGGTTCCATCATACTTTGTACAATTAGATAAACTGCCATTGAATGCTCATGGTAAAATTGATAAAAATGCATTACCAAATGTAGATGGAAATATAGAAGTAACTGAGTATGTGGCACCAACTAATGAATTGCAAGAAAAATTAGCCAAAATATGGTCAGATGTATTGGAAATTGAACGGATTGGGATCAAGGATGATTTCTTTGCATTGGGTGGACATTCATTAAAAGGAACTTATTTGGTTTCAAATATCTATAAAGAAATGAATGTCGAAATACCTTTGAGCAAACTTTTTGAGAATCCAACTATTGAGGAACTTGCAGAATATATTTATACTACGAGTGAAAGTGAGTATTCAGAAATTAAGATTTTAGATAAGCCTAAAGGTTATCCTGCAGAATATTATCCATTATCCTCAGCACAGAAAAGAATATTTATTGTCGATCAACTTATTGAAGAAAAGACAACCTATAATGCACCAGGAGCTATGATTATCGAAGGTAACCTCGATCAGGAGTCTCTTTTAAATGCTTTTAAGAGTTTAATTCAGCGACATGAATCATTACGTACATCTTTTGAACTTGTTTTAGAAGAGCCAATGCAAAAAATACATGATACAGTAGATTTCACCATTAAACATAGCAAAATAAATGAAGATTTTGCTGAAGTTAATATTGATGCTATCATAAAAGATTTTATTAGACCATTTGATTTAAGTCTAGCGCCATTGTTACGAGTTGAGCTCTTAGAAATGAATGATAGATATATACTCATGTATGATCATCATCATATAATTGCTGATGGCAAATCATTTACTATTTTGATAAGTGAATTGATTCAGCTATATAATGGAATTGAATTACCTGAACTAAGGATGCAATATAAAGAATTTGCTTCATGGCAAAATCAACAATTAAGTTCGGAACAGATTAAGAGCCAGGAAGAGTATTGGTTAAATCGTTTTGGTGTGGGTGACAACTCATATAGTGAGATACCAGTTCTTCAATTACCAACTGATTATGCAAGACCTGCAGTATTGAGTTTTGCAGGGGATACTGTTCAGTTTACAATTGAGAAAGAACTCACGAAAAAATTATATGGTTTCTCTAGAAAACGTGGTGGAACTCTATATATGATCTTGTTATCAGCGATAAATGTACTTTTATCAAGATACTCCGGACAGGAAGATATCATAATAGGTTCACCGATTGCAGGAAGGAATCATGCGGATTTAACTAATATTTCTGGAATGTTTGTTAATACTCTAGCTATGAGAAATGCTCCAAAAGCTAATATTACTTTTGCAGAATTTTTTACTGAAGTGAAAGTAAATTCTCTAAAAGCTTATGAAAATCAGGACTATCAGTTTGAAATGCTTGTTGAAAAACTTAAACTTGATCGCGATATGAGTAGAAATCCATTATTTGATGTAATGTTTACATTGCAAAATTATACTCATGCAACTGTGACATTAGATGATGTGAAATTTATACCATATAACATTAAAAGTCAGATTACTAAATTTGATCTGCTTTTCACTGGAATGGAAGTTAATGATGAAACTGAATTCCAAGTAGAATATTCAACCAAATTATTTAAAAAAGAGACTATAACTCGATTAACGAAACATTTTAAAAGAATTCTTCAAGCACTCGTTTCTAACCCGGAGGTAAAGATTAGTGAGATTGAGATGAGTACAGATGAAGAGAGAAAAAAATTATTAGTAGATTTCAATGATACTGCCGAAAAGTTTACCTTTGATAAGTCTATTCATCAATTATTCGAAGAACAGGTAGAAAGAAGTGCTGATCAAGTTGCTGTAGTATTTGAAGATGATCAATTAACCTATCGAGAACTGAACGAAAAGACAAATAAGCTGGCCCATTATTTAAGAATGAATGGGGTCAAAAGAGATCAGATAGTAGGTATGATGGTAGATCGTTCACCAGAAATGATTATCGGCATTTTAGCCATCTTAAAAGCTGGTGGAGCATATTTACCAATTGATCCTGATTATCCAAAAGAGCGGATTGAATTTATGTTAGTTGATAGCAATACTCAGATTTTATTAACCCAAAATCATCTGATAAGCAATGTAGATTTTACGGGATTAGTTATTGACATTACAGATCAAACGATCTTTAGCGGAGAGGAAACTAATTTAAGTAATATAAATGAAGTAGATGATCTAATTTATCTTATTTATACTTCAGGCTCGACTGGCAAGCCAAAAGGGGTTATGATTGAACATCAAAATGTATCTAATCTGATTCAGTATGAATATGCGAAAACAAATGTCAATTATAGTACTAAAGTTTTGCAATTTGCATCTATTAGTTTTGATGTATCATTCCAGGAGATATTCTCTACTTTACTGGCAGGAGGAGAACTATATCTTATTAGTCAATCAATGAGAAATAATATTTCGCAGTTACTTGAATATATAGAAGAGCAAAACATTGAAGTACTCTTCTTCCCTGCAGCATTGCTTAAGTTTATCTTTAGTGAAGATGAATATAGTGATATCTTGCCTAAATCTGTTAGACATATCATTGGTGCTGGTGAGCAGATGGTTGTGAGTGATGGACTTAGAGAATATCTTAAAGAAAATCATGTATATCTGCATAACCATTATGGTCCATCAGAAACCCATGTAGTTACTACGTTAACGATGAATCCATTTGAAGATATTCCAACTTTACCTTCTATCGGAAGACCAATTAGCAATGTACAGATTTATATACTGGATAAGAATCAAAAACCAACCCCAATAGGTGTTCCAGGAGAACTTGTGATTGGTGGAAGAAATGTAGGTAGAGGTTATTGGAATAGACCAGAACTAACGGTAGAGAAGTTTGGTTCAAATCCATATGCTACTATTACTGGAGATGATAGTGGGATCAAATTGTATCGAACAGGCGATATGGCTAGATGGAATACAGATAGAACTATTGAATTTTTAGGAAGAATTGATCATCAAATTAAGATAAGAGGATATAGAATTGAGCTTGGTGAGATTGAGGGCCAATTGTTCAAACATCCATCAATAAAGGAAGTTGCAGTTGTTCCTCGCGAGGATCAAAAAGGTAATAATTATCTAGCGGCATATATCGTAGAAAATGCAGAGATATCTGTTACTGATATAAGAAAATATTTATCGGAGAATTTACCAGAATATATGATCCCAGCTCATTTTGTGAAATTAGATCAATTGCCACTAACAGCAAATGGTAAAGTAAATATCAAAGCATTGCCTGATATCGCTGAAAGTAATATCAAACGTGGTACAGAGTTTGTTGCACCTTCAAATGAAGTGCAAGAAAAACTGGCAAAAATCTGGTCAGAAATTTTAGACATAGAGAAGATAGGTGTTTATGATAATTTCTTTGAAATAGGTGGTCATTCTTTAAGGGCAATCAATATTATCGCCAGAGTATATAAAGATATGAACATAAATCTTCCATTAAAAGAGTTCTTTAAAAATCCAACAATTAGCCAAATCTCTCAATATATCAAAGATAATAAAAAGGTCGCTTATAAATCTATTCAAAGAGTGCTAGATAGAGAATATTATCCTGTAATGAACTACCCAACATCATCTGCTCAAAAAAGAATGTTTATCTTACATCAATTGGACTCAAAAAGCAGAAATTACAACTTGCCTGGAGCTTTCTTTATTGAAGGTGAAATGGATATAGCACGTTTTGAAGTTACTTTTTCTGCATTAGTAGAAAGACATGAATCATTAAGGACATCTTTTGAATTGGTAGAAGGTGAGTATGTCCAGAGAATTCATGAGAGCGTTGAATTTAAAATAACTCATCGAAAGGTAGATATAAGTGATTTAGAAAGAATTGTAGAAGAATTTGTTCAACCATTTGATTTAAGGAAAGCACCATTACTCAGAGTTGAGTTAGTAGAAGTTGGTGATAGATATTTGATGATCTTCGATATGCACCATATTATCTCAGATGGTGTGTCAATGGAGATTATAATTAAGGACTTTTTAAATCTATACATGGGATATGAGTTACTTGAATTACCCATTCAGTATAGAGATTTTGCGGTCTGGCAAAATGATTTAATAAAGTCTGGTTTGATCAATAAACAGGAAAAATACTGGTTAGATTTATTTAACGATAGAGAAATTCCAGTCTTAAATCTACCAATAGATCATCCAAGACCTAAATTAATGGATTATCAAGGTAATGCCATTCATTTTGATATTGATAAAGAACTAACAAAGAAGCTCAACAATTTAGCGAGTTCAAATGGTGCGACTTTGTATATGGTCTTATTAGGAGTCTTTAACATTCTTTTAGCTAAATACTCTGGTCAGGAAGATATGATCATAGGAACACCGATTGCAGGTAGAACTCATCCAGACTTGGAATCTGTGATAGGCATGTTTGTAAATACTCTAGTAATGAGAAATGCTCCTAAGCAAGATAAGACCTTTGTTGACTTCTTACGGGAGATTAAAGTAAATGCACTTATGGCATATGAAAATCAAGATTATCAGTTTGAGATGTTGGTTGAAAGATTGAATCTTGAGAGGGATTTAAGCAGGAATCCATTGTTTGATGTAATGTTTGCCTTACAAAATCAGATGACATCTGGGGTTGATTTTCCTGATTTAAAGCTTTCTAACTATAGCATAGGAAATCAAGTGGCTAAATTTGATCTTACTCTTAATGCATTTGAAAGTGAGAAAGAATTACATTTTGATCTGGAATATAAGACAAAGTTATTTAAAGAAGAGACGATAAAGAGAATAACCAGACATTTTGTTAATTTAATTAATGAGGTCGTAGAGAATCCAGACTATCAGATCAAAGAATTCCAGATGATTTCAAATGAAGAAAAAGAGCAATTCTTATATGGTTTCAACGATACGGCTGTGAAATATCCAACAGATATAACTATGCATAAATTGTTTGAAGAGATTAGTGAAAAAAATGCTGATCATATTGCGCTGGTTTATGATAAGAAGAGTCTAAGCTATGGAGAGTTAAATGAAAAGGCTAATCAGGTAGCAAGACTGCTTCTGCAAAAAGGAGTTGGGTCGAATACTGTAGTAGCTATCATGATGAAGCGTTCTTTTGAACTGGTAATTGGCATGCTCGGTATTCTAAAGGCTGGTGGTGCTTATTTACCGATTGATTCATCATATCCACAGGAAAGAATTGAATATATGCTTGAAGATAGCGGAGCAGAAATTTTGCTGACTCAGAAAGAGTTGACAAATAATATTCAAACAGATGTAGAAAAGATTATCCTTGATGAAGAAAAAAACTACAGCTTAGATTGTTCTAATATAGAATCTATAAATAACCCTAGTGATCTGGCATACATAATCTATACCTCTGGAACAACTGGTAAGCCAAAAGGGATTATGATCGAACATCGTAATATTACAAATACTCTTCAATGGTATAAAGATGAATATAATTTAGATCATACAGATAGTACATTTCAGTTATTTTCAATAGGTTTTGATGCTTTTGTAATAGCTCTATTCGGACCACTTGTGAGTGGTGTACGGGTTGTATTGGCAAAAGATGAAGAAGTGAAAAATCCATTGATTATCAAACAATATATAAAAAAAGAAGAGATAACACATGTAAATTTTGTCCCTTCGTTATATATGAGTGTATTGGATTGTTTAACAGATGAAGATGTACAATCACTAAAAGTTGTTATTTTGGGCGGAGAAAAGATCAGCTCAAAATTAGTTAAAAAGAGTAAAGATTTAAAAAGTTCTTTAGAAATGGTCAATGAATATGGGCCAACAGAAAATAGTATAGTTTCAACTATATGTAGGGATGTAAATACTGACTCAAATGTGACCATTGGTAAACCAATTTCTAATACACGAGTTTATATACTTGATAAATATAATCAATTAGTCCCACAAGGAGTTCCAGGAGAAATATGTCTTTCTGGAAATGGTCTTGCTAGAGGTTATTTGAACAGACCGGAGTTAACTGATGAAAAGTTCACCAAAAATCCTTATACTACCGATGTGATGTATCATACAGGTGATTTAGGCAGATGGTGTCCTGATGGTAATATAGAGTTTTCAGGTAGAATTGATCATCAGGTGAAGATTCGTGGATATAGGATTGAATTGGGAGAGATTGAAAGCCAGTTATTGAATGATGATAGAATAAAGGAAGCAGTTGTTTTAGATAAACAAGACAAAACTGGTAATAGATATTTAGTCGGATATCTTGTGTCTGATTCTGAACTGGTCATATCTGATATAAGAGAAAATCTTTTAAAAACTCTGCCAGATTATATGATTCCAGTATATTTTGTGAAAGTAGATAAAATCCCATTGACACCTAATGGTAAGATTGATCGAAAAGAATTGTTAAAACTTGATACATTGATAAAATCAGAGACAGAATATGCAGCACCACGAAATGATATAGAAAAGATATTGGCAGAGATCTGGGCAGATGTTCTGGATGTTAAGCAGGTTGGAATCAATGATAATTTCTTCGAATTGGGTGGGCAATCATTAAAAGCAATCAATGTAGTTTCTAAGATATATAAAAATTTAAGTGTAGAGATTTTATTAGGTGATATCTTTAAGAATCCAACCATCAGCAAACTGGCAGAATATATTGGTGGGTTAGAAAAGAGTATCTATTCAGAAATTGATCTGGCTTCTGAAGATAATATATTCCCTCTATCATCAGCTCAGAAGAGAGTATTCCTCATCAATCAGTTTGAGGGAATAGGAATCAGTTATAACATGCCTGGAGTTATGATTATTGATGGTGATCTAGATATCGCAAGGTTGGAAGATGCATTCAAAAAGTTAATCTTAAGACATGAAGTTCTGCGTACATCATTTAAGGTGATTGAAGGTAATCCCAAGCAAATAATCCATGAAGATGTGGAATTTGAGATTGTTTTGCTTAAATTGGACGATCTGCGGGGTGAGGCAGAAGAAATAAAAGAGATCGTCAAGGGGTTTGTTAGACTATTTGATTTAACTAAAGCTCCTTTATTAAGGGTAGGTTTAATTGAGACGAATGAGCACAATTATCTCTTATATGATATGCATCATATTATTGCTGATGGGGTGTCCATGAATATACTTATCAGTGACTTAATCAAATTTATGGATGGCGAAGAATTGCCTGAGCTTAAGAGACAGTATAAGGACTTTGCTGTATGGCAGAATAAATTCTTGATTTCTGATGAAATAAAAAAACAGGAGAAATATTGGCTTGATCACTTTATTAAAGATGGTGAACAACTTCCTGTTTTACAACTTCCAACAGATTATCAAAGGCCAGCAATTTTGAGTTTTGTAGGAGATACTGTAAAGTTTAGCATCGGTGATGCTCTAGCAAGACAGGTTAATGAGTTTACGTCCTATCATGGTGGAACTTTGTATATGATTCTTCTGGCGGCATTTAATCTGCTTTTAGCTAAGTATGCTGGTCAGGAAGATATTATTGTTGGTTCACCAATTGCAGGTAGATCTCATCCAGATTTAGCGAACATGGTTGGGATGTTTGTTAATACTTTAGCTATGCGGAATGCTCCTGAAAGTGATAAGTCTTTTGTGGAATTTTTCTCTGAAGTAAAGGAAAATGCTCTCAAAGCCTTTGAAAATCAGGATTATCAATTTGAGATGTTGATTGAAAAGCTTGAGGAGAAAAATTTAGTGCCAAGGGATTTAAGTCGGAATCCTCTCTTTGATGTCATGTTTGTGCTACAAAATCTGGATTCAGCAGCTGTACAGTTAAATGATTTAACATTCACTCCTTATAAATTTGAGAATCAGACATCTAAATTTGATTTAACTTTAACTGGGTCAGAATTTGAGGATAGAATTCAGTTTAATTTGGAGTATTGTACGAAGTTGTTTAAGCGTGAAACAATTGATAGGATGGCTAGGCATTTTGTGAATATACTGACTGAGATTGTTGCAGATCCAGTTAAGAAGATTGCTGACTTTGAGATGATTACAGGTGATGAGAGGGAACAAATTCTCTATGAGTTTAATGATACTGCTGTTGATTACCTGGAAGATAGGGTTATACATGAGATCTTTGAGGAAGTGGTTGAACGGTATCCAGATAAGGTGGCGGTGGTGTTTGAGGATGAGAAGATTAGCTATGCTAACTTGAATGAGAGAGCTAATGTGGTGGCGAGGGGGTTGAGGGATGAAAGGGGAGCTGGCCCTGAAGAGATCATTGGAATCTTAATGGAGCCTTCTATAGCTATGATAGTTTCGATTTTTGCAATATTGAAATCGGGTGCTGCATATCTACCAATCGATCCAACTTACCCTGTGAGCCGAATAGAGTTTATGCTTTCGGACTCGAACAGCCGGATCTTATTAACTCAAAATCATTTGGCTCATAAAGTTAAATTTACTGGAGAATTGATCATTGTTGATGATACCTTAAACGTAAATGATTTAAATAGCTCAAATTTAGAAAATATAAATAAACCAAATGATCTTGCATATGTAATCTATACTTCCGGTTCAACAGGTAAACCAAAAGGAGTTATGGTAGAACATAAATCCTTGATTAATCTATGCAACTGGATCAACCATTATTACGAAATAACTTCAGATGATCGTGGCACTAAATACGCTGGAGTTGGCTTTGATGCTTCTATAATTGAAATCTTCCCACTATTGATTGATGGAGGAGAGTTGCATATTATCTTTGAAGAGATTCGACTTAACTTAAAGAAATTGAACAATTATTATGAAATTAATCAGATTACG
>JAGMES010000378.1 GCA_023128035.1 Halanaerobiales bacterium | reverse complement strand
GTTTCAAGTTACTGAACAATTAAATATACCTGTAAGAAAACTTTCCTTTGGACAAAGGATGAAATTAGAGATTATTGCAGCTTTACTTCACTCACCAAAGGTATTATTTTTGGATGAACCTACGATTGGCCTAGATTTGATCGCTCAGAAAAGTATCCGGAAGTTTTTGAAAATTTATAATCAGCAATATAAAGCAACAATCATATTAACCAGTCATAATCTTGATGATATTAAACAACTTTGCGAGCGTGTTATTTTGATTAATCATGGTCAGATTGTCTATGATGGAAATTTAAATAAGTTGGGGCAAGAGTCAGAGATTTTGCAATATAAATTGATTGAGATGACTATGGGTGATCAAATTGATCCAGAAAGATTTAATAAATACGGAAATATTGTTGAAGCGAATGGCTTTAAAGTTAAGTTAATGGTAAAAGCAGAAAACATATCACTTATTATACCACAACTTTTTAATGAATTCAGAATCCAGGATATCAGTGTTAAAGAGAATGAAATAGAAGATGTGATCGAAAAGATCATGTTAAAGTCGATGTAATAACTACATTATGCCTTTCGGAATTGTTGTTAAATAAAAAAATTGCTAAGGATGAGTGAAAGATGAATGTATATAGTAAGATATTTGGAATGCTGTTTATCGATCTAATAATCAATTTGCAAAAAAATGTAGGTTTTACTGCAATAGAGATGATTGGGTATTTAATTTTTGCAAACATTGCCTTTAAGTTAGTAGAAACGAATAATTATGAAGTGTCAAATGAAATTAGAAATGGGGATTTGAATAAATATTTATTAAAACCGTTCAGTTATATTAGATATAAGTTTATTAGTTTATTATCCAAATTTACAATTAAAATAGTTATTTATGCTATTCCTATTTTGATAAGTATGTTTGTATTTAAGATTTCTATATTAAAGATATTTTTATTTGTAGTGGCAGTGCTTTTAGCACTTGTTCTCAATTATTTACTAAATTTAGTATTATCATTTTTAACTTTCTGGTTATTAAATATTTCTGGAATCTTTGCTCTAATACAGTTTGTAACCTCATTTTTAGCAGGTACATTAGTTCCACTGAATCTTTTTCCAAATTGGTTAAGGACTTTGTCAGATTTTTTACCATTTAAGTATTTGGGTTATGCACCATCTGTGCTAGTGTTCACAGATGTAGGTTATAAAGAGGTACCCTTGATGGTTTCTTACTGAAGCCCGTTTCTGCGAAATATCTAATTTCAGTTCGAAATGTTAGTTTAAGCTCATTAGGCAATGTTATATTTGGAATTATCTTAGTTGTACTGGCAGCTTATAAGTTGCAGTTATCTTTTAGTATAATTCATCTGTTGGGCTATCTGCTTCTTTTAATAAATGGTGTAGTAATAATGTATTCATCACTTTTTCTAATGGCTACGTTATCAATCTATTTTATTCGAACAGAAGGAATTATGAACATGTTATTTGAGGTTTTTCAATTTGGTATGAAACCTGACATGATCTACCAAGGAGCGAGCAGGTTTATTCTTACTTATATTATTC
>JAGMES010000377.1 GCA_023128035.1 Halanaerobiales bacterium | reverse complement strand
TGAAAATCAGGATTATCAATTTGAGATGTTAGTGGAAAAACTTGATAAGAGAGATTTAATCCTAAGGGATTTAAGTAGAAACCCATTGTTTGATACTATGTTTATTTTGCAAAACGCTGGTGACATGGTTAAAGTAGCGACTGATTTGAAAGTAATACCTTATCAATTTGAGAACAAAGTAGCGAAGTTTGATCTTACTTTAACAGCTATAGAAAGAAGGGAAGGTATAAAATTTGAACTAGAATATAGTACAAAACTTTATCAAAAAGAAACAATTGAAAGACTTAGCAAACATTTTATTCAGGTGCTCTTTGAAATTGTGAATTATCCCGAAGAGAAACTCTCTAATTTTGAAATAATCTCAAAAGAAGAGAAAGAAAAATTATTGGTAGCATTTAATGATACTGAGGTAGATTATCAGCGAGATAAAACTATTCATCAACTATTTGAAGAACAGGTTCAAAAGACCCCAGAGAATATAGCCATTTGCTGTAAAGACCACCAGTTATCTTATCGGGAATTGGACGAGAAAGCTAATCAATTAGCGAATAGTTTATGCGAAAATGGTTTAAGAGAAAATCAGTTTGTAGGGCTAATGGTTTATCGCTCAATAGAGATGATAGTTGGTTTACTGGGAATATTAAAAGCTGGAGGAGCATATCTGCCAATTGATCCAGAGTTTCCAGAGGAAAGAATCAAATATATGCTTGAAGATAGCAATACAGAAGTTGTACTAACTCAAACAGAATTAATGGATAAAATTCCTTTTGCGGGTAAGATGTTTGATTTAAAAGATTCTGAGCTATATTCAATAAATGCAGAAGCTCCTCTAAAGATGACTGGCGCTCAAGATTTAGTATATATAATCTATACTTCTGGCTCTACTGGAAAGCCTAAAGGGGTAATGATTGAGCATAGGTCAGTGAATAATTTTATTAGAGGTATAGTAGATCACATTGAATTTTCTGCTGAAAAGACGATATTATCTCTAACAACTATTTCATTTGATATATTTGTTCTCGAAACAGTGTTGCCATTGACTAAAGGGTTAAAAGTTGTGATTGCTACCGAAGAGGAGCAAGTTATTCCAGAACTTATGAATAAAGCTATCATTAAGCATGAAGTAGATATGTTACAGGCAACTCCTTCAAGGATGCAGTTATTACTGAGTGATGAGAGTAGCTTACAGGGTTTAAGAAGGTTAGAACATATCTTAATCGGTGGAGAAGCTTTTCCAGTAAAAATGTTGACCAAATTACAAGCACTCACAGACGCGAAGATATACAATATGTATGGGCCAACGGAAACCACCGTCTGGTCGACTATGCAAGATGTCACAGGTAAGCATGAGATTAATATTGGTAAACCAATCGCTAATACCCAAGTCTATATTTTAGATAAAGATTTGCGATTAGTGCCTCAAAATGTGATAGGTGAATTATACATTGCGGGAGATGGATTAGCCCGTGGTTATCTTAATCGACCTGGATTGAATGCAGAAAAATTTATTATTAATCCATTTAACTTAGAGGAAAGGATCTATAAAACTGGCGACCTAGCTAGGTGGCTT
>JAGMES010000376.1 GCA_023128035.1 Halanaerobiales bacterium | reverse complement strand
TTCAGGATCAATTGGCAAGAAAGCTCCTCCAGCTTTTAAAACTGCCAAACTCCCTACGAACATATCAAAAGATCGATCTACCATGATTCCAATAATATCATCAGACTGAACTCCATTCTCTCTTAACAATCTCGCTAACTGATTTGATTTTTCATTTAGTTTTCTATAAGTTAAATGTTTGTCATTAAGAACTAATGCAATATTTTCAGGAGTTCTTTCTACTTGTTGTTCAAAGAGTTGATGGATAGTAGCATTTTCAGGATAATCTGCTTTAGTATTGTTAAAGTCATATAAAATCTGTTCTTTTTCTTTTCTTGAAATTATTTCAATCTCTGCAATCTTAATTTCTGGATTATTCACTATTTGATGAATAATATTCGTAAAATGCCCTGCCAATCTTTCAATAGTTTCTCGCTCAAATAGTTTAGAACTATAATTAAGACTGAAACCTATTTTGTTGCCCACTATTACTCCACTGAATGTAAGATCGAATTTTGCTATCTTATTTTCTCTATTGTATGGTCTAAACTTTAAGTCCTGATCAACTTTTGTGGTGTTTTCCATATTACGTGTAGTAAACATTACATCAAATATTGGATTACGGCTCAAATCTCTCTGTAAGTCTAATTTTTCAACTAACATTTCGAATTGATAATCTTGATTTTCAAAAGCTCCTAAAGTATTCTCTTTCACTTCCTTTAAGAATTCTACATATCTTTTATTTGAATCGGAGTGATTTCTTAAAGCTAAAGTATTGACAAACATACCCATCAAATTCTCTAAATCAGCATGTGGTCTTCCTGCTATTGGGGTACCTATTATGATATCTTCTTGGCCTGTATATTTAGATAGTAAAATATTATAGGCTGATAGGAGAATCATAAACAAAGTTCCACCATGTTCTTTTGCCAATTCTTTTAATCCTTCGCTCAACTCATCTGCTAATGCAAAACCAACTGTATCTCCTTCAAAACTCATCACAGAAGGTCTTTTAGCAACATCAATTGGCATATTCAAAACAGGGATTTCGTCAGCATAAGTCACTAACCAATACTCTTCTTGTTTTTTCATCTCGTCGGATTTAAAGAATTTATCCTGCCATACTGCAAAATCTTTATACTGGATTCTTAATTCTGATAGATCTCTTCCCTCATAAAGATAGATAAACTCATTGGTCAAAATCTCCATTGATACACCATCTGAGATAATATGATGCAAATCAAAGAGAAGTAAATTTTTCTCTTCTGCTTCAATAAGACCTATTCTTAATAACGGTGCTTTACTCAAATCAAATGGTTTGACAAAACCTTCTACAATCTCTTCAACTTTATCGTCATCTACTTTATAACACTCTAGATTTAATTCTATAGACGAACGAATGCTCTGAACTACTTCTCCTTGAACCATTTCAAATGATGTTCTAAATGGTTCATGTCGCTTGATCAATGCTGTAAAGACTTCTCCTAATCTAGCAAGGTCAACATTACCTTCAATAATCATTGCACCTGGCATATTATAATTGGTGCTATTTACTTCAAACTGGTTTACTATAAACATTCTCTTCTGGGCTGAAG
>JAGMES010000375.1 GCA_023128035.1 Halanaerobiales bacterium | reverse complement strand
TTTCTTTTTTTAAAAAAGTATACAGCATTTTTCTTAATTTGTAAAGTTAATTTTTGGAATCGTGGAAATTATTATTTGTACATCCCTTAACATAGAAAAATGACTGGTTTGAATCCTGATTTTATTTTCTAATGGGTCTATTTCGGCATTCTCCATCTTCACCCAGGTTGCATATCTTATATCATAATGATATACTGCCAGATCAAATTCAGAATATCCTTCTGGTATCATCTCTTTATCGTATCCAAACTCTAATGTTACTGGTACTGCAAACTCCACCTTTTGTTGTGGCTGATTGTTTTCATCGATCAAATTAAAGGCATAAGTCTTACCCATGATTAAGTTATCTGTCTTAGGAATTTCTGTCTCTTCTATTGCTGTAACATGAACTGTCACTTCAATACCTGTTCCACTTTCATCAGAGATAGCCCCAGCAGAAATCTCTACTTTAACATCATCATATTCAATAATTCCACCTTCTTCAGGGTCAATAGGCACCTCTACCGGGCCAGCTTCCACAATAATCCCATCAGTCCGCTCACTTTCATTCCCTACATGATCAACAGAACTAATACTATAAGTGTACTCCTGTCCGTTACTTTTTTTAACTCAAAAAAGCTGTTGGTAAGTATCTTTACCAACAGCCCAAAATCAAAGCAAACTTGCATTAAAATATAAATTAGTTTTTTCGGTTCAATTCCATATAGACACCCTTCCAATATACTATTAAAGTTTCTTTATCTTTAATATAGAACGACCCACCAAAACTATACCAATACTCTTTATTTTTACTATAAATTTCCACCTGTTTTACCCTTTGTTCGTAGATATCAATATTCAATAAGTTAAGATTATGCCATTCTACAAATTTCTCATTTGTCATATATGTTTCTTCATACTGAGGATTATCCATAATTTGATTACCGAATTTTGCTTTTTCTTTTGAAAAAATCAGTGTTTTTCCTATTAAATTTTTTATTTCATCATCCGATACAGCTAATACTAGTCCGGAAGCGACTTCTTTTATCACAACCCATTCGCCAAAATATTCATTCTTTTGATTTATGGATTCTTGTTCAGAAAGTGATATAGACATGGGTGTATTTGATGTTGAATCATTTTGACTTATCTCTTCGCGATTATCCAATATTAAATTTTCCTCTTTAGAATTATCTTCTACTAACTTTGATGAACAACCAATATTAAAAACAATTAATCGGCAAAAACATAGAACTATCATATTTTTCTTATTCATAATTTCTCCCTCCAAAATTTTTATGTTTGTTAATTAATTTCACCAATTAATAGGTGTAATCATAATCACGTTCATAGTCTCCTTCATTAAATAACTGAAATTCATCGTTTCTCCTGGCAATTAATCCATCTAAAACTACTTTGTTGCCATCTTTAGTTCCCTTTATCCACATTCTAAAGGCTTTTTGCATTTGATCTGATGATGCTCCTTGATTAATTCGCGTTCTAAGTGTCGAAACTTTGAATCCATATGAACCTACATTATAGGTAAACATTACTAAAGCATCAAACTGCTGTTGATTTAACGGAACATTTATATCCTACATTCCCGTGAAATTATAC
>JAGMES010000374.1 GCA_023128035.1 Halanaerobiales bacterium | reverse complement strand
CGCGCCCAGTTTCTATCCCGACCAGAAGATAAAATGAGCATATCCTTCAAAATACCTTTTTTGTTCATTATGACTTTAGTTTTTGGCCCCTTCTGGGCAACGCTAATAACTCTATTTGCAGGAATTACATTAAATAGTTTTAAAAATTTTGATATGATAGAATTTATCTTTAACCTTTCCATGGTTGGATTTATTTCAAGTGTTTCTAGTTTAAGTTTAAATATGTTTTTTCATGTGCAAGGTTCTTCGCTAATACTGAACTTTTTTATCGCAGGTTTTGTATATTCATTAACGAATTTGTTATTACTAACGACAATTATTTGGCTAGATTCAGAAGATGGCTTAACTAATATAAATCTAATTTATCTATGGGAATTGGTACGTGGAGCAACTTTATCGATTATTTTAGCATATATTCTTTACCATGTATATTCATCATTTGGAGAGATAACTTTTGTACTTATACTAGCTACCCTATTGCTATTTAAAAATTTGCTTTTTGCTTATTTTAATCAACATGATAACTTCTTTCAGTTAATAAATAGTTTCATGAAAGTAATTGATGCCAAAGATCATTATACCGTTGATCATTGTAATCGTGTTTCTAAATATACTGAAGATCTGGCGAAAGCGTGTGGTTTTTCAAGATTCGAGATTGGAAAATTAGTACAGATTGCTAGACTACATGACGTTGGAAAAATTTGGATTCCAGATTCTGTATTAAATAAGCCTTCCAGCCTAACTTTTGAGGAATTTGAGACTATTAAAGATCATACCGTCAAAGGGATGGAGCTATTAAGTGATCTGAAGATCTTTAAAAATTATTTACATGTTATTTTACATCATCACGAAAGATTTGATGGTGCAGGATATCCACATGGGTTAAGAGCTGAAAAAATTCCTCTGGGAGCGCGCTTGTTGGCGGTGACAGATGCATTTGATGTGATGACACATGGTAGGGTTTATAAAGCAGCGATGGAGAAGCAAGAGATAATTGAGGAATTAGAAAGGTGTTCTGGAAAACAGTTTGATCCTGAGATTGTGAAAGTTTTATTAGGATTATTGTCTGCTGGGAAGTATGATCAGCTTTTTATGAAGAGTTAAGGAAAAAATGGCATCTACTAAGTGCCATTTTTTTTGTTTTAAATATGTTACCTCAGGGAGTTTAAAACTATGTTATTATGAAAAAGAAATGATTCATGCACGTGAACTATCCGCCACCTACGCATTGCTAAGAGGTGGGGGGCTTCTTGCTTCAATAATCATAGCCTAATAATAGAATTCATCCTCCACCTTTAGAGGATGAAGGACTTCTTGACAATTTACGTTAAATTAGTTTTAAATTTAGAATCTCAACATTGGAATTATACAATAAACAGAAGGTAAAGCAAAATGAATGGCGAAATAAGTAAATAAAACTTTTAACTGTCCAGATCCATTGATTTCTTAGATTATCAAGATTCCATGAGTGTGAGCGGAAAAAGTGCATCATTGCAGGATAAGAGGTAGGTGCAATTGATAAATCACGCATAACTGAAGTGACTCCTAAAGTATCTGCACGAATCATAAATCCAATTACAATAACAACAAACCAATGCAAGCTCTTGTGCGACTACTTTTT
>JAGMES010000373.1 GCA_023128035.1 Halanaerobiales bacterium | reverse complement strand
AAATATTTACTCGTTAGAGCTGTATCATGGTACTAATAATAAATATCTCCATCTTCTCTCGCATTACCTACCATCTCTGCTATTGTCTTACCGAAAGCTATAGCAGAAGACTTTGTGCCTTTCGCTTCTACATCAATTATCCCTATTTCAGAATATACTCCATCCTTTAATTTAACATCTTCTACCTCAGTTACATTTAATGCATAGAACTCACAATCAGCACCCAGTAACAGTAATACCTCTACGAAATCTTCAATTAAGTCTATCCAAAGCCACTTTATCACACTGGGATATGTGATGCAAATCCCAGTGCATTACTACGGAGTAGGATAAACTTGCTTATGTTGCACGATCTTTACTTTATTAAGGTACTCTCTGCGGAAAAATTTCTTCTAATCCATTGTAATCCAATAAATATATTGCCTGAAGTTTTTCATTATAAAACATAAATTGATACTCGCTACTACCAAATGCTACGCCAAGTATTCCGTTTTTTTTAATAAATTCTGTTCCATTTTCTTCCAAAACATCCTTAACTTGTTTATAGTTCTCGTTTAAAACAAAAATTTCTGTTACAAGATAATCATATTTTGTTGGTAATATTAGTAATATTTCTTCAGATTTTAGATTAGTTAATAAATATGTCGCTAAAATTATATTAATGATTAAAATTGATATATTCAAAACTAACAAAAAACTTTTTTTGACCTTACTTTGTAATATTTTCATAAATCACGTCTCCCAAATTACGAATTTCAAGTTGGTTTAACCTCAATTTCATACCAAGTCTAATGGCTCTCTTTGTGCTTTCCCAATCCTGCAGTGTACCTGGTGCAGCTGCTCTTCTTAGAAAACGATGCATAATTGGATCAATAGTTTCATGATAGTATCCAGCCATATACGCTGCATCTCGACCATAGAAATAAGATAGATATATTCCTAATAAGTGATGCTGAACATTATTAGGGTTAGGGTCATTAGGAAAATTTTCTTGTAAAGAAGTACTAAATCCGATTTGACCAAAAGTACCTAAACCAAGTTGATATTGGCTATTTCCATTCTGTAAAAATTCATCTGTGTAAAATTTCTTACTAAGCGAATACTTTGAGGAACCTATTGTCAATAACAAATCGTCTAATACTCGCCCTTTTCCAAGTCCCTTACTAGTATAGTAACTATTTAGCATTACTGCATAATTAACTACTTTTCTAAAGACTTCAGCATCTGAATATGGATCAAGCTGTTCTTTATCATTATAGTAGCGAGAGTCTTTTTTGTTATATTTATAATACTGAGTTCTACCATAATGCTTTAAAAACATTAACCTTGCATCTCTAAATTGTTGATAATGAATTGGTTTATACTCTTGCAGACTATATTCCTCATTTTCAAACATATATTCATAATTGGTCTTTTCGTTTATCGAAGCTTTATATAAAAAGTCATTCCTTACATCATTATTAATTATATTTTCATTAAAATGTAATATCCCCTCTTTTTTAAGCAATTTAATATCAATTAGTTCTCCATATTCGGCAATTAACTTTTGTTTAACTTCATCTTGATGTGTCCTTACAAACATTCCAGTTGGGTCTGTATATTTTAGAGGTCGGGTCGAGTAATGGCGCGGT
>JAGMES010000372.1 GCA_023128035.1 Halanaerobiales bacterium | reverse complement strand
TAGGAAGGTTTATCAGTGAGGATCCAGCGAAGGATGGGGCGAATTGGTACAGTTATTGCGCTAATAACCCGTTGAAGTATGTGATTTAGCAGATGTTTTTTTTGCAGCTTGGAGTTATGCGGATTTTATTAAACATCCTTCTTTTGCAAATTTAGGATGGGCTGCTTTAGATACAGTTTCATTATTACCTGGATTACCATCTTCAGGCTATATGAGAAGAGGTGCACAGGCGGTAGGTAAATTGGATAATATTGTTCATTTAGGGACAAAAATAGATAATTTTATACATTTAGGTGCGTCCTTGACAGATGAGGTGGTTGGGGGAACGAGAAAACTTGTACCAGAGCTAGGTAGAAAGCTAGATTATTTATTTGGAAAAGCAACTGGTAAAAGACATAATATAGATCGAAGTGTAGGTTTATTAAGACAAATGGAGAGAATAGGCTTTCCAGATAGCCCCAAAGCCAGAGAATACATGAATCACATCTTTACAGAGATATTAAATGACCCAACTACTTTTGTATGTATACAAGAAAACGGGCGAGTGTTAAGAGATTTCTTGCTTGTTGGGCCAAATGGTTTATTAAAATTAGAATCTATTTGGGAAGGAACAAAATTAATTACTTTTCAACTTTTAGGGAGGTGATTTAAATTAATCTTACTTTTGGTGATAAATGTATTAATGTTTGTTTATATGAAAGCAAATATGAGATGTTAAATAAGTTAAATAATTGTCAAGGCGGACGAGTTTTATTAGGTGAAGATATATATCATGCTGATAAGTTCTATGTAGTAGAAATTAACTTAATAAAAGGGGAGAATACTCAATTTGGAATAGGTATTATTTCAGAAAATAATGGGTTAAAACCAAATGTATTATCATTCATATCCGAAAATAAAATTTTCGTAGGATTTAATAGTGAAGTTGTTCTTGTTGATATTATAGTTGGTAAGGTTGAATCTCGAATATCACTAGAATATCTTTTTCATAGCTTTTTTCATTTAGTGGATTATAAAATGATTATTGTAATAAATGAAATTGGAGCAATTGCTTTAACAGAAGATGGTAAAAAAGTATGGGAAATTAGTACTGATATTATTGAAAACTTTATAATCGAAAATGAGAATTTAGTACTTGAGTTTATGGATGATGAGCCAATTAAAGTTTTACTAGTAAATGGTGATACAATGAGTGTGTGAATGTAATTGAGGCTGTCTCAAAATGGTTTTGCGAACCATATTGAGACAGCTTCTTTTTTACATAAATATGTTAAAAAGTCAGATGTTTTAGTGCAAAATATAATACCATATAGGGTGGATAATTTATTGAAAATTGGTTGATAAAAAAGTCAAAAATTATTGATCCTTCTGAAAATATTCTTGAATCAAATAGATATTCGTATGACGAAATTAACAGATTAAAGATCGAAAAATATGAGAGGAAAGTTCCTGCTGTTGATGGACAAATCAGCAAATCATATGATTACTTTCCATCTGCTGACGAGAATGGACTTTTTAAAACGACTATATGCTATCAAGATTCTTTTGGAAATAATTTAGGTCAGCAAACTACAACATTTTATTATGATGGATTAGGGCAACAGGTAGAAAGGTGGACTGGCCCAGAAGGACAGGCTATTTTAGTTGAGAAAATCGGATATGATGAATTTGG
>JAGMES010000371.1 GCA_023128035.1 Halanaerobiales bacterium | reverse complement strand
ACATTCAATTTTAAAACGATAGGCAATATCACAAAATCAGCTTGAAGTGTTATCTTTTTTACACCTACCAAGATCTTTCTGATTAGCATAAATCATATAACCTCTCCTTTACTTTAATAAATCATTTAACTATATAATTTAGTGGTTGATTTGTAATTGTTTGAGTTTAGTGAATATTTAAGGAATAATACTGGCCAATTTCAGTTAGCAACTATCCACGGATTTTCCACCAAAGAAAAGAGAGACATCACTAAGAAGTGATGCTTTATGCTACATGAGATCACTCTTCTAAATCTAAATATTTAAGAAACAATAACTTTATCCATGCATACTATATTACTTTGATCTATAAAAATACATATTTATAATTATTTTTTATAGTACAAACAAAAGCTAATTACCATAAAATAAATCCAACTACATTTCTAGAAGATAAAATTATAGATTTCGTAATCATTGATATCTTTGTAGTTTTTCTAGTTTTATTAAAACCTCTGGATCAAGTTTTGCATGAGGGGTAAATTCAATGACTTTTAGTAAAATTTCTCCTAATTTTTTATACCCTGAAAGATATATTTTCTTCCCTTTAATTGGCACTAAAATATATATGGGCATCAATTTAACGGTTGTATATTTTACGGCCTCAATATCTTCCCATCTTAAAAATTGCTCTCTACTAAAAAATGAATTTCTACTTATTCCCCTATCATTTAGATAGATTCTATTTGTGATAACATCTATTGCAATAAATGTAGTAAATAAGACAAAACTTACCCAAAAAATATTAAATCCAACTTTTTGAAATAATATAAAAGTGAAAATCCATTCAAAGAACACTACAACTATAAACGACATTTTTGTCATGATACGCATTTGATACATTTTACTCATTTTTTCACTTCCCTTAAAGTTTTTGCTTCCTTTAAATTTTATACAGGAACCTCTCAGTAATGCTATATTTTTGACAGGTTCCTGTTTTAAGCAATACCTAAAAATCACTTCACCTCTTGATCATATTTAATCTAAATTCATTTTTTCATAATACCATTGTTTTCCACGTGAAAGTCCCATCGACATTCCAGTACTAGCTGCGATACCCCCTACTGTCCCAAGTGGCCCACCAATTGCAGTTCCCCCAGTAACCAATACTCCTCCTACAACAACATCTACTACAGCAATTCCTAACTCAAATGTACCTTTATGAAGTTTTTGAAGTACATTTAAATCTGGATCACATATTATTGCAAATTCATTCTTACCTAAATCCCAAGCATCAATCCAAAAACCCGCTGATTTTACAACCTTACCTGCCACTCCAGCAGTTTTTTCTAAAGGAACCTTTTCAATAATATCTCCAGCTACATCATCGAATCCAGAAATAATATATTTAGATGATTTCAAAGGTTTGGCAATTTCCTTACCTACTTTTTCCATAGTAAATCCCAATGTCTTTTTAAAACCAGTAATAGCTGTTTCTTTACCCAAACTCACTAATAAGCCTTCTTTATTAAGTGTAATATTTTGGGCAATATAAAGATTTAAATCAAAAATACCGGCATTTGATTGTTTTGAGCCATCAGGAATTTGTAAGGTCATTACTGGAATTATCAACTGTTGGCCTACAAAAATCTTATCTGGGTCTTGAATATTATTTACAAGAGCGATCAGATCAACAAATTTTTTAGTACCATACATTTCAATAGAAATTTGGCTGAGAATATCACCTCTAGTTATAGTGATCTTCTTTAAATCTGGATTGTCACTCTCGGTTTCGATATAATTCCCCGTCGGATCCACATACCTCATGGGTCGGGTCGAGTAATGGCGCGGT
>JAGMES010000370.1 GCA_023128035.1 Halanaerobiales bacterium | reverse complement strand
AATGTTAGTAGGTGAGTAGTAACGTTAATTTTAAAGGATTTTAGCCCTACTCCTCCACCTTTTCCACGCCATCTTTCAGCTTTAATCCATGCAAAAGAACCAATACCAAAATTTAGAAAACGAACAGTACATTCACCTAATAATGAATAGTAGATTTCATTTCTATGTTTTTCATTTCTTAAAAAATCACTATAATGTCGAGGAAATGCACCATATAATGTTGATATACTTCCCCCTAAGCTAGGTAAAGCAATACCAACCTGACCTGATTCTTTAACATATGATATCAATTGTGTAAAAAAGGCATCATTAGTTCTAGAGTTTTCAACAAACACATCAGAAGCTGCTCCTGATATTGCAATAGTTGATTCTTTTTCCCCAAAACCTAGTTCCAATAATGTCACGCTAAATCCGGTAAAATCTGCTGTATAAATATCTAAAGGAGCTTTAATTTTCATTCCCATTAAAGTATTACTTCCGCCAATCCAATTACCTTCCTCATCATACCAATTGCTAATTCCTGCATACTCAGCAGCTTCTTGCCAAGAATCAAATCCAACTTTTTCTGCAAACTTCCAAAGTACGTCCGTTTCCTCTGTAGCAGTCCACTCCCATGTTTCTTGGTCAAATACCCATTCTAAACCTGTAGGATCTAGTCTATTTAATGGATTATTTGACGTATAAATGTACCAATTATCTCCCTGTTTCGCTGGATCTTCCCTATTAAACCTACCAATCTCGGGATCATAATACCTCGCATTATAATAATACAATCCCGTATCAACATCAGCAATTTGCCCCGTGTACTTCATCCCTGCTTCTACATCGTAAGGAGGCTTCTCATAAGTACCAGCTTTATAAAGATCCTGACCAAATGGTGCATAATTCTGTTCAAATACTACTTCTCCTTCACCATCTGTCATCAGCACAGTTGAACCAAGATTATCATGATGATAATAATATACTTTCTCTTCTTCTCCATTTTTTCCTTCTCTTTTTGCAATAACTCTACCTAATGCATAAATATAGAAAGTTTCTTCGTCTCCCTGCTCCTCATAGACTAATTGACCAAAATAATTGTAAACATGATAACTTACTGCATCCCCTTCTTCAACTCTTACTCTCAATCCTCGATAATCATATCCATATTTTGCAATATGAGAGTCATCATCTTCTCCATTCTTCCATACATCAGTTAGTCGGTTCTTCGCATTATATCCATACTTCCAATATGAAGTATCCTCTCCCTCTTTAGCAATATAATCAACACTATTACCATTAAAGCTATAACTATTTCCCTTCGCGACCATATTTCCAGCTTTATCATACTGATACGCTTTCTTATCCCCGACTCCGATTTTCATAAAGCCATCGACATTATCTGTGGATGAAATCCAATCCCTTACTTCCTGACTCTCTCTATTCTTCAAACGATTACTTCCATCATAATAATCATAAGAATAGCTCACATTATAATGATAATTTAAATCTGTATAAGTTTCTTTGGTTCTATTTCCCACCGAATCATAATCATACTCAATCGTTGTTCGATCATATCTTCCATAAACTCTGATCATCTTATTTAAATCATTCGAAAACTCTGCTACATTAATTGTTTCACCTGTTTCTATATCTCGATCATCATAGTTTGAATGAATTTTGATCTCCCATGCTCTCACAGTTGATTTTAATAGAATAATCAGTCTACCTGTAAAACTTTTATTCACTACACATTGATCAGGCGATAGTTCTGTATATCCTTCATTGGTATATTGCCGATAAAATATCCTGATTCCATGTTCACTAACTCGATTTTCAAAAGCTTCTGGTATTAATTCTATCC
>JAGMES010000037.1 GCA_023128035.1 Halanaerobiales bacterium | reverse complement strand
TTTTGCTTTTTCTACAGAAAATTGGGAGAGACCTGTTACAGAAGTAAATTTTTTAATGAACCTTTTTAAAAAAGTTTTTACAGAAGAGATTGGCGAGTTGGAGAACGAAAATGTGCGAGTTCAAATTTTGGGAAGTAGAAATAATCTGGATAAGGGTTTATTACAGGTAATTGATCGATTAGAGAAACGGACTCAAAATAATGATGGTTTGTTTTTGAATGTTTGTTTAAATTATGGAGGACGAGCTGAGATTATTGAGGCAGTCAATAAAATTCTTTCGGAGGATCAAATTCCTGAAAAGATAGATGAAGAGTCATTAAAAGAATTTCTTTATACAAAAGACCTTCCAGACGTAGAACTTATGATCCGTACCAGCGGCGAAATGCGGATTAGCAATTTCTTTTTATATCAGTCTGCTTATGCAGAATTGGTTTTTACTCCTGTTTTATGGCCAAATTTTACAAAAGAAGATTTAAAGAATGCCCTAATTGAATTTCAAAATAGAGATAGAAGATTTGGAAGAGTTGAAAAGAGGTGAATTTATGGTCACGAGAATTTTGAGCGCAATTATTGGGATCGCCTTGGCTATTTTAGTTATTACCTTTGGTGGAATTCCATTTTTTGTTTCAGTATCCTTACTCACTATTTTTGGAACAATGGAATTTTATAAAATGATGACAAAGAAAGGGAATAGAGTTTTTAAGAATGTTGGGGTTTTAGCTGGTCTAATTTTAGTTTCTATAGCGTATTTTAATAACAGTCCTGTTCCTACTAGTACTTTGTTTCTATTATCATTGATTTGTGATTTATTTTTAATATTTTCTATTCAATTATTTACATATGGTGTTGAAGATGCTATTCAGAATGTCGGAATAACTTTTTTTGGGATATTTTACGTTGGTGGTTTAATGTCTCACTTTGTTTTATTACGAAATTTTGATAATCCTGTATTAACAGGCATTGAAGCTATTTGGTTTGCTTTGATTTGTACCTGGGCTACTGATAGTATGGCTTATTTTATAGGAAGAAGTTTTGGTAAGCGACCTTTAGCACCAAAGGTTAGTCCTAAAAAAACCGTAGCAGGTTTTATAGGTGGACTTTTAGGGAGCCTTCTAACAGGAAGTATTTTTAGTATGGTGATTGGTTTTAGTATTGCTAAAGCTATTCTTATTGCAGGAGGAATAGGACTTATAGGTCAAATGGGAGATCTTTTCGAATCTGCAATGAAACGTGATGCTGGAATTAAAGATTCAGGTAAATTGATGCCAGGGCATGGAGGAGTTTTGGATAGGTTTGATAGTGCATTATTTACTTTGCCTTTAACTTTTTATCTTATAAATTTATTGTTTTAAGAGTAGGATGTGAGATAATGCGAATAGAATTTAAGATTTTAGCTATTTTAGTGGGTATTATTTTAGGCTTTTTTCTCTTAAAATATTCTGTGGCATATTTTTTACCTTTTTTATTGGCATTTATTGTGGCGATGTTAATCGAACCTATAGTACTTTTTTTAAAAAAGCGACTCCATCTTTCACGGGGATGGGCAGTTATACTTGTTTTGGCCTTAATTATTTTGATTTTCGTTATATTTTTGGTGCTTGGAGTTTCGAGAATTTATGTAGAATTAGAAAAATTATCTGGGAGTTTCTCCACAGATATAAATATTTTAGATCAATTCCAGTGGATATTGGAGCGAAACGGCGACCTAATGAGTTTGATGGAACGCTGGCATTTTTCACCTGAACAGCAAGCAACGGTGAATCAGCTATTACAAGATTTATATACTTCTTTAGCGGTAAATGCTAGATCGATGATAACTCAATTGTTAGGGCTCCTTGCTAAACTACCAAACTTAGTTACAATTTTTATGATTACTTTTATAGCAACATTTTTTATCAGTCGGGATCGAGGGATGTTTGCAAATATTTTTTGGAAATCAATACCTAAGCGCTGGGAAAAGAAAATTCGTTCTGTCAAAACGGAGATTACTGGAGCAACGATTGGATTTATTCGAGCAGAGCTTATTTTGATTTCAATTACGACAATTATCTCAATCATTGGATTAGAGATTTTGAATAATGATTATGCATTATTGATTGGTTTTGCATCTGGATTGCTTGATTTGATTCCTGTCATTGGACCTACATTGATTTTTATCCCTTGGGCGATATATTGCATGATTACGGGTAATTTTGCTTATGGGATAGGATTGCTAATTATTTATGGAGTTATGGCAGTAGTTCGTCAGACGGCAGAGGTTAAGATAATTGGGAAAAGTATAGGGGTTCATCCGTTGGCAACTTTGGTTGCAATGTATGTAGGAGTGAAAGTTTTTGGTGTGAGTGGTTTTTTTATTGGCCCTGCTGTTGTGATTGTTGTGAAATCATTAATTAAAGCAGGTATTATAACATTTATTGCAACAAAGAAGGGGTGACATATGTGAAAAAGATTGCCATTTTAGGTTCTACAGGTTCTATCGGGATTCAAACTTTGGATGTGGTGGAACAGTTGGATTTTGAAGTGATTGCTTTAACTGCAAATTCCAGTGTAGAAACTTTAGCAGATCAGGCAATTAAATATCGACCCAAATTGGTCGTTTTGATGAATCCTGAATTTGTAGATGAGTTAGAATATAAATTGCAAGGAACAGATATTAAAATATTGGTAGGAATGGATGGTCTAATTGAAGCAGCAACTCATCCAGAGGTTGATATGGTTGTAAACGCTTTAGTTGGTGCTGTTGGTGTGTTACCTACTTTAGAAGGAATTCGTGCTTCAAAGACGATTGCATTAGCAAATAAGGAAACTCTGGTGACTGCTGGTGAGCTAGTTATGGCAGAGGCTAGAGCTGTAAATGTTCAAGTTCTACCAATTGATAGTGAACATAATGCCATTTTTCAGGCATTACATGGGGAAGATAAGTTAAAAGTAAGTCGTTTGATCTTAACAGCCTCGGGTGGGCCTTTTAGAAACTATTCTAAAGAACAGCTAGAGATGGTTACTCCAGCTCAGGCTTTAAAACACCCAAATTGGGATATGGGTGGTAAGATTACCATTGATTCAGCGACTTTGATGAATAAAGGATTGGAAGTTATTGAGGCTCATTGGTTATTTGGTATAGACTATGATCAGATTGATGTTGTTGTACATCCTCAGAGTATCATTCATTCTCTAGTAGAATTTGACGATTCATCAGTTCTAGCAGAACTTGGTTTGCCAGATATGCGTGTGCCAATTCAGTATGCTTTGGCATATCCCGAACGTCAGAAAAACTCTCTTGAAAGGCTTGATTTGGCGAAAATTGGACAATTGACATTTGAAGCGCCAAAGCGGGATCTCTTCCCTTGTTTGAATTTGGCAATTCGAGCAGGAAAGCGAAAAGGAACTCTCCCGGCAGTTATGAATGCTGCCAATGAGGTTGCTGTCCATAAATTTTTAAAAGGTGAGATTACTTTTATGGAAATTCCTCGATTAATTGAAAAAGTAATGGAAAAACATAAAGTAGTTGATTCGCCTGATTTAAAACAAATTCTGGCTGCAGATGAATGGGCCAGAAAAGAAGTTGAGAGGATGGTGGAATAATGCTAACTTTTGGTATGCTTTTAGGGGTTACAACTCTACCGAAAACTATTGTTACATTTATTCTGGTAATTGGAGTCTTAATTGCTGTTCATGAATTTGGTCACTATATAGTGGCGAAGCTAGTTGGAGTTAGAGTGGAAGAATATGCTCTTGGTTTTGGTCCAAAGCTTTTTGGTTTTACTAAAGGTGAAACTCTTTATTCACTTCGTCTTTTTCCTTTGGGAGGATTTTGTAAGATGACCGGAGAATTTCCGCATGCTGAAAAAGAGTTGGAAGGTGAAGAGTTAGAAACTTATAGAGATGCTGTTCAAAAAGGACGTGCTTTGTATCAAAAATCTATTTTACAACGCTTTGGTGTTATATTTACTGGCCCACTTTTAAATTTTCTTTTTGCAGGAATCTTATTAGCAATAGTTACAGTTGCAGTAGGAATTCCTTTTGCTGGATCAGATCAACCGGTTGTGGGTGATATATTCCCTGGGCGACCTGCTGATAATGCTGGTTTAAAGATTGGGGATGAAATTACTGCTATCAATGATAACCCTGTAAATAAGTGGGAAGATATCTCTCAGTATATTAATCAATCCTCAGGGGAAATTAAAATTAATGTAAAAAGAAAAGATGCAGAGATGACATTCAAAGTGGATCCAAAGGTAGAAGAAGGAACAGATCGACGGGTGATCGGTATTTTACCTAAGGTGTTATATGAAAAGGCAGGCTTTGGAACTGCAATAGTTGAATCATTCCGTCAGACCTGGCTTTTAACGAAAGGTATGGCGATAGGGTTCTGGCAGATGATTACAAGGCAAATTCCTGCTGATATAGGGGGGCCAGTTCTTATTGCCAAGATGGTTGGGGATGCTGCTGAAGTTGGTTGGGTCTATCTTCTACGGTTAATGGCATTGATCAGTGTTAATCTGGGAATTATTAATTTAATTCCGTTTCCAGCTTTAGATGGAGGAAGAATTCTTTTTTTAGGGGTTGAATTGATTCGAGGAAAAGCTGTTGATCCAGAAAAAGAAGGGTTTGTTCATTTGATTGGATTTTTTATCTTAATATCATTGATTGTACTTATTCTTTATAAAGATATAACAAGATTACTATAGTCTATACTTAGTTAGCTTAATATAGGGAGCGGTTTATATGGCAAAACAACAAAAAAGACGAGGAATTAAATGGATACTGCCGACTAGAATATCTTCCAGGCAGAAGAAGCGGTATTGCAGAATTTGTGGTTCTACTGCTGAACAGGTGCGAATATTAAAACATGAGAATATTTGTGAGCTTTGTGTAAAGGATTTACAAAAACGTAAAGGCGGTAATTTAGCCTGTAAAAGCTGTGGTAAAGTAGTTCCAGAGCAGGTGAAAAAATATAATGGCTATTGTAAAGAATGTGTCTGTTCATTATGTGGTAAACCAGATCCGAAATTTACACGTAAACATGGTTTATGCCGAGAATGCTTTGGAAAACTAGGGACTAATTGCCGTATTTGTGGTAAAGAAGCGGTGGCACAAGTGAAAAAAAATAATGGGATCTGTGATGCCTGTGCTGAAAAAATAAAAAACAAGCAAAAAGGGAGGTAATCTGATGGAAAGTTATCTTCCTAAAAGGTGTCAGACCCGTCGGATTTATAAAGGACATGTTCCTGTGGGAGATGGAGCACCTGTTTCAATACAGTCAATGACAAATACAGATACTCGAGATGTGGATGCGACTGTTAAACAGATTAATAAGCTGAGCTCAGCTGGTTGCGAGATTATACGAGTAGCTGTACCTGATGAAGAAGCAGCGAAACAATTAGGTAAAATAAAGGCTAAGATTAATATCCCTCTAGTTGCTGATATCCACTTTGATTATCGTCTAGCATTAATTGCTATTGAAGAAGGAGTAGATGCTCTTAGGATTAATCCTGGCAATATTGGAGAGAGATTACGAGTTGAGGAAGTAGTAAAAAAAGCTCATGAACATAAAATTTCGATTCGTATAGGGGTTAATGCTGGTTCATTAGATAAAGATTTGTTAGAAAAATATGATGGTGCTACTCCAGAGGCTATGGTAGAGAGTGCTGCTAGGCATGTAAAGATTCTTGAGGATTTAAATTTTTATGATATAGTAATATCTTTAAAGGCATCTGACGTTATTCGGACAGTTCGAGCATATGAACTGGCTTCTAAGCGTTTTCCATATCCCTTACACATAGGAGTAACAGAGGCTGGAGGACCCGGAGCAGGAACGGTAAAATCAGCTATTGGAATTGGAGGATTGCTTTTAAAAGGAATCGGTGATACCATTCGCGTTTCTCTTACGGGTGATCCAATAGAAGAGGTTAAGGTCGGTTGGCAAATTTTAAAATCCCTAAGACTTAGAGAACGGGGTCCTGAAATCATTTCTTGCCCTACCTGTGGGCGTTGTGAGATCAATTTGGTTGAGATTGCAAGACAGGTGGAAGAAAGGATTCAACATATAAAAACTCCTTTGAAAATCGCAGTGATGGGTTGTGCTGTTAATGGCCCTGGAGAAGCAAGGGAGGCTGATCTCGGTCTTGCTGGAGGCCGAGGAATGGGAATAATCTTTAAACATGGTCAGATTATTAAAAAAGTAAATGAAGACCAATTGATTGAGGAGTTTTTTAAAGAAATCGCTCAATTGGAGGAATTGGAGGTAGAAGAACAATGAGAATGTCACACTTTTATTCACCAACTTTGAAAGAAACTCCTGCAGAAGCGGAAATTATTAGCCATCAGTTAATGCTTCGAGCAGGTTTGATTCGTAAACTTGCTTCAGGGATTTATTCATACCTTCCTTTAGGAGTTAAAGTTTTACGGAAAATTGAAAATATAATAAGAGAAGAGTTAACTCGTGCAGGTGCACAAGAGGTTTTATTACCAACTTTACACCCTGCTGGACTGTGGCAGGAGACAGGACGCTGGTATGATATGGGCCCTGAGATGGTGCGCCTTCAAGATAGGAAGAACAATGATTTTTGCATTGGGCCAACTCATGAGGAAGTAATCACTGATTTATTAAGAAATGAAGTCCGTTCTTATAAACAGTTACCTTTAAATTTATTCCAGATTCAAACTAAGGTTCGGGATGAAATTCGTCCTCGTTTTGGTGTTATGCGTAGTCGAGAATTTATAATGAAAGATGCTTATAGTTTTCACTTAAATGAAGAATGTTTGGATGAAGTATATCAAAAGATGTTTGAAGCATATACTAGAATTTTTGAGAGGGTAGGTCTTGAGTTCCGTCCTGTAAACGCAGATACAGGTGCTATTGGTGGAAAATCTTCTCACGAATTTATGGTATTGGCTGAATCAGGTGAAGATGCTATTGTATTTTGTAATGGATGTGATTACGCAGCAAATCTTGAAATGGCTGAAAGTGTAGTCACTATAGAAGAAAACACAGAAGAATTAAAGGATTTAGAAAAGGTATCTACCCCTGGAGTTAAGACAATTGAAGATTTACAGGAATTTTTTGAACTATCAGGGAGTAAAATGATAAAAACCTTACTTTATATGGTTGAGGAAAAGATGGTGGCAGTACTTATTCTGGGCTCAGATGAATTGAATGAGGCCAAATTACGTAGTCATCTTGCTACTGCAAATTTTCGCATGGCAACTGATGAAGAGATTCTTGAGAAGACTGGTGCTCCTGTTGGTTTTGCAGGCCCTATTGATTTTAAAAATATTCGTGTGATTGCTGATCCATTAGTGATGAATATTCAAAATGGAATCACAGGTGCAAACGTTGCTGATTATCATTATAAAAATGTAAACCCTAACAGAGACTTTACTTTAAACGAAGAAGATATCTTTGACTTGAGAACTGTTCGTGAAGGTGAAAAATGTACACAATGTAATCAACCGGTTCATATTGCTCGTGGTATTGAAGTAGGCCATATATTCAAACTTGGTACGAAATATAGTGAATCAATGGGTGCTACAGTTTTAGATGAAAATGGTAAAGAGCAAAATATGATTATGGGTTGTTATGGAATTGGAGTTACTAGAATTATTGGTGCTGCAATTGAACAAAATAATGATGAGAATGGGATCATCTGGCCAATGCCAATCGCTCCTTTCCATGTGGAAGTTGTACCTATCGGTAAAGATGATGAAGTTAAAAATGTAGGCGACCAGATTTATCAGGAACTTATCCAGAAAGGTATTGATGTACTTTTAGATGATCGTAAAGAAAGACCTGGTGTAAAATTTAAGGATGCAGATTTAATCGGGATTCCAATTCGTGTGACCATCGGTGGTCGGGGATTGAAAGAAAATATAGTTGAAGTGAAGTTTAGAGCAACAGGTGAAGAGACGAAAGTAAGTATAGATGCGATTGTAGATTTCTTGACTGACAAGGTACAAACTCAATTATTCTAGCGTATAGGCTAGTAGTTATAGGGGGATTTCGATGAAAATCTCAACGGTAATTCCAGCTTATAATGAGGAAAAGACAATCGGTGATGTCTTAAGTGTTGTAACATCGTATTCTGAAATTGATGAAGTGATTGTGGTTAATGATGGTTCAACAGATAATACTTCAGAGGCAGTATCTAAGTACCCTATAAAATTAATCAATTTGGCTGAGAATTTGGGTAAGGGTGGGGCGATGAAAATCGGAGTGGATAATGCCAAAGGTGATATTATTGTTTTTTTGGACGCTGATTTGATTGGATTTACTGTGAATCATTTAGAAAAGATGTTACTTCCAGTTATATCAGGGGAGGCCCAGATGTCTATTGGTATTTTTTCTAATGGTCGATTGGCTACAGATCTTGCTCAATTATTTTCACCATATCTTTCTGGACAACGTGTAGTTAGACGGCAACTAATTGATGGAATAAATAATATGGAGTTGACCCGTTTTGGAATTGAAGTTGCTTTGACCAGATATGCTCGGATTAACAAAATCCCCTACCAAAATGTCGAGTTGGAAAATATGAGTCATGTGATGAAAGAAGAAAAATTGGGTTTTATCAAAGGTTTTAGATATCGCTTACAGATGTATTGGGAAATATTGAAAGTACTTCCTAAGCGTAACTCATTATTGAAGTAGGAGTGATTTTAGCTGTTAACTGAAAAAGTTATTTTTATTAGGTTAGTTATGGCCTGTGCTTTTGGAGGTCTTATTGGATGGGAGCGGGAACTAAACGATCGACCTGCTGGTTTCCGCACCCATATTCTGGTGTCTGTTGGTTCTGCATTATTGATGATTGTCTCGATCAAAGTTGCTGGAAGTAGTTCAGACCCAGGAAGAATTGCGGCGCAGGTTGTTTCTGGAATAGGTTTTTTAGGGGCTGGTACCATTATTCGTGAAGGTGCCAATGTAAAGGGCTTGACTACTGCTGCAAGTCTTTGGACAATTGCTGGAATTGGACTTGCCTCGGGGGCAGGATTATATTTTAGTGCATTTGTTACAACCGGACTTGCGTTTGTGGTTTTAATTTTCTTAAATAAGATTGAATGGAAGTTCGGGAATAAAGAGTTAAACAGAGTGATTGTAGTTTGGATTATTGATCGTCCTGGACTTTTAGGAGATTTGGGTAAAATTATAGGTGATTATAATTTAAATATTAAAAATATAAAAATGGATAAGCATTCAGAGGATGATCTAAGTCGGGTAAGTTTTCATGTAGTAACACTACCAGAGTATAGCGAACATAAATTAACTGATGAATTATATAAGGTGAGTGATGTTAAATATATCGAGTGGCGTGATCGGTAAACAAATGTAGCAGCGTTTATGACGGTGCTACATTTGTTATGAATATTCTTGACAAAAGTAAAAATAGTGGTATAATATTTACATAGAGAAAGATTTAACTTGAAAGTATCAGAAAAATTAATTCTATCCCCACCTTTTCCTTCTCAAATCTGATACTGGAAGTGTATTAAAGTGAATTTTAGTATTGCTCCTGTTATGGGAGTTTTTGTTTTTTAAAACTCCACTTTTGCAGTTGTGGGCATTTAATTTTCCTTTGATAAAATCAGGAAAAATTGATATAAATAATTAAAAAGGTTATTAGCATCCTTTTCATACATTGCTAAGAAGTCAGATAAGGGAAATGATTAGATTATCAAAGAATGAGGTTCAATTTTAAAAAAATCAAAAAAAAGAGCAGGAATTGGAGACGATTTGGCGAAGTTAAATAGATATTGAAAAAAGGGGGAAGCGAAATGTGTGAAGAGAGAAATGATTCTCAACAAAAAATTATTTCCACTGCAGTTTCTGGCTATGCTAATTATTTAAGAGTGAGTCATAGTTTTGGTGAATTTATATTAGAGTTTCATTTGATGGAAGAGCATCAAGCTGAAAATATTGCGAAAATTGTTATTAATCCAATATATATAAAGGATTTTGTTAAAGTAATTCAAAATAACATTGAAAAATATGAAAAACGTTTAGGAATTGAGTTACCTGAGAATCCAAATGAATTTTTACAAAAAGGAATTACTAAAAAATAAATAGCCTCACTGTTAGGGTACATTATAGTTTTAGTTAGGGAACCTAATGGTTTAGATAAGATTATTGTTGCGCCACTATATACTATTAAAGATTACCACTATAATATGTGGGATATGGATGCTGTTAAAAATAATTCAGATGATAATTTTTTATACTTACCTAAATCTGACGAGCATCAAAGGGATGAATCAATTGTTGCTTTATATGAACTTTCTCCTCAATATGTCCATAATTTAGAGCCTATGCCAATAGAATTAACTCTTGATTCGATAGAATTATTAGATGAGAAACTAGCTTGCATTTTTGATTTATTTGCATATGAGGAAGATTCATCCACACAACCAGTGATTTAAATAAAAACCGTCCCAAGTAACCGAGACAGTTTATTTTTCATCCTTTAGCATATTTGTGATTATATTTTTAGAAAAATTAAGGGTTATATTGGGGAGATTATAATTTTGGAGTTTATCAAAAGAATTTATTAGATTAGGGTTTTGTTTTTGATTAGAATTTGTTTTTTTTCGAATGTAAAAAATTTTATTTTTTACGAATTTTTTATTCATCTAATCACTCCTTTCCTAATTAGGATTTATTATTATCCAGAATAATATTCAAAGGTGATACTTATATATATGTTTTTACATAAAAGAATGTGAAAATTGAAAATTAACATTTAGATAGCCACGGTGAATCCGATTTAATTTTCATGATCACGTGAGTTTCTTTACTTCCAAAGAGTAACGCAGTAATTACGTTACTCTTTGTTTTATAAAGCGATTACAATACCCATTTAAATAATTACAGTGAATCATGTTATTATTAATGAGTTATTTTTGTGTTCAAAATATTCAATGCAAATTAGAAGAGATGGAAATTTAATAAAATAAATTTGGAATAGAGATAATTATTGCTTCAGTATATATAAAATTTACTCTTGAAAGAGTGTATTTTCTTGAATCTCGGATACCAAATTGTGCTATAATGTGTGTATCAAATACCGATAAAATTATTAAGGATTCACTTAAGGAAGTAGATAAAGGAGGGATAAAAGATGTTTTTTGATCAATTAGACACAACTAATCTTATGAAGAAGATAGATGATTACTTTAATACTGTTACGCGTGAAGAAATGAAAAATGATTTAGAGGCATTAGGGTGTATTGTAGAGGAGATAGATGATACAACGGTTTTGGAAGAGTATTTTTCAGAGGTAGTCACGATAAGAAAAAGTCATTCAGTTAAATATGTTATTAATGAGAAGATTAATGGCAACTTTTCCTGTACTAAAAATGACTTAGGGGAGTTAGCAGCATGAAAAATGAAAGTATATTAAAATTTTAAGAATATTATATTGATGAGTTTATTTTTCAAAAGAATAATAATTTTTCTTATGAACAAGACCAAGAGATAGCTCTGGATTTTAACTTTTCTTTTGATTCAAATAGAGAAGAGGAACTATTTATTAAGCAGATTCAATGTACGATTTTTGATGAGAATTTTCAAGAGAATGACAAGCCATTTTTTATAAAGTTAAAAATTTCTGGAGTTTTTAGTATTATTGGATTTGATGAGCAAGATCATACACATAACGAGATTATAAATAAAAATACATTGGCTATTCTTTTTCCTTATTTAAGAAGTTTAATAAGCCATATGTCTTTAGAAATGCAAATAGAACCTATAGTATTGCCACCTATAAATATTAATGTTTTTTTGAAGAGTAAAGCTAAATTTAATATTTTCTTAAATTTTACGTTTGCATCTTATAGAAATCAAGTAATAATTATTCATCAAAAAATAGACTCCAAAGGGTCTATTTTTTGCATTATTTAAGAAAATCTTTTTCTTGTTCGCAGTTTTTAGGAAGGAATAATTTCGTGTCATGTTTAATTAATATGTAAGTAGTGGAAAGGATTAGCTTAAAGTATTAGAGCTGTCCTAAAGGAGATGAAAAAGATGGAAGAAAAAAAATTCTACGATATCCATTGCCATGCATTCAACTTAAGTCATCCTAACCTTCTCGCTTTTATTCGTAGATTCAATATACCAGTTGCACTACTTATAATTCTTTATTTTATTCTAGGTCCAATTTTACCCTTTATTTTATTCAAAAAATTTGGCGGTTTCAAAATGATCAAAAGGGTGGAGAATTTACTATCTGTAATGGAGAATGATATTGGTAGTATATTTCTTCTCATGGAAGATGGTTTAAAGAGAGGAGAAGAACCTGTACTTAAGGATGGTAAATTTAAAATTGATGGAAATGAATATACAAAGATTGTTTTGACTCCATTGATGATGGATTATGGTTATAAAAATATGAAAAAAGCAGACATTTATTATGGAGACCCTCCTCAAAAACCGATTGTTGAGCAGGTATTTGATATGTTTAATGGCATTAAGCGTTATTATGAGGAACAGCAGTTTAATGGAATTTTTGAGATTTATCCATTTCTAGGTTTGAATACTCAAAACTATACATTAGAAAAAATTGAAAAGATGCTTGACAAATATTTTTCTGATTATTGTGGTTCGAATTTTGATTGTAAAAGAAATTTAGGAAAATTTGATGGAAATATCGAAAATATTAGAAGTAATTTTTTTACTGGAGTGAAAGTATATCCTCCACTAGGTTTTGATCCCTGGCCTGAAGAAAATTTAGAAGAACTGAAAAAAGTTGAATGTTTATATAAATTTTGCTCTGAAAAGAGAATCCCAATTACAACACATTGTAGTAAAGATGGTTTTATCGTTATTGACAAGAAAGAGGCACGAAAATATACTTCGCCGATTCGATGGGAAAAGGTTTTGAAACGTTTTCCAGATTTGAAAATAAATCTGGCCCACTTTGGAAGTGAAGAGGATTGGACAAGTAAATTAATCGAGTTAGTATTATCTTATGAACATGTGTATGTTGATTTTTCTTATCGAGCTTATAATGATTCTTATTATAAGTTAATGAAGGAGATCATTGAAAAGATTTTAGGCGAAAAAGATCACGCTAGGTTAAAAAATCACATACTTTTTGGTTCAGATTTTTTAGTAAATCTGATAAGAGTTGAATCATATACTGAGTATTTAGAGGTTTTTTCAAAGACAAATTACTTCTCTTCAGAAGAAAAGAATAAATTCTGCAGTACCAATCCTGAAAGGTTTCTTTTTGGTGGTTGATTCTTATCTAAAAAATTAATCTTTAAAAATTAGCCTACTTAATATATAATAAAAGTCATGGATGTTGAAATTAGTTTAGATTTATGCCTTGCCAAAGAAAGGAGCCACAAAATGGCAGTAGTTAAGATTCTTCCTGAAAAAAAGAACATGATTTGTGAGGAATTTTTTGATGATCTTCTTATTGAAAAAGACTTGAATAAGTCAGAAGTGATCCAAAAATTTTCGATAACTTCACTAAAATTATATATACCTGAGAGACGGATTGAGCTATTCTTTGAATTACCTGAAGGTTTAGATTTAGACGAGGTAAAGACAAGTTTTTCTCAGATGGTACAAAAATTCATCCCAGAGCTAAATAGTATTGACTGTAATTTAAAAATAAAGCGTCGGGTTGATAACCTAAAAGAAGGCTTGAAAGAAAATTGGTCTGATTTGATCAAACGCCTTCATCAAGAGTTGCCGACCAGTAATGGTTGGTTAGAAAGAGCAAAGTGGGAGTTGAATGAACCGAAATTATTGGTATTAGTGGAAAGTAGTTTTGGATTAAGTCAATTGAAGGAAAATAACTGTGATCAATTGATCAAGACTTATATTAAAGATGAGTTGGGGTTTGATGTAGATGTAATTTTAGGAGTCTATGAACTGAACTTAGCCCCCCCACTTCCTCCAGAATTTATTCCTTCTTCTGAAGCACCTTCATATGTTGAAGATAGTGGTAAACCCAAATATGGAGGAGATAAAGGTAATGGTGGCGGTGGTGGAAGACGAAAACGTTCTGAACCAGAAGAGGGAGCTTTGTTAGGTAAAAAAATTAGCCCTCTGCAAGAAGTAACTCTTTTAGAAGATATTATTGATGAAGAACGTTCAGTTGTACTTGAAGGAAAAATTTTTGAGATAGAAGAACGCGAATTAAAAAGTGGTCGGAAGATTGTCACATTTTATCTGACTGATTATACTAGTTCGCTCACGGGGAAAATCTTTGTTGAATCTGATAGCGAATTAGCTTCTAATCTCAAAAAAGAAAAGTGGGTCCGCTGTAGAGGTAAAATTCAATATGATAAATTTTCTCAGGAGCTAACCCTTTGGCCAAATGATATGATGGAAATTAAACGTGAAGATGGTCGTAAAGATCAATCTAGTGAAAAACGTGTCGAACTTCATGTCCATACAAAGATGAGTGCACTGGATTCTGTGGCCGAGGTAAAAGGTTTAATAAACACTGCAGTTAATTGGGGCCATAAGGCGATTGCTATTACAGATCATGGCGTGGTTCAGGCTTTTCCTGAGGCTTTTAATGCAGCAAAAGGAAAGATTAAGATTATCTTTGGAATGGAAGCTTATTTTATAGATGATGGTGAGGCGATAGTTTTTAATGCCAATGATGAATCTTTAGATCAGATTGAGTGGGTAGTTTTTGATGTGGAGACTACTGGATTCAATCCTACAGAAGAGGAGATTATTGAAATTGGAGCAGTTAAAATTCGGGGTGGTGAGATTGTCGATACTTTTTCGACATTTATAAATCCAGGTAAACTGATTCCCCCTAAAATAACTGAGTTAACTGGAATTGATGATTCTATGGTCAGTGATGCCCCTACTGTGGCCGAAATTCTTCCGGATTTTGTAGATTTTTTTGAGGGAACTGTTCTTGTTGCACATAATGCTACATTTGATCTTCGCTTTTTGCAGGCGGGTTTAGTAAAGGCAGATCTTAATGAAAAAGTTTCAGTTATTACAATTCTGGATACTTTGAATCTTTCTAGAGCTTTGCTTACTGATCTTAAAAATCATAAACTTAATACCTTAGTTGATCATTTTAAAGTTTCTTTAGAAAATCACCATCGTGCTTGTGATGATGCTAAGGCAACGGGTGAGATACTTTTAAAATTATTAGAGCTATTAAATGATGAGATTAAGACATTAGATGATATAAATAGCTTAAGTAAAAATATTGATTGGAAACGGCTTAGAAGCCATCATCTATGTATTTTAGTTCAAAATCAAATTGGGCTGAAAAATTTATATAGATTAACTTCTCTTGCTCATTTAGACTATTATTATCGTAATCCTCGAATTCCTAAAAGTTTACTGCAACAGTATCGTGAAGGTTTATTGATTGGTTCAGCCTGTGAAGCAGGTTATCTCTATCAATCTGTTTTACGTGGTGCATCTGATGAGGAGTTGAAGGAGATCATTCGGTTTTATGATTATGTTGAGTTACAACCTCTTGGAAATAACTTGTTTTTGCTTAAAAAAGGGCAGGTTGGATCGATGCGTGATCTTGAGGAGATCAATAAACGCATTTACCGCTTGGCAAAGGAAGAGAATCGACTTGTGATAGCTGCTGGGGATGTGCATTTTATCGAACCTAGAGATTCGGTCTTTAGAGAGATTTTGATGACTGGAAAAGGGTTTGAAGATGCGAGTGAACAGGCCCCGCTCTATTTAAGAACGACAGAAGAGATGTTAGAAGAGTTTAAGTACTTTGGTGAAGATGTTGCTCAAGAGATTGTTATTGAGAATACAAATTTAATCGCTGATATGATTGAAGATGTGCGGCCTGTCCCTGAGGGAGTTTTCCCTCCCACGATTGATGGAGCAGATCAAGAGATTCGTGAGATGGCATATAATAAAGCCAGAGAGATTTATGGAGAAAATATGCATGAGATGATCGAAAAACGTCTTGAAAGAGAATTGACTGCAATTATTGAAAATAGTTATGCGGTAAACTATTTGATCTCTCAAAAATTAGTTAAAAAGTCACTAGATGATGGATATTTGGTAGGTTCAAGGGGTTCAGTTGGTTCTTCTTTTGCAGCAACTATGTGTGATATCACCGAAGTAAACCCACTACCACCACATTATCTTTGCGATAAATGTAAATATATTGAGTTTGTGACCGATGGTTCATTCCTTGCAGGGCCAGATTTACCTAACAAAGTTTGCCCCAACTGTGGAGATACACTGATCAAAGAGGGATTTGATATTCCTTTTGAAGTATTTATGGGTTTTAAAGGAGATAAGGTACCTGATATTGATCTTAACTTTTCAGGAGACTATCAATCTGTTGTTCATAAATTTACAGAGGAACTTTTTGGACGTGATTATGTATTTCGTGCTGGTACTATATCTACAGTTGCAGATAGAACTGCTTTTGGTTTTGTAAAAAACTATTTGGATGAGAAAGGTATCTCTGCTCGTGCTGCCGAAATTCAGCGTTTAGTTAAAGGTTGTGCAGGTGTACGCCGTACAACAGGACAGCATCCTGGTGGATTAATGATTGTTCCAAATGAGTATGAAGTCTATGATTTTTGTCCTATTCAGCATCCTGCTAATGATATGAATACCGATGTAAGGACGACTCATTTTGATTATCATTCAATTCATGACAATCTTTTAAAATTGGATATACTTGGTCATGATGCTCCGACAATTCTTAGAATGCTTCAGGATTTGATAAGAAAAATTGATCCTGATTTTGATCCTCAAAAAATTCCGCTTGATGACCTAGCGACGATGAAACTTTTTTCTTCAACAGAACCATTAGGTTTGACTCCGGAACAATTAGGAGCACAAATGGGAACTTTCGGAATTCCGGAATTTGGAACCTCATTTGTTCGGGGTATGCTGGAAGAAACTAAACCAAGCACTATTGCAGAATTAGTGCGAATTTCGGGTCTTTCTCATGGGACAGAAGTTTGGCTTAATAATGCACAGGATTTGATTCGGAGTAAGAAAGCAAAACTTGCTGAAGTAATCTCTGTACGGGATGATATCTTAAATTATTTGATCTTTAAAGGACTAGAAAGTAGTATAGCATTTAAAATTATGGAAAAGGTGCGTAAAGGGAAAGGCTTAACTGAAGAAGAGGAAGCTATTATGCGAGAAAACAATGTCCCTGAGTGGTATATAGGATCTTGTCAAAAGATCAAATATATGTTTCCAAAAGCTCATGCAGTTGCATATGTGGTAATGTCTGTTAGGATTGCATATTGTAAAGTTCATTATCCATTACAATTTTATGCTACCCATTTCTCTATCAAAGCAAGTGATTTTGATGCACTGATTGTTTGTAAGGGATTAGACCATGTGATAGAAGTGAAACGAGCTTTAGAAGAGAAAGGTAATGATGCTTCTGTAAAAGAAAAAGGTCTTTTAACAATATTAGAAATCGTTTATGAAGCAATGTTAAGAGGAATTGAATTTGATAAGGTTGACATTTATCGATCCCATCCAACCAAATTTTTGATTGATGAGAAAACTAGAAAGCTGATCCCACCATTTATTAGTTTACAGGGATTGGGAGCAAGTGCTGCGGAGAATATAGCTCTTTGCAGACCTCAAGATATTGAAAATTGTGATGAAGAAGATATGTTTAAGTCAATAGAAGAACTATCTAGAAAGGCTAAATTATCTAAGACAGTCATCGAAGTTATGAAAGAACATGGCACATTGAAAGGATTGCCAGAAAAGAATCAGTTATCTCTCTTTGGGTAATAGTATTCTAATTAATGGACTCTCCCCTTGCATAATTTTGAGTTTTGTGTTAAAATAATTTGAGTAGTTATGTGAATTCGCATATGTTTTATATGTGAAAATTGATGTAGATTGTTCTAGGGAGTGGGTTTTTACCCACTCTTTCATTTATCCTGTAGAAAAATATTGTTATATCTTTTCATTTCTTTGGAAGACTAAAAATAGCTTCGGGAAGATCTACTGGGGGTACTAAAGGAGGGATAAAAAGATGGGTCGAAAAGTTGCAGACATTGTTTATCAAATAGTAGAGCCTATTGCACAAGAACTGAATCTGGAATTGGTGGATGTTGAATATCTTAAAGAAGGAAATCAATATATTTTACGTGTGTTTATTGACAACGTAGATGGAGTCACTTTAGATGATTGTCAGAATATCAGTATGGGATTAAGCAAAATTCTTGATGAAAAGGATCCTATTCCAGATAGCTACACTTTAGAGGTTTCCTCGCCTGGCATAGACCGTCCATTAAAAAAAGATGCTGATTTTGTTCGCTTTGCGAATCGTAGGATAGATATTTCTACATATACTCGTGTTTACGGGAAAAAGAAAAAATTTACTGGGGAACTGATTGGTTTGGTGGATGGAAAAGTGGTAGTTGAAGTCGAGGGAGAAAGATTGGAAATTCCACGCGACCAAATTTCTCAGATTCGTTTAGCGGTTGAGTTTTAATTTCCATAGGAGATTTTTCAGCTGCGAAACAGATGATTTAATCAAGGAGGTTTTTTTATGAACGTGGAGTTTCTAAGAGCATTAGCAGATATTGAAAAGGAAAAAGGAATACCCGAAGCGTTATTAATTGACGCAATTGAAGCAGCATTAATCTCAGCATATAAACGAAATTTTGCCTCTGCTCAAAATGTAAAAGTTGAGATTTCAAGAGAAACAGGTGAGGTGCATGTTTATTCAAGGAAAACAGTGGTTGACGAAGTGATCAATCTTATAACTGAGATTTCACTTCAAGATGCTAGAGTCAAGCATCCAGACTATGAATTAGAGGATATAGTTGAAATAGAAGTTACTCCTGCTAATTTTGGCCGGATTGCAGCTCAAACAGCGAAACAAGTGGTTGTACAAAGAATCAGAGAAGCTGAACGAGGTATTATTTTTAGTGAGTTTCAAAGCCGTGAGGGTGATATTCTAACTGGAATAGTCCAACGCAGGAGTAAGCAAAACATAGTAATAGATCTTGGTAAAACAGAAGCTTTATTGATACCTACTGAACAGATGAAGTCAGACCATTATCAGAATGGCAATCGAATCAAAGTTTACATCGTAGAGGTAAAACAAACAACAAAGGGTCCACGAATCATGGTTTCTAGAACCCATCCAGGCCTTTTAAAAAGACTCTTTGAGCTAGAAGTTCCCGAAATTTTCGAAGGTGTGGTAGAGTTAAAAGCTGTAGCTCGTGAAGCGGGTTCCCGTTCAAAGATTGCTGCGAATTCTAACCATCCAGATGTTGACCCTGTTGGCGCTTGTGTGGGGCCAAGAGGAATGAGGGTTCAGGCTGTTGTTAATGAGTTAAATGGTGAAAAAATTGATATTGTAGAATATAATGAAAATCCTTCAATTTTTGTATCCAATGCGCTTAGCCCTGCAAAAGTTGTTTCTGTTAATATTAAAGAAGAGAACGGAGTTGCTCAGGTTGTTGTGCCAGATTACCAATTGTCTTTAGCAATTGGTAAAGAAGGACAAAATGCTAGATTGGCAGCTAAATTAACTGGGTGGAAAGTTGATATAAAGAGTGTTTCTCAGGCTGAAGTGGAACCTTTTGAATCTCCTTCAATTTTTGATGAGGAAAAATAAGGTAAAGAGGAACATTGAGGTGATATTGTGACACGAAAAATTCCTATTCGTAAATGTGTTGGTTGTCAAGAAAGGGTTGAAAAACGAAATTTAATTAGGATTGTTCGTTCTTCTGAGGGTGAATTTTTTATCGATAATACCGGGAAAAAACCTGGGCGCGGAGCGTATATTTGTCCAAAAGCGGATTGTTTGGAGAAAGCAGTTAAGAACAAGGGATTGGAACGGTCTTTTAAAACTGCTATTGATGATGAAGTCAAAGAATTACTTCGAGAAAAGGTGGCTTCTCATGAGGGATGATAAAAAGATTAAAGGATTAATAGGATTGGCTCAAAGAGCTGGTAAAATCAGCTCCGGTGCGACCCAAGTTCAAAACGATGTTAAGCGTGGGAAAGCACTTCTGCTATTGGTGGCAAGTGATGCAAGTGCTAATACTTTAAAAGAATATCGTTCAAAATCTGAGTTTTATCGAGTCCCATTATTTATATGGGGAGATAAAGATAGTATAGGGCATGCAATTGGTAAACCAATGAGATCGGCTATAGCTGTGCTTGATCACGGATTTGCAGACCGCATAAAGGAATTGTTAGTGGGTGAAGAGATATGATGTAGGGTGTAATTTTAGAGGAGGTGTTGCTTCATGGGTAAAGTTCGAGTGTATAGTTTGGCGAAAGAATTAGGAGTTAAAAGTAATGATTTGATTGAAATGTTAAAGGATTTAGGTGAAGAAGTTGCAAGTCATATGAGCACTATTGAGGATGCAACTGCAAAGATTTTGCGTGAAAAGATAACTGCTAATAACTCAAAAGAGACAAAAGATGATAGTGCTCAATCGATTGAGAAAAGCTCTAACGATAAGGAAGTTAATACTGATCAATCTGATTATAAAAATAATAAAAATAAAAAAAATAAAAATGCCAAAAAGAAAAAGTCTCAAGGCAAAGGTGTAAAGGTGGACGGTAAAGTGATAAAAGGGTCAAACCAAATGGAAGTTGCAAAAGAGATTGCTGCTATTGATGCAGGGGATAAGAATATTTTAGATATTAAATTACCGATTACGGTTAAAAGTTTTGCTGAACTTTTAAAAGCTAATACTAATTCTTTGATTGGAAAACTTATGCGATTAGGAATAATGGCTACAATTAATCAGAACTTAGAGCCAGAAACTATTGAACTTTTAGCTGAAGATTACGGTAAACAAGTACGATTTGTTACCGCTGAGGATAAATTAAGAAATGAAGAGGTTGAAGATAGAAAAAAGGATTTATCATTAAGACCACCAATAGTTACAATTATGGGTCACGTTGATCATGGTAAGACATCATTATTAGATGTGATTCGTCAAGCGAATGTAACTGCTACTGAAGCAGGTGGAATAACTCAGCATATTGGTGCTTATCAAACCGAAGTGGATGGTAAGAAAATTACATTTTTAGATACACCTGGCCATGAAGCATTTACGTCTATGCGTGCTAGAGGTGCTCAGGTAACAGATATTGCTATTTTGGTTGTTGCTGCAGATGATGGTGTTATGCCACAAACTGTTGAGGCGATCAGCCATGCAAAGGCTGCTGGCGTTCCACTAATTGTTGCAATCAATAAGATTGATAAGGATAATGCAAACCCTGATCGAGTTTTACAAGAATTATCAGAACACGGACTTGTTCCAGAAGCATGGGGTGGAGATACAATTTGTGTAGAAGTTTCTGCTTTAAAGCAGATTAATATTGATGGTCTTTTAGAGATGGTCTTATTAGTAGCTGAAATGGAAGAAATAAAAGCTAATCCAAATCGTCTTGCTGATGGAATAGTTGTAGAGGCAGAGTTGGATAAAGGATTTGGGCCTATCGCGACAGTTTTGATTAAGCGTGGTACATTGCGGATTGGTGACCCAGTGATTGTTGGTGCAGCTTTTGGGCGTGTTCGGGCTATGATTAGCTATAAAGGTGAACGGGTTAAAGAGGCTGGCCCTTCAACTCCTGTTGTTGTTTTAGGTCTATCTGCGGTACCCGCTGGCGGTGACATCTTTGAAGTAGTAAGAGACGAAAGAACAGCACGTGCAATTGGTGAAGAACGGGCTCAGCAAAAACGTCAGAAAGAATTATACACTAGAAAAAGTATCTCTCTCGATGATTTCTTTAAGCAGGTTGAAGAGGGTGTAGTTAAAGATCTTAATTTGATCATTAAAGCAGATGTTCAAGGTTCAGTAGAAGCTGTTCGTGATTCTTTATTGCGTTTGAGTAATGAAGAAGTTCGGGTTATGCCAATTCATACTGGTGTTGGTGCTATTACTGAAACTGATATTATGCTGGCAAATGCATCTGATGCAATTGTTATCGGATTTAATGTTCGTCCAGATTTGAATGCTCGTAAATTAGCTGAGCGAGATAGAGTAGAAATACGGACATATCGCGTAATTTATAAGGCTATTGAAGAGATTAAAGCAGCTTTAGAAGGTCTTTTAGAACCTGATTATAAGGAAGTAGTTTCAGGTCGAGCTCAAGTTAGAGATACATTTAAAGTACCAAAAATTGGAACTGTAGCAGGGTTATACGTTGTTGACGGCAAACTTACCCGAAGTGGTAATGTACGTCTCATTCGTAATGGTGTAGTTATTCATGAAGGTAAAATTTCTTCTTTGAAACGTTTTAAGGATGATGTAAAAGAAGTAAATGAAAATTATGAATGTGGTCTTGGTATTGAAGGGTATAATGATATAAAAGAGGGAGATGAAATCGAAGTCTTTGTGATTGAAGAAATCCGTCGAACTCTTGATTAAGTTGAGGAGATGATCTTTATGAGTCAACGCGCAGAACGTGTCGCTGAATTTATAAAACAAGAGATAAGTGTTCTGATCCAGCGTGGGCTTAAAGACCCCCGCATTGGTTTTGTAACAGTGACAGATGTAGAAGTGACTAGAGATTTGCGTAATGCAAAAGTTTATATTAGTGTATTTGGTGATGATGAGAAGAAAAATGAATCTATGAAGGGTTTAAAAACCGCTACTGGATTTATTCGTAGAGAGGTTGGTAAACATCTTCGTTTGAGACATATTCCTGAAATTACCTTCCGATTTGATGAGAGTGTTCAATATGGAGCTCATATTAATGAACTTCTTACAGGAATTAATAAAACGGAAAGGCTAGGTAATGATGATGGAGAAGACGAATGTACTGAATGAAAATACACTAAAAGAGATTGCTGAGCTTATAAACAATCACCAGCAGTTTGTAATTACTGGGCATATTGATCCAGATGGTGATTGTGTTGGCTCTATGCTTGGGTTAGGTACTGCTTTAAAAAAACTAGGTAAAAAAGTACGTCTAGTTTTGGAAAAACCTTTAACTGGAAATGCTAAACCTCTAAAAGATGAGTGGGATTTTGTATATCTACCTGATTTTACTTTTGAACCAGAAGATGAACTTTTTATTGCAATAGATAGTGGTGATTTGGGTAGGGTTCCTAACTTTCCAGAGCATGATTTAACTATTGTAAATATTGATCATCATATGACAAACTCATTTTATGGTAATTATAATTATGTAGATGTAAATGCAGCTGCTGCTGGAGAGATTATATATTCACTCATCAATGAAATGGGAGTCCAGATAACCAGAGAGATCGGATATTACCTAACCGTAGCTATTATTTGTGATACAGGTTGTTTTAGATATTCCAATACTAATGCTAATATCCTAAAAATTGTTGCTAGTTTTATTGAAATGGGAATTGATACTAGCCGAATTTATAAGGAATTTCTGGGAACTCATCCCTTGGCTAAGCTTCAAATTAAGGGTTTAGTTTATTCTAAAATGGAAAGAGCATTTGATGGTCGAGTCGCTTGGGTTACTATTGATAATAAGATGCTTAAGGAAGCAAATGCTACTATAGATGATGTATATGGTATTGCTGGAGATTTACGAGATATTGAAGGAGTGGAAGTGGGGTTTAGTGTACTGGAAAGAGAACCAGGTCTTATCCAGCTAGGCTTTCGCTCTAACTACTATGTACCAGTAAATAAGGTAGCTGAAGCTTTTGGTGGTGGTGGCCACTTAAGGGCGTCTGGAGCGTCGTTTGAAGGAGATATAGAGAGCCTTCCTGATAAGATATTAAAAAAGATTGCAGAATATCTGGAGTGATAAAAAACTATGGATGGGATTTTAAATATTCTTAAATCCCCAGGCATGACATCTTTTGATGTAGTCTCCAAAGTAAAGAGACTCTGTAAAATGAAAAAAGTTGGCCATACAGGGACTTTAGATCCTGATGCTGTTGGGGTATTGCCTATCTGTCTTGGAAAGGCAACTCGGATGGTAGAATTTTTGATGGAAGATCATAAGTTCTATAGGGGTGAAATAACTTTAGGTATTGAGACAGACACTCTTGATGCAGCAGGTGTTGTGACCAGAAGAGTTGAAGTTGGAAAAATAGATGTGATTGAGTTACAACAAGTTTTAGATCAATTTGTTGGTAAAGTTCAACAAATTCCACCTATGGTTTCAGCGGTTAAACATAAGGGTAAAAGACTTTATGAACTAGCTAGAAAGGGGATTGAGGTTGAGCGGAAACCTCGAAATGTGGAGATTTATGCTCTCAATCTCCTTAAAGTTGATCTAGATACCCATTCTGAGCCTCGTTTTATGATTGATGTGGAGTGTTCAAAAGGAACCTATATTCGAACACTTGCTCATGATATAGGGCAAGTGTTGGGGTGTGGGGCACACCTTTCTTATTTGGTGCGAACTAGTACAGGTCTATTTGCATTAGAAGAAAGTGTGACACTTGATGAACTACAAGATATTTGCGAGGCAGGTAAAATATCAGATATTATTTTACCTATAGATTGCGGAATTCGTTCAATGCCAAAAATTTTAATTAAAGATCAAGCAATGAAAAAAGCAGTGAATGGTGTTAGTTTGCAAAAAAGAGATTATCTGGAGATACCACTTGAAATAAAGCAGGGAGATTTGGTTAGGGTCTATGGTTTAAAAGATTTTATATCTATTTCGAAAGTGATAGATATTGAAAATCTAATTGTTAAACCATTGAAAGTTTTTGCCTGAGAGGTGTACAAAATGCAGTTGATTACAAATCAAGATATTTTGAATAATTATGGTAAACCAATGGTGGTGGCTTTGGGGTCTTTTGATGGGGTTCATTGTGGTCATCGTGTTTTAATAAAAGAAACCGTCCGTCAGGCAGAGGCTTTAGATTTTTTAAGTGGTGTATTTACTTTTTATCCTCATCCTTTAAAAATAATAAAACCAGAACGATCTCCAGGAGTGATTACTACTCTTTTTCAGAAAAAGAAAATTATTTCTGAACTTGGTGTAGATAGATTGATTGTTAAAGATTTTACAAAAGAATTTGCATCAACGGAGTTTCATTCATTTGTAAAAAATTATTTGGTTAAATATTTGAATGTAAAAGGTGTTATAGTGGGAGAAGATTATCGGTTTGGGCGAGATAGTATGGGAAACGTGGAGAGGATGAAGGAGTTAGGCCAGGAGTTTGGCTTTTCGGTTACTGCTTTCGAAACAATATCTATTAATGATGTTGAAGTAAGGAGTACCTTAATTCGTAACTTAATTATCAATGGGCAAGTTGAGAAGTTACCTGTTTACCTAGGTAGACCTTATACATTAGCAGGTAAAGTAACTCATGGAGATGGTCGAGGTCGTCAATTAGGTTTTCCTACAGCCAATGTGACCTTAGTTGATGATTTTGTTATTCCTAAATACGGTGTCTATGCAGTGTATATTGAAATGGATGGAGAAAGATATCCTGCTGTTGCTAATATTGGATTTCGGCCTACATTTAACAAAAATGAACTCTCTATTGAAATTCATATTATGGATTTTTCGAATGATTTATATGATAAGTTTTTAGAGGTTGAGTTAATTTTAATGATTCGAACTGAACGTTTATTTGATTCAATTAATGAATTAGTTGGGCAAATTAAAGATGATGTTAAAAAAGCTCGCCAAATTTTGTGTACAAACTTTGTTTGATAAATTTTATTCGAATAATGATAGATATTGAGGTAATAAGGGTTTACACTGGTTAGCTTTTGTGTTAAAATATTATAGGAAATGGACGTTAGGGGTGTAGCTTAATGATTTCCTTACAGAGGATGTCTGATCGTGAGTTACGGCAGATGGTTGCAATAGTATCTCAAATTTGTCTAAGCCAAGAGTTTCAAGAATTGCTAGAAGAGCTTAAATTTTATTATCGTCAAGCTGGTCAAGCAGATTATGAGGCAATGGCTTTTAAAGATGCTTTGTATGTAATATTGCAGCAATCAGAGGAGTTTAGCTCAAATATAAAGGAGTTTCTCTAGTTTTATGAAAGTAATTATTACTAAGCATGTTAAGCAGCGATTGGCTGAAAATCGTCAACAAGGAATTTGCCTTAATGATGTAATCAGAGCTGCTAAAGTTTTACCGGGTCGAATTCCTATAGCTACACGTTTTAGAGGTTTCATTTCCAGAGATGGTCGGTTATTTGATATTGTGGCTAAAGATTTAGATACAGGCCGTCTTATCATAACTGTGATAGGTAAGTTTTAAATTTAGCAACATTTTCGGAAGGCATAGGGCTCTTAGCTCTTGGAAGTGGGGTTAAATTATCTATTTAGAATTACCTTTTGGTTGGAGTCCACTTCTTGAAGGGGAAAATTTTCCTTCCGAAAGTTGTTAAACTTAAGATGTAATAGCGTAGTTATTACATCGACTATATTGAACCATTGATCTAGGAATAACGAAACTCCGACGTTTTTCTTGGGACATGGGGATTCTAAAATGAGGAGGTGAAATGGGAATGTTAAGTACAGAAAGAAAAAATGAAATCATCGCTGAGTTTCAATTGTCTGAGGGTGATACTGGTTCTCCTGAGGTACAGATCGCTATTTTAACAACGCGAATTAAGCTTCTTACTGAACATTTAAAAGAACACAAAAAGGACCATCATTCCCGGAGAGGTCTTTTGAAGATGGTAGGTAAGCGTAAGGGACTTTTACGGTACTTAAAAAACAATGATGTTACTAGATACCGTACGATTATTTCTACGCTGGGAATTAGAGGTTAATATGTCAAAATAAGAGCGGGTAGTAGCCCGCTCTTAATTTTAATTTTAATTCTTTTAAAAAGGTACATATTGGATTATAACATCCAGTAAATATGTATGAATTTGATTATGTACGCACAATCGTAGGGTATACTAATCATAGAAAAAATGATACACAAAAAGTGAAGGGGGTAACAACTATATGCGCCAATGGCAATTTATGTTTGCTGAAGACCAAATCACGGTTGAAAGTGGTAAACTGGCAAAGCAAGCTAATGCATCTGTATTGGTTCGGAGCGGTGGAACTGTAGTATTAGTAACTGCTGCAATGTCTGAACCGCGTGAAGGAATAAGTTATTTTCCATTAATGGTTAATTATGAAGAACGAGAATATGCTATAGGTAAAATTCCAGGAAGTATTATGCGTCGGGAAGGACGTCCTCGTGATGCAGCGACTCTCGCGGCTCGTTTGATTGATCGTCCACTTCGCCCACTTTTTCCAGAAGGATTCCGTCATGATGTACAAGTTATTGCGACAGTATTATCAGTAGATTCAGATTACGATCCTGAAATTTTGGCAATGAATGGTGCTTCGATGGCCTTGATGCTTTCTGATATTCCTTTTGATGGGCCAATTGGTGGAGTTCGCGTTGGTTTAGTGGATGGTGAATTTGTAGTAAATCCAAAGACTGAACTTAAGGAACGAAGCTTAATCAATTTAATTGTAGCTGGAACAAAAGATGCTGTAATGATGGTTGAAGCAGGAGCGAAAGTAGTTTCTGAAGAACAAATGCTGGGTGCGATAATGTTTGGTCATGAGGAGATTAAAAAGATTGTTGCTGAGCAGGAAAAAATGCAAGCTGAAGCTGGCAAACCAAAGATTGAATTTGAAGTAAAAGTAATAGATGAAGCTCTTGAGGAAGATATCCGCGAAAAGGCTTATGAACGATTAAATCAAGCTTTACGGATTCCTGAAAAACAAGAGAGAAATACTGCAGTAAGTGCGATTATTGATGGTGTTGTGATATCTTATGAAGATCAGTTTACTGCTGAGAATTTGCAAGATACACATAAAAAGTTGAAAGATGTCAAAAAGGTTCTAAATAATATGGTTGAAGAGATTATACGGAAGCTTATCTTGGTTGAAAAGATTAGACCAGATGGAAGAAAAACTGATGAGATTCGTCCAATTTCTTGCGAAGTAGGTTTATTACCTCGAGTGCATGGTTCAGGCCTTTTTACACGTGGACAAACTCAGGCGCTTTCAGTAGTAACATTAGGAGCAGCTAGTGATGAGCAGATTCTCTTTGGATTAGGTGAAGAAGAGACTAAGCGATTTATGCATCATTATAACTTCCCACCTTATAGTGTAGGAGAGGTAAGACCAATTCGTTCTCCAGGTCGGCGTGAGATAGGTCATGGTGCTTTAGGCGAGAGAGCGATTGAACCTGTAATCCCTACTCATGAAGAATTTCCTTATACAATTCGTCTTGTTTCTGAAGTATTGGAGTCAAATGGTTCTTCTTCTCAAGCGAGTATTTGTGGAAGTATTCTGGCTTTGATGGATGGTGGTGTACCAATTAAAGCACCTGTTGCAGGTATTGCTATGGGACTTATGGGTGATGGTGAACAATTCGTTGTGTTATCAGATATTCAAGGTGCAGAAGATCATTATGGTGATATGGACTTTAAAGTTGCTGGTACTCAAGAGGGCATCACTGCTCTTCAGATGGATATTAAGATTGCAGGAGTATCTAGAGAGGTTTTGGCAATTGCTTTAGAGCAAGCTAAGATTGGACGCTTATTTATCTTAGGTGAGATGCTAAAAGCGATAAGTGAACCACGTTCAGAACTTTCTCCATATGCGCCAAGTATGATTACACTGAAGATTGATCCAGAGAAGATTCGTTATGTAATTGGCCCTGGTGGTAAGATGATCAAAAAGATTGTTGAAGAAACAGGAGTTAAGATTGATATTGAAGATGATGGTAGTGTATTTATTCTGTCGACTAATCAAGAAGACGGAGAAACTGCTCGTGAAATTATTTATAACCTTACAAGAGATGTGGTTGTTGGAGATCTTTATTTGGGTAAGGTTAAAAAGGCTATGAATTTTGGTGCTTTTATTGAGATTGTACCAGGTCAGGAAGGATTATGCCATATTTCTAAACTTGCTAAACATCATGTAAAAAATGTTGAAGATATTGTAAAAGTAGGCGATGAAATGTGGGTGAAAGTTGTCGCTATAGATGATCAGGGTAGAATTAATTTATCTCGTAAAGATGCTCTTGAGGAAATGGGAATTGAAGATCCATATGCTCCAAAAGAAGAAAAAGCTACTGAAGATAAATAAGAATTTATAGAAGGCACCAAGAGGTGTCTTTTTATTTTGAATTTTTTTGAGCGAATCATTTTATAATTTTCATCAAGCAGGGATTTTAGACTCTTATGGCAAATATAAGAAATATAATGTCAAAAAAAGTAGATTTTTTTTATAAGAGGAAAAGAGATTGAGCTATCATGAGTTTGGGAGGATTACTGGGATTGGCTTTTGGTGTATGCAGGAAATGATTCCTTGGTCAATACAGAGGGTGTTAAAGAAATTAACAGAATGGATTAGATTTTTAGCTAATTAAATTTTTGATTATTGGAGCGTTTTTTTTCCTAAAATTATTAAAGATAAAAAAAAGGATAAGCGAATTTGATCTAGAAATTTATTAAAGAATGTAAATATTCTTATTGGGTAAAATAGCATATAGTTAGATAATTTTGCTAAAAATAAGAGGAGTGAGTTGGATGCGGATAGGTGCTCATGTTTCCATTGCTGGAGGAATTGATAAAGCTCTTGGTCGAGCGAAAGAACTGGGACAGGTACCGAAATTGGCAGAACTTTTGAAGAATTAAAAGAATTGATGGAGCTTATTAAGGATCAAGATCGAATTGGAATCTGTGGATCAAGTTTTTACTTTTTTCAATAAGGTGATTGGAATTGAAAGATTGAAAGTGATCCATGCCAATGATGCTAGAGGTGAATTAGGCTCTAATCTAGATAGGCATGAGCATATTGGAAAGGGAATTCTTGGTGAGACAGGTTTTAGGGCAATTATAAATCATCCTTTAATAGTTAAATATGATATTCCATTTATTCTTGAGACACCAGAAAATGACGAAGGAGATTTTATAATAAATTTAGCAAAGATGAGAGAGCTTGCTCTATAATAATCCTCTTCGAAAGATGGGAGTGGAAATTTGGTGTTTTTAGATGATTTGATATGTTTTGAAGCAATTGAAAAGCTGAAAAAGGAAATTACAGATGCAAAAGGTCAGGAAGTGGTCTCTAAGGGTTTCATCAATTCTGAGACTGGTATGATTGACCAAATAGAGATTTTAGCGCGAGGTCATTCCACAGCAGCACCTGCTATTATTAATACTTTAAAGCCGGCCACGGTTTTCATTCATAACCATCCATCTGGTCGGTTAATTCCTTCTGATGCAGATTTAAGAGTAGCTTCTAAGGTTGGGAGTCGCGGGGCAGGATTTTTAATTATTAATAATCAAGTATCAGAAGGATATATGGTTGTAGAACCATATATACCAAAGGACCGAAACAGGTTGAAAACCAGTGATATTATACAGTTTTTTGATAATGATGGAGCGTTAAGCTGTGGATTAGAAAAATATGAATATCGTTCTCAGCAAATTGATCTGGTTAAATCGATTGTATATAGCTTTAATAATCGTCGTCATCTTATGGCAGAAGCTGGAACAGGTACAGGTAAGTCAATGGCATATTTAGTTCCTGCTGTTCAGTGGGCAGTAAACAACGGCGAAAAAGTGGTGGTTTCAACTAATACGATTAATCTTCAGGAACAACTATTTTTTAAAGATATCCCTCTTTTAGAGAGAACGTTGACTCCTTTGTTGTCAAGGGAGTTTAAAAGTGTTTTGGTTAAAGGTAGACGTAATTATATCTGTCTTAGAAAGTTAAATTATTTAAATCAGGGTCATGAAGAATTGGGTGACGAGGAACTTGAGGTCATGACTCAGATTAATCATTTGGTTTTTAAAGAAAATGTTGGTTCAAAAAGTGAATTTTCCTTTCAACCACCAAATGATTTATGGGAAAAGATATCATCGGAAGCAGAAACCTGTTTGAGAAGTAAATGTCCTCATTTTCGGGGATGTTTTCTTCATTGTGCTAGAAGAGAGGCAGCAGGAGCTGATCTGTTGATTGTGAACCATCATTTGCTTTTCGCGGATTTAGGAGTCCGAAAAGAGCGAGGTGATGGTGAAATGGCTGTTTTACCTAAATATAAGCATTTAGTTTTAGATGAAGCTCATAATATTGAACATGTGGCTACAGAGTATTTGGGTTATCAATTGACCAGATATAGTTTTTTACGTCTACTTCAATTTATTTATAATACGAAAGATACGAGGCATCAACAGGGTTTGTTATTAGGGATTCGTGGAGCATTGACTAAAGCGACATTAAGCAATGATTTGAAATATGAGGCTCTCAGGTTAATTGATATAGAGATAGTTCCTGCTTTTTTGAAAGTTCGAGATTTTGGACATCATTTTTTTAATCAAGTTGCTGAATTTTTTTCAATGTATCAAAGTAGTGAGAAAAATACTGGTGAAAACAAACTGCGTTTGACGAAAAGTACAACTTGTAATTCTGAGTGGCAAGATGAAGTTTGTTCAGCAGGTGAGGATTTGATGAATGCCTTAAACCAACTTGGACGTAAAATGAGATTATTGTATTTGGAGATGGATCAATTTCTTTCTGAAGAAGTACCAGATTATGAAAGTCTTTTGATTGAATTAGAAGGCAGGATTACTCAACTTCAAAGAGTTTGGAGAACAATCGAATTTATTGTCAATATAGAGGATGAGAATTTTGTATATTGGTTGGAAGTGTCTTATCGTAAAAAAAATGAACTCTATTGTACTTTACAGGCAGCTCCATTAGAGATTGCTGGAGAGATTAATGAACATGTGGTAGATGCTTTGGATACAGTTATTTTTACTTCTGCGACTTTAACAGTACACGGGAATTTTAAATACCTAAGTGAGAGTTTGGGTCTAGCTCATGAGCGGGTAGATGATTTAATCGTTGGTTCACCTTTTAATTATCAGGAACAAGCCATGGTAGCTATAGCAAAAGATATTTCATCACCCAATATGACAAGCTATTCAAAAGAAGTACAAGGACATCTTTTGGAACTTTTAAAAGTCATGAGGGGGAGGAGCTTGGTTCTCTTCACATCATATCGAATGCTAAACTTTTTTTATCAAGCATTGAAAATGCCTTTATTGGAACAAGGAATTCAGATTTTTAAACAAGGGGAAAGTTCGCGTCAAAAGATTATTCAAAACTTTAAGGGTGGAGAATGCGGGGTTATCTTTGGAACATCTAGTTTTTGGGAAGGAATAGATATTCCAGGGGACGATCTTTCTTGTGTAGTGATTATGAAATTACCCTTCCAGGTTCCCTCAGAACCGATTGTGGAAGCAAGGGTTGAGAAGATGGAGCGAGAAGGCAAAAATCCTTTTATTCACTTTATGTTACCAAATGCAGTGATAAAATTTAAACAAGGATTTGGACGCTTGGTTCGTTCTAAAGATGATCGAGGTGTAGTCGTAGTTTTTGATCCACGAATTTATGTTAAATCGTATGGTAAAATCTTTTTAAAATCTTTACCTGAAAATACAGGGATTTATATAAATACTTTTGATCAATTGATCAAAAAAGTTGAAGATTTTATATTATAGGGTAATTGAATTTTATGGGGGTGTGTAATGAAGGGTTATAGAGTCCAGATAATTTTTACAGTGTTAATTTTAAGTATCCTTTTTATAAATGTATCACATGTTGTAGCTAAAAATGAACCGGTATTCCGTCTGGTTTACACAATTCAAGAAGGCGACAATCTTACTTTTATTGCTAAAAAATATAATATAAAGGTTTCGGTGATAAAAAAAGCAAATGATTTAACAGACAAAACTGTTTTATATCCGGGAAAAGAAATAAGAATCCCTTTTGGTGATCAATCTTTTTTTGAGGAAGTGAATCTTCCAGAGGCGACTCTTTTTTCTTCTACAGGATTAGAATTTAAACTGATGGATTGGGGAGAATACTCTGTTCGAATTGCCAAAGAAAAGATAAAAGTTAATATTCCGACTAGTGCACGCATCGTATATCATATTCAAAGAGGAGATAATTTATATGATCTGGCTCAGGAATTTAGTACTACTGTTTCGGTAATCAAGGCTTTAAATAATTTAGATAATTCCGCAATTCGAATTGGTCAGGAGATTATTTTGCCAACTAAGGGATTGACAGCTAAGCAGATTTTATCTAGAACAATTTCAGATTATGAGTTAAATTTGTTGGCTCGAGTAATTCATGGTGAATCCCGAGGTGAGCCTTATTTAGGAAAAGTTGCAGTTGGAGCTGTAATCTTAAATCGTGTTATTAGTTCCCGTTTTTCAAATACAATTGAGAAGGTGATTTTGCAAAAATCTCAATTTGAAGCTGTTAGTAATGGACAAATAAATCTTAAGCCTTCATCATCTGCTTATAAGGCAGCAAGGGAAGCATTAAATGGCAGTGATCCAACATTAGGAGCTTTGTACTTTATAAATCCTAAATATGCTCCTAACGCTTGGTGGTTTAATCGTAAACAAAAAACTGTTACTATCGGGGGGCATGTTTTTGCAAAGTAATCAAGTGAACTCGTCCAGCTAAAGC
>JAGMES010000369.1 GCA_023128035.1 Halanaerobiales bacterium | reverse complement strand
ACAAACATTCCTGCCACTCTTGATAAATCTACATGAGGTCTTCCTGCTATTGGAGACCCAACTATTATATCTTCCTGACCTGAATATTTTGCTAAAAGAATATTAAAGGAGGCCAGAAGGAGCATATAAAGTGTTCCACCATAATTAGCTAACAATAGATTTAACTTGTCAACCAATTCTTTATCTACTTCAAATTTTACGACATCTCCAGCAAAACTCTTCATTGTAGGTCTAGGATAATCCAGAGGTAACTCCAAAATAGGTATCTCAGACGCAAATTGTTCCAACCAATACTGTTCCTGTTTGTTAATTTGATCCGAGTTAAATAAATCACTCTGCCATGCTGCAAAGTCTTTGTATTGTATCTTTAATTCTGGCAACTCTTTTTGATCATAGAGTTGAATCAATTCATCTATTAGTATCCCCATCGTTGTTCCATCGGCAATAATATGATGTAGATCAAAGAGGAGTAAATATTTTTCTTCCAGTTCTACAAGTATTATTCTCAACAACGGTGCCTGACTTAAATCAAAAGGTTTAATAAATTCTTTAACGACAGTTTCGACATTACTAATAGAAGATTTAATATGTTGGATATTAAAATCTACATCTTGATGAACTCTCTGAACAGGTTCTCCTTCTATTAACTCAAATGATGTACGTAATGCTTCATGTCGATTGATCAAACTATGAACCGCATCTTCCAAACGTTCTAGTTTTAATTCACCTTCAATGATCATGGCACCAGGAATATTGTAACTTGTATTCGCATTCTCCAGCTGATCAAGGATATATAATCTTCTCTGTGCTGATGATACTGGATAGTAATCTCTTTCTTTTAATACATGAATAGAAGAATATATCTCTTTTTCAACTTTTGAAATACATTTAGCCAGTTCTTTAATCGTTGGGTTTATAAAGATTTCTCTTAAAGAAATATCTGCACCAAATTCTTTATATACTTTAGAAACAACATCAGTAGCTTTCAAAGAATGTCCACCTAGTTCGAAGAAGTTATCATTGATACCAATTTTTTCTTTTCCGAGTACATCTGACCAGATTTGCGCCAGCTTTGTTTCGATTTCGTTTCGCGGTTCTACATATTCTTTATCCATGTGCAAAATATTATCTGGTTCAGGTAAAGCTTTTTTATCAACTTTACCGTTTGATGTTAGCGGTAATTGTTCAAGCTGAACAATATATGCTGGAATCATATAATCTGGCAATCTCTTTGCAAGGAAGTCTTTAAGCTCAGAAACATTTAACTCCATATCAGAGACAATATATGCTGTAAGATAAATAGCATCATCTTGATCTTTAAAACCCACTACTGCGACCTCATTAACTTTTTCATTCTCCAATAGTTGTTTTTCAATTTCGCCTAACTCAATTCTGTAACCTCTAACCTGAACCTGATGATCTATCCGTCCTAAAAATTCAATATTTCCATCTGGAAGCCATCTTGCCAGATCACCAGTATGATACATTCTCTCGCTCAGGCTAGCATCAGTAAATGGATTTTGAACAAATTTCTCATTAGTTAGTTCTTCTCTGTTCAAATATCCTCTTGCTAAACTCTTTCCTGCAACACATAACTCACCAGGAATACCTATTGGCTGTAAGTGATTATTTTGATCAAGAATATAAACCTGATTGTTGGAGATAGGTTTACCAATAGGGATATTATCATAGTTTTTGTTTGCAATAAAAGTTGTTGTGACAACTGTATTTTCCGCTGGCCCATAGTTGTCAACTAATTGATAACTTCCTTTATGATAAGTTTTTAGTTTATCTCCTCCAGCTAGAAGATAGCGTAGTGAGTTATTTTCTAATTCCACGAATTTTTCTGCAACTTGAGTAGGTAGAAAACTTATCGTAATCTGATTAATTTCATAATAA
>JAGMES010000368.1 GCA_023128035.1 Halanaerobiales bacterium | reverse complement strand
AATATGCTCCTCCTGCTTTAACTATGGCCAATACTCCAATAATCATCTCTAAAGAACGATCCAACATAATTCCTACTACCTGATCTAAACCTACTCCCTTAGTTCTTAACACTCTAGCCAGTTGATTCGCTTTTTCATTTAGTTCACGATAGGTTAACTTTTGATCTTTGTAAACAATAGCACAATTATTAGGTGTTCTTAAAACTTGTTCTTCAAATAATTGCTGGATTGTTGTAGTTTTAGGATAGTCTACTTCTGTATTATTCCATTCAAATAATACTAACTCTTTTTCTTCTGCTGATATAATACTAATCTCAGCAACTAATTGATCTGGTTCAGTAAGCATTGTGTTGATTAATTGTATTACGCTTTTTTCAATTCTCTCTACAACTTCTGAGCTAAATACTTTCTCATTATAGGATAGTTTTATAATCATCGATCCATCATTTCCAACTGAAATAGCAAAATCATAATTCGCCATTTCAAACGCTGAATCATAAGAAACCGAAAAGTCCAATTCTACCTCTTTCACTTCTGATTGAATCAAGAAATTTTCAAAAACCACAATGGAATCAAACAGTTTTTCAGAATGATTGCACATATTTTGTATTTCAGCCAAAGATACATACTCATATTCTCTAATCTCTACTAATTCATCATTTGTTTTTATTAATAATTCTTTAACTGTACTATTTTCTTTCGTTTGAACTAATACTGGTAATGTATTAAGAAAATTTCCTACAATGCTTTCTACTTTTTTCAACTCCACTGGGCGTCCCGAAACAGTCATTCCAAAACAGCTTTGACTACTGTTATTGAATTTCTGGAGCAAAATCCCCCAAGCAGTCTGGATAAAGGCATTTGTAGTTATGCTATAATTCTTACAAAATTCTTCAATTTCTTGTGTTTTTTCTTCAGTAAAACGTATTAATCTAGTTGCAACATCAGTAATGATTTCATCCTTTTTTGGATTTTGATCATATGGTAGCAGGGTTGGTTGTTCAAACTCTTTCATATAATCTTGCCAAAATTTTAAACCTTTGTTTTGATTCTGCTTTTTTAACCACATGAGATAATCAGAAAATTGTGTAATTGTTTTTTCTGGTAAAGGTTTTTTATGTAAAAAACAATTATAAATATTAAAAAAATCTGATAAAACAATTGATACACTCCATCCATCAAGAAGAATATGATGGAATGTCCAACACATGAAATATTTATTATCTGAAAGTTTAATCATGGATAATCGATTTAAGTGACCATTTTCAAAATCAAATTTTTTCGCTAGGTCTTCTCTTTTAAATTCACCAATATATTCTTCCTGTTGAACCTCACTTAAATCAGTAATATCAAATTCAGTTATATCAGCTTCATTTTGATCAACAACAATTTGGGCAGGTGTTTTAACATTTTTCCATCTAAAATCCGTGCGAAAAACTTCATATCGATCAACAACCTTCTGCCAAGCTTCTTTTAAACATTTTATATTAATATTGCCTTCAATGTAGTAACAGTTTTGTTCACAATAAGTTGCTGCATTTGGATTTAAAAGACTGTGAAATAACATTCCACTTTGCATTGGTGTTAGCTTATTGATTTTTATAACCTTTCTTTTCTCCATCCTCTCTTACTCCTCTCTCTCTAAAAATCGCTTTTATTAAAATCTCCTAAACATGATAGCTTATTAAGAGTTAATTCTCCCCCCCTACCTTATGTCGATATTTTATTTTTCTCCATCACCTATGTACAACTTTTTTAGTATAATTTACACAGTGATCTATATAAAACTTTTATTGGTGTTGATTTGTAATAATATTGACACTTTCTATTTTATCATAAAAATACCATTACGGGAAGAGTGTTTCAAATATTTACTTGATTTGCCACAAGTTTTTTTTACAGCCTAAAAATAATTGTGAAAAGACCGCTTCTTTTAAAAACGGTCTTTAAAAGTATAAATATTTAAATAAACTGAACTTTTTTCATA
>JAGMES010000367.1 GCA_023128035.1 Halanaerobiales bacterium | reverse complement strand
ACAAAAAGTATTTTAGTCGCATTTGCATACCATATAAAGTACTGATCTCGCCATTTCAGTACTTTATATGGTATGCAAGCTCTTATGCAACTACTTTTTGTGGGCTAATCATTTAATAATATGTTAGAAATAATCGTTATAAATTTGAAAATCAGTGTACTTTAAATTCTATCCCTCATTACTACACATCAACTCAACCTGCTCTCTAACAGTCTCTACTGCTGTTTCCTGCTCATCAGGCTAATAAACATATTTTCCCAAAAGTCTTTTTACATTGACCCTTATCAGAGTTTGTTTCATAAATAAAATCACCGAATAATTATACAGCAATACGAATAGATATTTTTTTTACAAAAATAAATACACCTCTATTCATTATTGTGATAAAATATAGTCGCCAAAACCATTAACCACAATGACAATGAAAGAGGTGAAAACTTTGAATACTCAACTCGAATTATTTTCTCCCCTCTATTATAGCACATTAGGTTATGATTTGGAACTGGTAGATTACCTTTCTTTTATTGAAGATGAATTTATTCGAAAAATAGTTTCTCGACTTATTGAATATCCCCATTCACTCTGTATTAAATCGCTTCAGAAAAGAATTAGGTATTGGCAATAAGCTTAATGAATTAGATGAAACTATTTTAAGTCAAACCCAAAAGCTAGAAGGATTTTTAAACTTGATGATATGCAGTCTTGATTCACGGCCTATTTATGCTGCTGTTGGGGGTTTTAAAAAAGAATGTGTATGTAGTAACCCTGATAAATGTACTTGTACTCCACGGTTTTCTGATCCAGATGCGACAACAGGAAGACAGCTAATAAAAGTAAATCAAAATAGGTATTTTGTTGGATATAGAAAAAATACGTTAAATTCTAAGGTTTCAGATCAGAAAGTGTTATTGCCCTCTTTAGAACGTCTAAAGAAGATAGGATTATCAATTCCTTATTTGATCGCTGACAAAGAGTTTACTTATTCAGTGGAAGAAAATCCATAATTTTTCAGTCCAGTCATGCAAAATTCAAGACTTCAAAAGGAAATGCTAAAATTTCGTAAGCAAGTGAAACTAAACTTTGCAATAGAATCAAATTTATTAGATACAGTATTCAGACATAAAAAATTTTATTGAGTAATAAGTAAAATTAAAAGTGTTAAAAGGCATATATATGCGTGAAAAACATCGAAAGAGCTTATTTGAAACAGACTCTATCACAATAAAAATTCAACTTTTGCTTAATATATTCCTTTATTTTAATACAATTTTCTGCTTCATTTTTTACCACTCTACTTCTGAGATAGGATGATCTTTTTAACAGCATAAAAGATAAAGAAGATATATTGGCATTTACCATTAACCTTGATGTAGGTCTCATCACCATAGAAAGAATTAGAGAGCTTGTAAGGGTAGTTATCACTAAAGGGTTTAAGGATAGTAGCGGTGGATATGATAAGCTTATTCGCTAGGCGAACACCCTTCGCCCTTGAACCCCATATTCATATCCTTAAGGGCTCTATGTCAAATTTAAAATTCAGGTCGGACTGGAGCATAGAATAGATAAGTAAAAAGGTGAAGACTTCTTGTCCAAGATATCGGGGTGCAGGACACGGACTTTCAGTCAATAATATTTTACTCGTTAGAGCTGGTCTTTTTTAAAATGTCCTTGACAAAGGGTACCAATTATTTTTTTAGGTGGGGGCTATTTAACACTTACCTTTTTTACTTACTTTTGATTTATCATCAGACAACTTAGCTAAAAACCTGTATACTGGATTATTAGTTCCTTCATATCCTATTTTTTTTAACTTTCTATGTATTCTAGTTCCATTAAAATCATATTCAGGTTCTAAGTACAACTTTGTTATTTGTTCTTTGTAGTTATAACTTTTTGCTTAGTATTATTCTCTCTTATACCTAGGAGCCTCCTTTGCTCTAAATAGTCTCTCGGAATAAACCAAGTGTGTTTTTTCAACACTTTACAA
>JAGMES010000366.1 GCA_023128035.1 Halanaerobiales bacterium | reverse complement strand
TCACAAAGAGTTTAGCTCCTACCCGATTATACTGAATCTCTATCGTATTACCCATTAGATCGGTTGCTTTAACCTGTCTTGCAAGAGAATCATATTCAACCTTTGTAGTATAATCAGAATTTATTCGATAGGTTGTACCAAGGATTTCAACATTTATTCCTTCAAAGTCTGCTTCTGATTCTTCTACTACCCCTCTTGGATCTGTCACTGCAATTTCTTTGCCCAATTCATTATATTGATGATAGACAATACGTCCTATTGGATCGACCTCTGCAAGTACCAAGCCTCGTGGATGGTAAAACTGCTGAACGGTTCTCCCTTCTGGATCAACACTTTTAATTACATTACCTGTAGAATTATAATAATTTTTTGTCACAAGGTTTTGATCAAACTTATTAACAACTGTTTTAACTAAACGCCCTGACCCATCATAGTCATAGTCCAGCCTGTAATCTCCCATTTTGGAGGTAGCGTTTCCATTTGGTTTTATTTCTACAATCTTTCTACCCAACTTATCATATTCATAACTAACCTCTGGTCGATACGAATATTGTAAAGAACCATCTGGCAGGATAACCTCCGTTTCATGCATGATCTCTTTTACAGTCTGGTTCAGATCATTATAGATAAAGTCATATTTCTGACCTTTTCCATCTATAATCCTTACCTGATTTCCAAACCTGTCATAGGCTGCATAGGAAGTATATTTCTCACCATCATTATATTTTGTAACTTCCCGAACCCTACCATTCCAATCCTTGATCTCTTCTGTGATTCGTCCTTCTGGATCAGTCACTATTCTTTTATTACTTATCGAGTCATATTCAATATTTAGATGATAATTTGTGGCCTCATTCCAGGTTGCTTTATATTTCTCCCCATCTGGATAATAAATATCTGTCAAACGATTCAATCCATCATATTCTTTAAAGGTTACATATCCTTCTGCATCTATCTCTTTTATGCGATTTCCTACCTGATCATAGTCAAAGTGGGTTACAAATGGTGATGATTGTTTTTCACCATCAAATTCTTGCAATTCACTTTCTTTTAAGTATTGCTTTATCTCAACCATTCGATTCAGTTCATCATATTCATATCTCGCGAGATTCACTATCTGAAAATCATAGTTTTCAGGAATTATATCTACAATAGTATCTATATCTGTCACAATGTTTGCATAAACCGTTTCATCAATCTCTCTATTTAAAACAACATTGGCTACCTTTGCGACATTAATTGAATCATTGGTATCTTCCATGGTATCATCATAAATCTGCAATTTAACTGGATTATCTTCACGGTTTTGATACTGGTCAGGTGACAAATTATCTATAATCTCAGGATACTCATCTGTTTCATCAGGATATGTCACCCAGATCAAACGACCAAGATTATCATAACCATACTCTGTTAATGCTCCATTTGGATCAATCTCCCAGAGTTTTGTTCCCATCAATTCATCATATCCATACTGGATAATTATCTCACCCTGTTCCACTCCATCTGCATCTTTCCCCGCATTCTGTTTTACTTTTACTAAATATGCATTATATTTAGAATCATAAACACTTTCAGTTACATTGCTTAAAGCATCAGTGATAAATCTTACGTTTCCATAACCATATAAATCATAAGTATAACGGGTTTTAATCCATTCTAAGTTATGACGAACTGCTTTTACTATAACATTCCCTTTCTCATCATATTGATAATGAATCTGTTGAGGGATAAATTCATCAGTAATCGGATTCCTATTCAGTACATATTGATCTTTAAGAAGATTATGAATATGTTCATCTACTTTTTCTTGAGTTTCATCAAACGCTAATAAATCTACTTCTGCAATCTTTGTCATTTCAGTGTTCAAATAACCATAATAAACTTCAACATCACTTTCACTATTATACTGATAAATCACATTTCCCCATTCATCATAGTCATAGGTATTTGTATAAGATACGTTTTCCTGTCCTCCATGATAAACGTATT
>JAGMES010000365.1 GCA_023128035.1 Halanaerobiales bacterium | reverse complement strand
CACACAATGCGTTAGAATCAGCTTTTATTTACAGTTAGTGTTCATTTTCTATTCGCTAGCTGGGTTAACTATGTATATTTTTGGATACTCTATGGAATAATATTATCATTTAGTTATACATTAAAGAGAAGATATGGCAATTGATAAAAAGCCTCCTTTGAAGCATTCAAAAGAGGGGATGAGATTGTTGATAATAACGGGTGGATATATTACCTATGATGGAAAATATCTCTGTGCCGTAAATCCGCTCTATACTGAATTTTTTTCATGTTTTTCAAGACTCGGAGACTTTGAAGTCTCCCTGACTGCTCCATTTAAATTCGCGCATACGAAGACATTGGCAAAAATCATCTGCGCACAGAAAAATATGACGTATGTCTGTCTTCCCTATTGGGCATCAACCATAGACTTCTTCTGTCGTCTACCGGTTAACATTTTTTGCTTGCTCAAGCGATTATCCTTAGCCATAAAAGGATCAGATGTTGTATTCATCAGGCTTCACACCCCTCTGGCCCTAATAGCCTATCCCTTAGCAAGAACTTTTCGAAAACAATTATACCTGTTCTTTGTAGCTGATATTGTTGAAGCAGTATGCAAGAGTGAGCGAAAGGGTTCGAGATATGCTATGGCTCTACTACAGGCAAAAATGTTTGATAGGCTTTATAAGTATATGGCCCAAAACACGCTAACGTTCGCCACGAAAGGTGAGCTTTTCGAAAGGCTTTCAAGAGTGGCAAATGCTTGTCATGAATATATTCCAAGTTTGATTTCACGGACAACCATCAATATAAGAGAGGATACTTGTACAAATTCAATAGTTAATATTCTTTTCGTTGGAAGGTTAGTTTATTCAAAAGGTGTCCAAGACTTAATACATGCAGTGGCCAAACTTAGTATGGGTAATCGGAAGATACGAATTACAATAGTAGGTACTGGGCCTATGGATAAAGAGCTAAAAACAATAGTGGGGATGTTAAAACTTTCTGATAGCGTCCATTTCGTCGGGCACATCCCTTTTGGAGAAAACCTTTTTCAGGTTTACAGGACAGGGGATATATTCGTGCTTCCAACTTATACCGAAGGACTTCCAAAGGTTCTATTTGAAGCCTTTGCTTTTGGTATACCGATTATAGCTACAAAGGTTGGAGGGATACCCTCCGTGATCAGCCATGAAGAAAATGGAATTTTGATAAACCCCGGTTCACCTACACAAATTGCTAGCGCAACTAAAAGAATTATCACTGATTCTAGTCTGAGGAGAAAGATTGTTTCAAATGGTTATGCATGGATTACAAAACATACACTTGAAGAGGAGGTCGGAAGAATTATAAAAGTTATAAACGCCACAGCTGGGACTAAAGGGAATAAGCCTGTGAAGCCGAGCTAAGGAAGGTTGGAATACACTTTCTAGCCCAGAGACTAAAGCGACTAAAGAACCGATTTCTATGTCAATTAAATATCAGCTGGCCAGGAACCAACGATCTATGAAGATATTGTATCTAGCTACCAGATTCCCGTTTCCACCATTAGGGGGACACAAATTAAGGGTCTATAATTTTTTGAAGTATCTATCCCTGAATCACAAAGTGACTCTGATTTGCTTACTATCACCAATTGATAAGGGCAGATTAAATTCTGACCTCAAGGCACCTTCTGAGCCAGACGATGTACTAAAAAGAGTTGAAATAAAGGTCATCAAGAATTCGGCACCCAGAGGAATAGCGAATGCAATAAAAGCTATAAGCCCATCTGGAAGACCATTTCAACTTAATCTTTTTACTTCAAGAAAAGTGGAAAACTACCTACCGAATTTAGGCAAGAACAGTTACGATCTCATAATCTTCCATCTTACAAGGACGGGGCAATTCATCCCTTATTTCCAAAAGGGCGTCAGGATTCTGGATATAGTAGATGCCTTAGTGTTTGCCTATGGACAGAGTTATAAGTTCTGTAAAAGTCTAAGCTCCCTTCTGAAAAGGATGGAAATGCCTCG
>JAGMES010000364.1 GCA_023128035.1 Halanaerobiales bacterium | reverse complement strand
AGATGGTGTATCTATGGCAATCCTGATTAACGAATTCGCTTCTTTGTATGAAGGCAGAAAATTAGATGAATTAAGCATTCAATACAAAGATTATACTGAGTGGCAAAATAAACTATTGCACTCTGACATCTTGAAAAAACAGGAAGAGTATTGGCTTGACAGATTTAGTGACCCCACTCAGAATGATGGGCAAGTGCCAGTATTAAACTTGCCAATAGATTATTCTTCATCTGTCGCTGGTAGACCAATTATACAGAGCTTTGAAGGGGATCATATAATATTTAAATTAGACCAGAAACTGACACAAGATATAAAGAGAATTGCAAAAGAAACAGATAGTACGCTGTATATGATGCTTTTATCAAGTGTAAATATATTGTTATCCAAATACAGCGGTCAGGAAGATATAATAGTTGGAAGTCCAATAGCAGGTAGACCTCATCCTGATTTAGAGAAAATTATCGGAATGTTTGTTAACACTCTTGCGATTCGAAACTTACCTGAAGGAAAGAAGATCTATACAGAATTTTTAAAGGAAATAAGAGAAAATTCGTTAAAAGCATATGAGAATCAGGATTATCAATTTGAAGAATTAGTTGATAAGTTAAATTTAAAAAGGGATTTAAGTAGAAGCCCACTTTTTGATGTAATGTTTATACTACAAAATGTTGATAAGGGCAAATTGAGAATTGAAAATTTAGAAGTAAAAAAATATGATTACAATCATAGAATCTCAAAATTTGATTTAACAATATCAGCAAGTGAAGTCACACAAAACGGTATGGATGAAGAAATAGCTTTAAATTTTGAATACAGTAAAAGCCTATTTAAAAGAGATACTATTGAAAGAATGACCTTACATTTGAGAAACATCCTTAAGGCAGTGGTTACAAATCCAAAGATTAACTTACATGATATAAAGATGCTTACCGAAGGCGAAAAAGAGAAAATTCTACTTGAATTTAATAATACTTATGCTGATTATCCAAGAGATAAGACACTATATGAGTTATTTGAGGACCAAGTAGAAAGTAATCCAGATAAGGTCGCAGTAGTATCGCGTACTTGCGCAGAAGAAAAGAAACTGACCTACTTAGAGTTAAATGAAAAAGCTAATCGTTTGGCAAGAACTTTAAGAGAAAAAGGTGTGAAAGCAGATAGCATTGTTAGCATTCTGGTAGATCGTTCCTTTGAGATGTTGGTAGGAATCTTTGGAATCTTAAAAGCTGGTGGAGCGTATTTACCAATAATTCCAGAATATCCAGCAGAACGGATCAAATATTTGTTAGATGATAGTCAGACTAATATTGTTTTAACTCAATCCAGACATATTGAAAAATTAAATTTTGCTGGTGAGGTAATTGATTTAGAAGATAAGGAAATTTATTCATCAAATGAAGCTAATTTAGATAGGATAAATAAAGCAAGCAATTTAGCATATGTTATCTATACATCTGGTTCAACAGGTAACCCGAAGGGTGTTCTAGTTGAACATCAAAGTGTGATAAACATTCTCACAAATATGCAAAAGGATTATCCACTATTAGAAGAAGGAACATATTTATTAAAAACCACATTTACTTTTGATGTGTCAGTAACTGAATTGTTTGGGTGGTTTATGGGTAATGGAAGAATTGCAATTTTACCTCCGGAAGGGGAAAAAGACTTAACTATAATACTCGAAGCAATCTATCAATACAGTGTAACACATATTAACTTTGTTCCATCTATGCTGAATGTATTTCTCGATGGAATTGAAGAAGGGAATTTGGAAAAAGTACAGAGTTTACGATATCTGTTTGTAGCAGGAGAAGCCTTTCCTAGAGAATTGGTTAGAAGATGCGATAAAAAATTAACAAGTGTAATAGTTGAAAATATTTATGGGCCAACGGAAACCACAATCTATGTAACAAGATACTCAACGAGTAATTTAATAGATGAACGCATTGTGCCTATCGGGAAACCATTAAATAACGTAAAAGCGTATGTTCTAAGCAAATATAATGAACTGCTTCCTATTG
>JAGMES010000363.1 GCA_023128035.1 Halanaerobiales bacterium | reverse complement strand
AGATGGTGTATCTATGGCAATCCTGGTTAACGAATTCGCTTCTTTGTATGAAGGCAGAAAATTAGATGAATTAAGGATTCAATACAAAGATTATACTGACTGGCAAAATAAACTATTGCACTCTGATATCTTGAAAAAGCAGGAAGAGTATTGGCTGGCAAGATTTAGTGATCCCACTCAGAATGATGGGCAAGTGCCAGTATTAAACTTGCCAATAAATCATTCTTCAACTTTAGTTGCTGGCAGACCAGCGATACAGAGTTTTGAAGGAGACCATGTAACATTTAAATTAGATCAGAAACTGACACAAGATATAAAGAGAATTGCAAAAGAAACAGGTAGTACGCTGTATATGGTGCTTTTATCAAGTGTAAATATATTGTTATCCAAATACAGCGGTCAGGAAGATATAATAGTAGGAAGTCCAATAGCAGGCAGACCTCATCCTGATTTAGAGAAAATTATCGGAATGTTTGTTAACACTCTTGCGATTCGAAACTTACCTGAGGGAAAGAAGACCTATACAGAATTTTTAAAGGAAGTAAGAGAAAATTCGCTAAAAGCATATGAGAATCAGGATTATCAATTTGAAGAATTAGTTGATAAGTTAAACTTAAAAAGGGATTTGAGTAGGAATCCACTTTTCGATGTAATGTTTATACTACAAAATATAGATAAGGGCGAATTGAGAATTGAGAATTTAGAAGTAAAAAAATATGATTACAATCATAGAATCTCAAAATTTGATTTAACAATATCAGCAAGTGAAGTCACACAAAACGGTATGGATGAAGAAATAGCTTTAAATTTTGAATACAGTAAAAGCCTATTTAAAAGAGATACTATTGAAAGAATGACCTTACATTTAAGAAACATCCTTAAGGTAGTAGTTACAAATCTAAAGATTAACTTACATGATATAAAGATGCTTACCGAAGGCGAAAAAGAGAAAATTCTACTTGAATTTAATAATACTTATGCTGATTATCCAAGATTTAAGACACTATATGAGTTATTTGAGGACCAAGTAGAAAGTAATCCAGATAAGGTCGCAGTAGTATCGCCTACTCGCGCAGAACAAAAGAAACTGACCTACTTAGAGTTAAATGAAAAAGCTAATCGTTTGGCAAGAACTTTAAGAGGAAAAGGTGTGAATGCAGAAAGTATCGTTAGCATACTGGTAGACCGTTCCTTTGAGATGTTGGTAGGAATTTTCGGAATCTTAAAAGCTGGTGGAGCGTATTTACCAATAATTCCAGAATATCCAGCAGAACGGATCAAATATTTGTTAGATGATAGTCAAACCAATATTATTTTAACCCAAACCAGACATATTGAAAAAGTAAATTTTGCTGGAGAGGTAATTGATTTAGAAGATAAGGAAATTTACTCATCAAATGGAGCTAATTTAGATAGGATAAATAAAGCAAGCAATTTAGCATATGTCATTTATACATCTGGCTCAACAGGTAACCCAAAGGGTGTTCTAGTTGAACATCAAAGTGTGATAAACATTCTCACAAATATGCAAAAGGATTATCCACTATTAGAAGAAGGAACATATTTATTAAAAACCACATTTACTTTTGATGTGTCAGTAACTGAATTGTTTGGGTGGTTTATTGGCAATGGAAGACTGGCAATTTTATCTCCAGAAGGTGAGAAAGACGTAAATATAATCTTAGAAACAATACATAAACAGAAGGTAACACATATTAACTTTGTGCCATCTATGTTAAACGTGTTTCTTGATGGAATTAATGAAGATAGTTTGAAAAAAATACAGAGTTTACGATATCTGTTTGTAGCAGGAGAGGCATTTCCTAGAGAATTGATCAGAAGATGCCATGAAAAATTAGAAAACGTAATAGTTGAAAATATTTATGGCCCAACGGAAACCACAATCTATGTAACAAGATACTCGACGAGTAATTTAATAGATGAACGCATTGTGCCTATTGGGAAACCATTAAATAACGTAAAAGCGTATGTTGTAAATAAATATAATGAACTGCTTCCTATTG
>JAGMES010000362.1 GCA_023128035.1 Halanaerobiales bacterium | reverse complement strand
GTTTCAAGTTACTGAACAATTAAATGTACCTGTAAGAAAACTTTCCTTTGGACAAAGAATGAAATTAGAGATTATTGCAGCTTTACTTCACTCGCCAAAGGTATTATTTTTGGATGAACCTACGATTGGTCTTGATTTGATCGCTCAGAAAAGTATTCGGAAATTTTTGAAAATTTATAATCAGAAATATAAAGCAACAATCATATTAACCAGTCATAATCTTGATGATATTAAACAACTTTGCGAGCGTATTATTTTGATTAATCATGGTCAGATCGTCTATGATGGAAATTTAAATAAGTTGGGGCAAGAGTCAGAGATTTTGCAATATAAATTGATTGAGATGACTATGGGGGATCAAATTGATCCAGAAAGATTTAATAAATATGGAAATATTATTGAAGCGAATGGCTTTAAAGTTAAGCTAATGGTAAAAGCAGAAAACATATCACTTATTATACCACAACTTTTTAATGAATTCAGAATCCAGGATATCAGTGTTAAAGAGAATGAAATAGAAGATGTGATCGAAAAGATCATGTTAAAGTCGATGTAATAACTACGTTCTGCCTTACAAAATTGTTGTTAAATAAAAAAAATTGCTAAGGATGAGTGAAAGATGAATGTATATAGTAAGATATTTGGAACAGGGTTAAAAATAGAACTTGAGTATCGCTTTAATTTATTGTTTAGTTTTCTTTTTAGCAGTATTCCTCTCTTTATAACGATTTTGATTTGGAATGCTGTGTATCGCTCTAATAATCAATTTGCAGAAAATGTAGGTTTTACTGCAATAGAGATGATTGGGTATTTAATTTTTGCAAACATTGCGTTTAAGTTAGTAGAAACGAATAATTATGAAGTGTCAAATGAAATTAGAAATGGGGATTTGAATAAATATTTACTGAAACCATTTAGCTATATTAGATATAAGGCTATTAATTTATTGTCCAAATTTACAATCAAAATAGTTATTTATGCTATTCCTATTTTGATAAGTATGGTTGTATTTAAGATTTCTATATTAAAGATATTTTTGTTTGCGATGGCAGTGCTTTTAGCACTTGTTCTCAATTATTTACTAAATTTAGTATTATCATTTTTAACTTTCTGGTTATTAAATATTTCTGGAATCTTTGCTCTAATACAGTTTGTAACCTCATTTTTAGCAGGTATATTAGTTCCACTGAATCTTTTTCCAAACTGGTTAAGGACTTTGTCAGAGTTTTTACCATTTAAGTATTTGGGTTATGCACCATCTGTGTTAATATTCACAGATGTAGGTTATAAAGAGGTACTAAGTGTATTCATAGGTGCTGTAATTTGGATAGTCATTTTATGGGTACTAGTAAAATTTTTATGGAAGGTTGGTATAAAAGAATATGGAGCTTTTGGTGGATAGGATCAAACATAATATTAGAATTTTTATTCGTATTCTAGAAAACTGTTCGATAAGAGAACTAAACTTTCGTATAAATACATTGATTCGTTTATGTACAGATTTAGTTTGGTATGTTATAAATATCATCTTTTTTGAAATTATTTATTTGAATATCAAAGATATTCAAGGATGGAATAGGTGGGAAGTAGTATTATTTTTAGGAACACTTTTTATTATTGATTCTATACATATGTCTGTCTTCTATTTTAATGTTTTTAATATACCCAATCATGTTCGGAGAGGTACCCTTGATGGTTTCTTACTGAAGCCCGTTTCTGCGAAATATCTAATTTCAGTTCGAAATATTAGCCTAAGCTCATTAGGTAATGTTATTTTTGGAATCTTTTTAGTTGTACTGGCAGCTAATAAGTTGCAGTTACCTTTTAGTATAATTCATCTGTTGGGCTATCTGCTTCTTTTAATAAATGGTGTGGTGATAATGTATTCATCACTTTTTCTGATGGCTACGTTATCAATCTATTTTATTCGAACAGAAGGAATTATGAACATGTTATTTGAGGTTTTTCAATTTGGCATGAAACCTGACATGATCTACCAAGGAGCGAGTAGGTTTATTCTTACTTATATTATTC
>JAGMES010000361.1 GCA_023128035.1 Halanaerobiales bacterium | reverse complement strand
TTAATCTTCAGTGGGGGTAGAATCCCCTACTGAAGCCCCGATGTTCAGCTTTAGCTGGACGAGTTCACTGCAGTTCTTTTTCTTTGATACAAAGCAAAAGCAATCGAGCAGGCTATAGTTAAAATACTAACTAATTGAGCAACACGAATAGGGCCTAACATCAAACTATCTGTTCTTAACCCTTCAATGAAAAATCTCCCCAAGGAATAAAGACTTAAGTAAGTTAAAAATATCTCGCCTCTTTTGATAAACTCTCGCCGTCTTAACCAGAGTAAAAATCCAAAAACCAAAATATTCCAAATGGATTCATATAAAAAAGTTGGATGCCTATACGCCCCATTTATATACATGGCCCAAGGCAGATCTGTCTCATAACCATAAGCTTCTTGATTCACAAAATTTCCCCATCGTCCAATAGCCTGAGCTATAATGAAACTTGGCCCAGTAACATCTGCAACATCCCAAAAGTTTACTTTATAATGTCTACAAACAAAGATTCCAACAATCACACCACCAATAATGCCACCATGAATAGCCAGACCACCTTCCCAGATATATAAAGCCCTAATCGGGTTTTGAGCAAAAACTTTCCATTGAAAGAAAACATAATAAAGACGTGCACCGATGATACCTGCTGGTACTCCATAAATAACTAGGTCATAAATTAAATCTGGATTCATACCTCGCCTTTTTCCTTCACGCAAGGCTAAGATAAAAGCAATAATTACACCTGATCCGATTAAAATACCATACCAGTGAACGGCAAAGGGCCCAATACGAAAAGCAATTGGATCAATCATTCAACTCACTCCTCTCTTAATGATAAAGTTGCTATACGCTACCTAATTATAGTAGATTCATTTATAGTAGTCAAGGGATGAAAGGGTGATGGAATTATCGAAAAAAGGTGACTTGTAATTATCCCTGCCGGGCACACATAAAGAAGGCTGTTTATATAGACAATATCAACAGCCTAAGCCCTTGGAAACCAGAGCTCTATTATGTATATCATTCGACATAATTATTAATCCACACTCTAATGTCTTCATTACCGCTTTCATATAATTTTTTTGTCAGTTTTAAGAGTTTTGGATCATTTTTTATAATATCAACATCTCTAATCCTACCATATTGAAGTGTTTCGGCTAAATACTCTTTCATTTCTTGGTTTTCGCTATCTACTATTTTATCAAGAATTTCATAAACTTCAGAATTACCTTCAAAATAGAGAATTACATATTTTCCTGGTATAATACTTTTAATTTCTATAGATCTATTATATGTATTATAAATTATTTTTTTAGTCTTTGTATCTGCTATAAAATACATCTCGAAAAGTCTTACATAAATGAAACTTTTATCAAATTCTTTTTGTGCTTTTGATAATTCCTCTATCAGAAATTTAGTTGCGTCATAGGAAGCAATTCGACTTAATGCAATTATAATTCCTTTCTTATATACATCTCTTCTTTCCTTCTTGTAAAATTCAATTATTAAATCAACCGAATCCACATCCCTACATTCTCCTAAAAATCTAATTATATCTCTTTGAGCAATTTCTAAAAAGACATCTTCTGATTCCATTTTAAGTACTTTCCGCAAATATTCTAATTGACTAGTTTCATCATTGTTTATAATACTGTACACTTTATCAAGTATCTTTTCGACATTATTTTTTTTATAGTGAAAATGTTTTATACTTAATCCCATTAATAGAATAAGTACTATAAGAATAAATATATATCTTTTTTTAGAAAATTACTTCCATTACTCTCTACCTTTCAACAAGTTCTTTAATAGCTGATAACCATAAAAAGTCTTCATCATCAATAGCTTTATTTATTGCATTCTCAATGTGAGGAAATAACTCAATAATCTTTATACTCTCAAGTAAATCCATAATAATTAACGCACTCTCCCCATTCTTGATCATTTTAAGGCTATTATTATCGTTCTTAATTGAGTTTAAATGTGGGAATTATTTGACGGTTCTTTCCAAAGTTATTGGAATTCGCACTATTAACTAGGTGATGAATCACGTTTAT
>JAGMES010000360.1 GCA_023128035.1 Halanaerobiales bacterium | reverse complement strand
AGTTATATATCTATTGAAAAGACGGAAGAGAGAGAGTATTATCCATTATCTTCTGCTCAAATGAGAATTTTTATATTAGGTCAGATGAGTGAAGCTAATATTGGTTATAATGTGCCAACAACGCTAATTATCGAAGGAGATTTAGATTATGACCATTTCGAAAATGCTTTGAAAGAGATAGTTAGAAGGCATGAAGCTTTTAGAACTACTTTCGAATTAGTTGACGGAGAACCTATTCAAAGAATTCATCAAGATGTAGATTTTAACATCGCTTATCTAGAAGCAAATGAAAAAGATATTGAAAAAATTGTGCAGGAATTTATGCAGCCTTTTGATTTGAGCAAAGCACCTTTATTGAGAGTAGGTTTGGTGAAAACTGATGATAAGTATTTTTTCATAATTGATATGCATCACATTATATCTGATGGATTTTCAAGAGGTATCTTAGTCGATGAATTTGTTAATCTATATGCAGGCAGAGAATTACTAGATTTGAAGATACAGTATAAAGATTTTGCAGTATGGCAGAATGAGTTTTTCTTATCCGAAAAGTTTGAAGAACAAGAAAGTTATTGGTTAGAGAGATTTGCTGGAGAACTTCCAATTCTTAATATGCCAACAGATTTTCCAAGACTATCTTTAAAAGGATATGAGGGTGATGCAGTATATTGTACTCTAGATAAAAAACTAATTTCGAATTTATCAGAACTTGTGGATAATGCTACTTTATATATGACTTTATTAGCAGCATATAATGTACTATTATCTAAATACACAGGTCAAGAAGATATTGTTGTTGGTTCTCCAATAGCAGGTAGAGAACATGCTGATTTAGAGAATATTATTGGAATGTTTGTTAATACACTGGCTTTGAGAAATAGTGTATCAAATGATAAAACTTTTGCAGAATTTTTAACAGATGTTCGTCAAAATTGTTTGGAGGCTTTCGAAAATCAGGATTATCAGTTTGAAATGCTTGTCGAGAAGCTTAATGTTGAACGAAATTTAAGCAGAAACCCATTATTTGATACGATGCTAGTTTTGCAAAATAGTGATGTTAAAGAGATCGTTATTCCGGGATTAAAGTTTACACCTTATGATTATGCTGTTCAGGTTGCTAAATTTGATTTTACGTTGCAGGTTACTGAGGGAGAGAATGAGCTGGAGTTGGCTATGCATTATTGGACTAAGCTCTTTAAACGAGAAACTATCAAGAGGTTATTAAATAATTTCACAATTTTGCTTGCTAATATAGTTGAAAACCCAGCACTAAAACTTTCAGAAATTGAAATAATCTCTGCTGAAGAAAAGAAGAAGCTAATATATGATTTCAATAATACCAAAAAAGATATTGTTGAAAAAACAATATATCAATTATTTGAAGAACAGGTTCAAAAAAATCCAGCTAAGATCGCCATCACATTTAACAGACAAACTCTAACATATCGAGAGTTAAATGAAAGAGCAAATCAACTTGCTAGAAATTTAAGAAAACTAGGAATTCAAAAGGATCAGATAGTCGGAATTATGGTTGAACGTTCTGTGGAAATGATAATTGGAATGCTTGCAGTTTTAAAATCAGGTGGAGCATATCTAGCTCTTGACCACGAGTATCCATTAGATAGGATCAAATATATGTTAGAAGATAGTGGAACACAAATTATATTAAGTCAGAATAAATTAGCTTCCAGTTTGAAATTTTCAGGAACCATAATAGATCTAAACGATCCAAATCTATATACTGGAGATATTTCTAATCTAACAGTTGTTAATGACTCTTCAAATCTAGCGTACATTATTTACACTTCAGGCTCTACCGGTCAACCTAAGGGAGTTATGCTAGAACATCGCGGCATTGCTAATTTAAAAATATTCTTTGAAACAAAGATAGGTATAACCCAAGAAGACAAAGTTATCCAGTTCGCAACCTGTGCCTTTGATGCTTCTGTCTGGGAAATTTATATGGCACTTTTAACTGGTGGTAGTTTATATCTAGTAGAAAAAGTAATAATCAACGATTACCCTAAATTTGAAAACTTTTTAAATGAAAATAAGATAACTATTGCAACTTTACCACCTGTCTATTTATCAAATTTAAATCCTAGAAAAAT
>JAGMES010000036.1 GCA_023128035.1 Halanaerobiales bacterium | reverse complement strand
ACTACTTTTTGTGGGCTAATCATAAGATAGCTTTGTATAAATTTCTTTTCGATGTGAAAAATAATATGAGGAATGTAATTTTGGGGGGCGAATAAGAGTGCGGAATCGGAAGGGAGATCTTTTGATTATAGGTGGTGCGGAGGATAAAAAAGATGATTGCCAAATTCTTAGCTGGTTTGTTGATAAAACGAAAGAGATAGATGGAAAGATTGTTGTGTTGACTACTGCAACTACTTCTCCTGATAAGGTTGGAGAAGAATATCGAAAGATTTTTGAAAGTTTAGGAGCAGAAGAGGTTGAGATATTAAAGATTGAAAACCGCCTTGATGCATTTAGAGAAAATAATGCTAAAAAACTTCTTATCGCTGATGGAATATACTTTACTGGAGGAGATCAACTTAGAATTACGAGTATTCTTGGTGGAACTTTAGTAGCAAAAGCGTTGTATCGGGCTTTTGATCACGGGACTTTGGTTGCTGGAACGAGTGCTGGAGCAGCAATTATGAGTGAAACTATGATTGTTGAAGGAGAAGATGATGAATCTCCAAGACGTTGCACAGTGAAGATGGCTCCAGGTCTTGGATTATTGAAAAAAGTGGTTGTGGATATGCATTTTTCTCAAAGAGGAAGGCATGGTCGTTTGCTTGCTGCAATTGGACAAAATCCAAATATCATGGGAATTGGGATTGATGAGGATACAGCTATAGTTGTACATGCTAATCAGAAATTAGAGGTTCTAGGTTCAAGAACAGTCTGGATTGTAGATGGCCGAAAAATTTCATACTCTAATGTTTCTGAACAGGCACCAGATGAAGTTTTGGTTCTAGCAGATGTACGATTACATGTTTTATCTTGGGGATATGGGTATGATTTAGAAAATGGAATTTTATATACAAGTGATGATGATATTGGATTGTTTAAAGAGCGGAAAGGAGAGAGTAGTGAGTGAGATTACTAAATCTGTATAGTATCAATGGGCCAAATATTTATTCTTACTATCCTATTATAGTGATGGAAGTAGATTTAGAAGAATATCATGATGTTTATACAAATGAACTATCAGAATTTACAGAAAATCTTTTGCATCTCTTTCCTGGTATAAGGTCACATCATTGTTCTAAAGGATATTCTGGTGGATTTTGTGAAAGACTTGAGCGTGGAACTCTTTTAGGACATGTGATGGAACATTTAGCATTAGAACTTCAAAGTATGGTTGGAAAAACTGTCAGTTATGGTAAAACCCGTTTTGTGAATGAGTTCAATGGTTATAGAATTATATATTCTTATTTTAATAAGGCTTTAGGTTTACATGCAGGCAAATGTTCTTATGAGTGTATCAAAAAATTAGTACATCAAATGAGGATTGATCCTGATGAAATAATCTCAGAGCTAAAAGAGACAAATCGAAAGTTTGGTTATGGTCCTAGTACACAGGTTATTGTGGATGAAGCAGAAAAACGAGGTATTCCTGTTATTCGGTTAAACGAAAGAAATAGTCCAATTCAATTAGGCTATGGAGCTAGATATAAACGGATTCAGGCTACCATTACGGATTATACTTCCTGTATTGGTGTAGATTTGGCTTGTAATAAATGGGAGGTTAAAGAATTTTTAGGCCAAATGGGTTTACCAGTTACAAAAGGCGAATTGATATTGACTGTAAAAGAAGCATTAGAAGCGATGGAAAGATTAGCAAAGCCTCTGGTTGTTAAACCTGTTAACGGTAATCAGGGAAAAGGAGTAACTTTGAATATCAATTCAAGCTCTGACTTAATACGTGCATACGAGATTGCCAGAGCTTATAATGAAGAGGTTTTAATTGAGGAATTTGTGGAGGGAAAAGATTATCGATTAACTGTTATTAATGGGCAGATGGTAGCAGTTTCTCACCGCCTTCCGCCTTTTGTTGTCGGTGATGATTTTTATTCTGTGAGAGAATTGATTGGGAAGGTTAATAATGATGAATTGAGAGGAGAAGGACATGAAAAGCCTTTAACTAAAATCAAGATTGATCCAGTGTTATTGGTTAGTTTAGCTAAACAGGGGTTAGCTCTAGATTCTGTCATCGCAAAGGGGAAGAAAATTTTTTTAAGAGAAAATGGCAACTTAAGTACAGGTGGAACTGCCTATGATGTTACCGAACTGGTTCATCCGGATAATCAAAAAATGGTTGAAAGAGCTGTTCGTTTGATTGGGTTGGATGTGGCAGGAGTAGATTTGCGTACTGAAGATATATCTAGACCTATTTCAAGATATGGTGGAGCGATAATCGAAATAAATGCTGCTCCAGGAATTAGAATGCATCATTTCCCGACAGTTGGGAAAAAGAGAAATGTAGCTGGAGCTATTATTGAAATGTTATTTCCTGAAAATGATGGAAGGATTCCGATTATTGCGGTCACTGGAACCAATGGTAAAACTACAGCAACTCGATTAATTCATTATATTTTAATGCAAACAGGAAGTAATATAGGAATGTCGACAACAGATGGGATTTATCTGAATGACCATTTGATTTATAAAGGAGATACTACAGGTCCATGGAGTGCTGAAATGCTTTTGAAAGATTCAGCGACAGATGTAGTTGTTTTGGAGACAGCACGGGGTGGAATTATCAGATCTGGATTGGGATATGACCAGAGTGATGTCGGGATTGTTATCAATGTGACCGAAGATCACCTTGGATTGTCGGGAATTGAGACATTGGAAGATTTAGCAAATGTTAAGTCATTGGTGGTCGAAACAGTTAAGCGTGATGGTATCTGTGTGTTAAATGGTGATAATATTTATACTCAGGCTATGGCGAAAAGATGCCAAGGACAGATTGTTTATTTTACTCAAAATCCTCAAAATTCACTTATTAATGATCACGTAGGATTAGGCGGTATAGCAGTGGTTAATAATTTGGGTATGATTGAAATTTGGACAAAAGATGAGAAAATTCCGCTTATCTCTATTAGTAAGATTCCATTGACACATGGTGGAAAGGCGATTCACCAGGTAGAAAATGTATTGGCCGCTATAGCAGGACTTTATGGTTTAGGTACAGAGTTGAATTTAATTAAGAGTGGCTTAAAGAGTTTCGCGGGGGATATTTCTACTAATCCTGGCCGTCTTAATCTGACCCAGCATGGGGGTTGGAAGGTAATTTTGGATTATGGTCATAATATTGATGGATATCGTGCAGTTATCGATTTTACCAAAAATATTGGTTATAAGCGGCTTTTAGGTGTCGTAGGTGTACCTGGAGATCGGTTAGATGAATCTATTGTAAAAATTGGACATCTTGTTGGAGAATATTTTGATCGTGTTTGGATTAAAGAAGATCATGATTTGCGAGGTCGTAATCAGGGTGAGGTAGCCAAGCTTTTTAATGATGGAATTTTATTAGGTAGAAAAGCTATAGAAGCAGAGATTATTTTTCAAGAAGAAGAAGCTTTAAAGCTTATGCTTAAAGAACTAATGCCAGGAGATGTGGGTGTTATTTTTTATGAGCAAGATCCGAGAAAGTTATATAAAATAATTGAAGATTATATTAGTACAACTGAGGAAAGATTCAACAACCTACTTTTGAAATGTCGATAAAAAGTAGTGAAGTATTAGTGGTAAAATCTTTAACGACATTTCAGAAGGGGAAGTCCCTCTCCTCTAAAGGTGGGGGTTCAAATCCCCTTCTGAAGTCGTTAAACTTAAGAAATAATAACTTGTTATTATTTCGACTTTAAGATAAGCAGGAGTTTTGTTAAAAATAGCTAATACTAAAACAATAATATTGGAAATAGTGAGAGGAGTATTCAAATTGAAAGAATTGATGATTTCTGCTTATGCAAAGATTAACCTTACCCTTGATGTGCTGAGAAAACGACCTGATGGTTATCATGATGTTGAGATGATTATGCAAGAGATTGATTTGCATGATCAGATGATTTTGAGAGAAAAGGATGATAAAGGGATAGAAATTCGTTGTGATCATCCTCTAGTTCCCGAAGATGAGAGCAATCTGGCATATCGGGCTGCAGCACTTTTGATGGAGGAAGTCGGGATTGATAGGGGTATTCAGATAGAAATTATTAAAAATATCCCGGTAGCAGCGGGCCTTGCTGGTGGAAGTACAAATGGTGCTGCAGTCTTGATGGGATTGAATAAACTATGGCAATTAGGATTTTCAAAAGAAGAGTTGATGAACTTTGGTGCAAGATTGGGAGCAGATGTACCTTTTTGTATTTTGGGTGGCACTGCATTGGCTTCAGGGATTGGAACAGATTTGAAGTCGATTTCTCCACTGCCAGAGATGGAGTTAATATTGGTGAAACCAGAAATAAGTGTATCTACAAAAGAGATTTATTCAAATTACAGCCCGGAGTTGATTAATAAACGCCCTGATTTAAATAGGATGTTAAATGCTATAGATTCGAGAGATTGTCAAGGAATTAAAAAGAATCTGGTAAATGTTTTTGAAGATATAACCATGCATCATTATCCTAAGGTGGCAGAGGTAAAAAAAGTAATGGAGGATGTGGGTTTACACCCTGTTTTGATGTCGGGAAGTGGCCCTACTCTCTTTGCTATTGTTGATGATGAAGATACGGCAAGTAGATATGCTGAAATATTGAACAAAAAGAAGATTGGAGAAGTGATTAGAACTAGAACCAGATCAGATTCATCCTTATAAAAAGGGGGTTTCGGCAATGAAGGTGGATGTAGTTATTTTAGCTGGTGCAGAGAATAAAGGGCTTTTGAGAGAGTGTAGCGATTCAGATTATGAAGCCTTGATTGAGATCAAAGGGGTTCCCATGGTTAAATATGTTGTGCAAGCCGCTCTTGGGGCTGAGTTGGTGGAGCGGGTTGCGGTGGTTGGCCCTGTAGATATTTTACGACCTTATTTAGAGGAAGTTGATATTTTGGTTAATAGTAAAGCTCAAATTGTAGAAAATATTAGTGCGGGAATCAAAGCTTTGCAGAGTGATCGTAATATCTTGATTTTGACATCTGACATTCCCTTGATCCAATCAGATACCATTGACTTTTTTATCAATCAATGTAATACAAGGGAAGCAGATTGTTATTACCCGATTATTAGTAAAGAGGCTAATCAAAGTAGATTCCCCGGAACCCAGCGAACTTATGCTCGTTTACGTGATGGAGTTTACACTGGTGGTAACATATTTAGCATTCACCCAAGAGTGGTTGACGAGGCAACTGATTTTATGCGGAAACTGGTAACCTGGAGAAAAAATCCTTTGAAGTTGAGTCAGGTCTTTGGTCTAAAATTTATATTTAAATTTATCACAGGACGTTTGACTATTTCCGAACTCGAAAAGCGAGTACATAAGATTACCGGATTTTCTGCCGCTGCTTTAGTGTGCGAATATCCTGAGATTGGTTTTGATGTAGATAAGCCGAGTGATCTGGCTTTTATGGAGAAATATATAGGGTTGAGGCAGGTTAATTAAATGACTGGCCTATGAAATAAAGAAGTGAGGGCAAAAAACGTTGCTGGGAAATATCCATTTATGCAACTTATTTTTGCCATCATTTCTTTATTTCATCTGAGTTAGGTATTTTGTATGAATAAACTTAAATTCAATAGAGGAGAATAGGTTTGGGTGTAGAAGTGAACATTATAGAAAAATAAATGACCTAATGTTCGTTTTATGAGGGAGGTAGAAAGTTATATGCGGAGAAGTGAAAGAATTACTGCAATAACTAGAGTTTTGACTGATAATCCGCGTAAATTATTTCCTTTGGGATATTTTACCGAAAAATTTGATTCAGCAAAATCATCAATAAGTGAGGATTTGACCATTATTAAGGAAGTTTTTAAAAACTTAAATTTAGGAAGGGTAGAGACATTGGCAGGAGCATCTGGAGGAGTTCGATATATTCCGATATATGCTAAGGAAGATATTGAAGTGTTTCTTAACCAGCTTTCTGATCAATTGTCAGATACCTCTAGAGTACTACCGGGAGATTTTTTATATATGACAGATTTGATATTTACTCCAGAAGCGGTGAATAAGATCGGTGGAATTTTTGCTACCTACTTTTCTGAGAAAGAACCTGACTATATTATTACTATGGAGACCAAAGGTATTCCAATTGCCTTGATGACTGCCAGAGCTTTTAATGTCCCTCTGGTTATTATTCGTCGGAGCAGCAAGGTTACAGAAGGGTCGGTCGTGAGTATTAACTATGTGACCGGATCTGCACGTAAAATTGAAACCATGTCTCTTCCACGGAAAGCGTTAGCACCAGAGTCAAAAGTTATTGTTATTGATGACTTTATGAAAGCTGGTGGTACTGCTAGAGGCATGATGGAACTGATGGAGGAGTTTCAAGCAGAGGTTCTAGGTATGGGAGTTTTTGTAGCCACTGCTAAGCCAGAGAAGAAGTTGGTCGATAACTATGTCTCTTTGCTAGTATTGGAAGATGTAGATAATGATACAGATACTTTAGTTATCAGGGCGTGTGAGTGGGAAAAGTAAAATTATAAGAAAATTAGCTTCGAAAGCTAGACATACCTATTTGGGTGTGTGTAGCTTTTTTATATAATTACGGAGGTGGAAATAATATGAAATTGATTTCTTGGAACGTTAATGGACTTAGGGCTTGTGTGGGCAAAGGGTTTTTAGAATACTTTAAAGAGGCAGATGCTGACATATTTTGTGTTCAGGAAATTAAGTTGCAAGAAGGGCAAATAGAGTTAGATTTAGAAGGATATGAGCAGTATTGGAATTATGCAGTTAAAAAAGGTTATTCTGGTACAGCAATATTTACAAAGAAAAAACCTTTATCTTTTACACGTGGAGTAGGAATTGAAGAACACGAGCAGGAGGGAAGGGTGATAACTCTAGAATTTGAAGAATTTTATTTGGTTAATGTATATACACCAAATTCTAAAAGAGAGCTGGCAAGGCTTGAGTATAGAATGGTTTGGGAAGATGTTTTTAGAAACTATCTATTAGAGTTAGATTCCAGAAAACCTGTTATTCTTTGCGGAGATCTTAATGTAGCTCATAATGAAATTGACTTAAAAAACCCAAAGACAAATAGAAAAAACGCAGGTTTTACAGATGAAGAAAGAGAAAAGATGACAGAATTATTAGGGTCAGGTTTTATAGATACCTTTAGATATCTATATCCAGATAAGAAAGATGCTTATAGTTGGTGGTCATATATGAGAAAAGCAAGAGAGAGGAATGCAGGGTGGAGAATTGATTACTTTATTGTTGCTGAAAGGTTAAAAGGCTTAATTAAAGACTCACTAATTCATTCAGATATAATGGGAAGTGACCATTGCCCTGTGGTTGTAGAACTAGGGGATATGGTGTAGTGATAGTTTAGAGAAGAAGCTGAAGAATTTTACAGATATAAGAGCTAAAACAGTTAAGCTGCTGTTTTAGTTTTTTTGTTTTGGATTGATTTTAAAATTTAAGAAACAGCCACTGTGATAATTTTGTCATAGTGGCTTATTTTTTTGTAGAGTATAAAAAGGAGGAAATTTGGTAAAAAATAAAGAATTTAAGTATAAAAAGAATTATTAATTTTTTTAGCGAAAGGAAGTGAAAAGTTAAAATATGAAACTGATAGTTGCTGTTAATAATGATAAAATGAAAAAATCACTAGAGGAATATTTAAATTCTGTTGATGAGATTGAAAAAATATGGTGTGTAAATAACTATAATGATTTAAAACAGATAGGATTAGGAGAAAAAATTGATTTATTGATTACTGACATAGCATTAGAAGGAGAAAATGGATATGTAATCATTAAAGAACTTAGCCAAAAAAACAAAATGATGAAAGTAATTTTTTATACTACGGTCTCTATATTAAAGTGTGAGCTAGAGACGAGTATTAAAGGATTTGAACTAGCTGATTTTGTGGTCTTACAGGAGATGGGATTAGAATGGTTGCATAGAGTGGTAGTAGAACAGTTAAAAGAAAGTGATAAAATAATTCAGGTTCCTGAAAAAATTTTAATTACAAATAATGAAACGATTTTTTTTCTGAATCCAGAAGATATTATTTTTGTTGAGAAGGTGAATAAACAGTTAGTTTTTCATATGGTCGATAAAATATTGAATACATCAGGAACTTTAAGCGACATGGAGAGAAGGCTTCCATTTTATTTTTATCGTAGTCATCGTTCTTATCTAATTAATTTGCATCAGGTTGAAAAACTTATTCTTTTTGGACGAAGCTATCAGGTGGAATTTAGAGGGACTGATCAAAAAACAATTTTAAGTTATGATAGGAGGAAAGTGTTAGTGGAAATGTTGCTTTGAGACAAGAAATTTGTACTTTTAGGACATATTTTTGATGAGTGGAGATTATTTTAAAGGAAAAAGTAGTTATAAAGTCAAATATATCTACAAAACTAGAATTTTCGGTAAGGGAGAGGATTTTTGTCGGGCTCAAGATCGCGATTGTTCATAGAGAGGTAAAACGATTAGATAAATTGGGGTTGGAATTGAAAAGTATTTCTAAAGTTGATCAAGTTTACTTTGCAGAAAGTGAATTGGTTTTAAAGAAGATTTTGCAACAAAGAGGAAGTTTTTTGATTATTAGTGAGTATTGTGAGCATTGGTTAAATATAATTCAGAAAATTAAGATAAATCAGAAAGAGGTAAAAGTAATTTTTTATACTTCTATAGATAATATACAAGAACGTTGTAACAACAGATTTGATGGATTGAGAGAAGCTTGTGGATTTATTTTTGAAGAGATGGGTCTTTTCTGGTCACGAAACTTTGTGAAGAAGGCTATTGAAAATATATATGAAGAGAGATTAATACTACCTATCAAAAGAATATTGATTGAGAGTGGGAAAGGAATTAATTTTGTAGAGCTTGATGAAATTTATTTTATTGAAAAAGTGGACAAACGGGTTATTTATCATATTAAAGATAGGGAGTATGTTATAACTGCTACTCTTGAAGAATTAGAAAAAAAGTTATCGAGGTATTTTTTTAGAAGTCATCGTTCTTATTTGATAAATATTAAAAAAATCAGTTCGATTACCTCTACTGGTGGTAGAGGGTATAAGGTTGAATTTGAAGGAATTAAAAGAGAGGCTTTGATAAGTTATGCGCGTAAAAAAGAATTGGTGCAGTTATGGGAGTGAAGATATCTGAGAGGAGAGATTAATAATGAGTTGTGGATGTGAAAAAAAGTTAGAGAAAGTGGGACAAGTTACTTCAGAAGAAAGAGATGAGATTCAAAGATTATATAATCGAAAAATGTCTTTAAAGGAATTAGTCATGGTTTTGCAGGAAAACAGTGCTCAGAACTCACAGGTTGATGATGCTATGTATGAGAAAGTAGTGCAGGATATTAGTGATACTAATCAAAATTTTCAGGGTTGGTGGGATCTGATGGCACAGAAGTATCATTGGAAGAATATACATGGTGGACACTGGAGGATTGATTTTAACACATGTGATATCTTTTTGGAATATCCAACTGAATGCTAAAGGATGGGGTGAGTACTATGACTGTAGAAAATTATTTGATGGGATCCAAAATTGAATCATGGAAAGAGACCGATGTAAAAAATATAACTTTTGTTGTTACTGAGGATTGTAATCTTGTTTGTAAATATTGTTATATTACGGGTAAGAATACTAAGAATAAGATGAGTTTTGAAACAGCGAAAAAAGCGGTTGATTATATACTGAACAATCCAGATGAATTTCCGGAATCTAGTGTAATTTGGGAGTTTATTGGGGGAGAGCCTTTCTTAGAAGTAGGTTTAATGGATCAGATTACAGACTATATTAAAACCGAAATGTATCGTTTGAACCATAAATGGTTTGAGAATTATCGAATTAGCATATCTACAAATGGGTTGTTATATCATACCCCAGAAGTACAAAGATATATTAAGAAAAATTTAAATAACTTAAGCATAGGAATTAGTGTTGATGGTAATAAGATTAAGCATGATCAACAGAGGGTTAAACCTGATGGTTCAGGTTCTTATGAGGAAGTTGTGAAAAATGTTCCCTTGTGGTTAGAGCAGTTCCCAAATGGAGCTACCAAGGCGACATTTGCTTCTGCTGACTTACCATATCTTAAGGATAGTATTATCAGTATTTACGAGTTAGGAATTAAGACAATCCCTGCCAATGTGATCTTTGAAGAAGGTTGGGAAGAGGGAGATGACTTAGTTTTTGAAGAGCAATTAAGACAGTTGGCAGATTACATTATTGATAACCGTCTATGGGATGAATTTAATTGTTCTTTGTTCTCTGATAGTCTCGGATTTCCTCTCACTGAAGAAAATTTAAAAGCTAACTGGTGTGGCGCTGGACGGATGTTATCAATTGATTATGAAGGGAATTTTTATCCATGTACCCGTTTTGTTGGATATTCTCTAAACAATCGTGAAGGATATGTAGTAGGTAACATAGAGGATGGCTATGATCATGATAAGATTAGGCCTTTCTTGGCATTAACCTTAGAAAAGCAAAGTACTGAAGAATGTATAAATTGTCAGGTTGCAATAGGATGTGCCTGGTGTCAGGGTCTTAACTATGATGATGCTAGAATCGACACAATATATGAAAGAGCTACTTATATCTGTAAGATGCATAAAGCAAGGGTAAGAGCCAATGATTACTATTGGGCTAGAGTAAGGGAAGTAGCTGAACTAGATCGTGACATACCTAGGCCGCGTAAGGATCATTTATATTTTCTTTTATCCGATGAGTCAGTACGACACTGTACATATAAACCAAAGGAAGAGTCAGATCGAAAAATGTCTCTGGAAACTTTAAAGAAAGGTTTGGAGTTTGCTAGAAAGAACTTCTATACTCCTGTTTTGATGTTACCACCTGAAGGACTATCAGAGGAAGAAAGAGATTTGCTTAGGGGTATGGATGTATTGGAGATGCAGTCTGGAACCAGTAAAGTAACAGGGCGTGATGCTATAGTTGTTTATGATAATCAGGTAGGAGATTTTCAGGATGGATCCAATTGTATTTTAATAATCAAAGCTGATCTTATTCCTAATCTTAGTGATATAGTTAAGAAGATTTTTATGAAACAGAGTAGAATTAATTTGATTTTAGAAGAAACAGAAAAGTTGACGAATGAAGAGTTATCAATCTATGAAAATGAGTTATTAAAAATTGCAGAATATCTAGCTGAACAACTTTCCAGTGGAAGATATTTAGAGTTGAATGTTCTTTCAGATGCAATTCATTTAGAGAAGATGGCGAACTGTAATGCAGGTTTAGATAGTTTTGCTTTAGCTCCTGATGGAAAATTTTATCTCTGCCCAGCATTTTATTATACGGAAAATGGAGATGCGGTTGGAACAGTAGAAGAAGGTATTAACTTTAATTATCGTGAATTTTTGACGGGAGAAAAGTCTTCTCTTTGTTCAGCTTGTGATGCATATCATTGTCGTCGTTGTATTTATCAAAATAAGATGCAGACAAAAGAATACTTAATCCCTGGTAAAGTTCAATGTGTAGTCAGTCATATTGAGCGGAAGATGAGTAAAGAATATGCAACATTACTGCTAGAAAAAAGAATTTTGAGGCAATTAACTCCACGTTCTGTAGATGAGATTTTCCCAGAGATCGATTATTATGATCCATTGGAGAAAGTGGTTAATAGATAAACTTTTGCTCTAGAGGCTGGGAATTGTCTTTTATGACGATTCTCAAAAAACATACATATGTATGATATTTTATTTCAAGAATGGAGGTGAAAAAGATGTATTTGAAGAGTAAAAAAGATAAGTCTCAATTTGATGTAAAACCAGTTGGAATTTGTATGATGGCTACATGTGAAGCTGGTTGCTATAGTAGTTGTGCATTTAACTGTACTAGTTGTACTGGAACTTGTACTTATAATTGTGCTGCTACATGTGCAACTGGCCCAGGACCACAGGTATTATAAGATGTCATAATAGAGATGGATTAAAACTCCATCTCTATTAATATTGATTCTAGTAATTTTAAGAAAAACAGATATATCTAAAAGGATGTATTTGAAAAGTAAAAAAAGTAAATCTCAATTTGATGTAAAACCAGTTGGAATTTGTATGATGGCTACCTGTGAAGCTGGTTGTTATAGTAGTTGTGGATTTAACTGTACTGGAACTTGTACTACTGGTTGTAGTGGTGGGTGTACAGGCTTATGTGCAGATACTTGTTCGGCTGGCATAGGGCCAATGGCTATGTAAAATTATAAAAATAGAGATGGAATAATTTCGTCTCTATTTTAAGATCAAGTTATAAATATTTTAAATTTGTTTTTAGATGGAGAAGGATTACTACTGTCTTTACTCTTAGTATTTGAAAGTCGATAAGTAAATATGTTTGAACTTTATAACATGAAGGCGGTATATGCTATGAAAAAAACTGAAAATAAAAAATCGTTTTTATCGAAAGACGATTTGATGTTACTTCGGAGAGCTTTTGGCTATTTAAAACCCCATATAGTCTTCTTTATTCTGACATTTGCATCTATTGTTCTAGGTATGGTCTTCGAGCTTTTTCAACCCCTTCTTTACGGTCGAATTATAGATTATATTTTAGATAAGAAAATGGATCTAATTTGGCAGACAATTATATTTCTTTTTGGCTTAACTTTGGCAAATGGTGGAATTAGTCTACTTGAGACATATTTAAGTGATCTATTAGGTAATAGAATTATTCTTGATCTTAAACGGGATTTATATGATCATCTTTTAAACTTGCCAATTAAAGTTTATGATGAGCTTCGAGTTGGGGAGATCATCTCGCGATTAGAAGGTGATGTAGGTACTTTGAGTAATATCATTACATTTCAATCAATGCGAATTATTTTAGATATAGTAAAAGTATTCGGGATTGGATTTATAATTTTCAGAATTAATATGACTTTAGCATGGATTATTGTCTGTGCTTTTCCGCTATCATATTTAGTTATGGGGTGGTTTGGTAGAATTTTGCGGCGAAAAGGTAAGAAGATGAGAAAGTTAAACGATAATTATTATAGTTTTTTAGCCGAATCTTTTTCTGGTGTAAGAGAAGTTAAGGCTTTACATATTGAAGAGCTAATTAAAGGTAAATTTATAGATTGGACTAGAAAAATTTTTAGTCTTCAAATTAATATGGATGTAATTGGGGCTTTATCAGGTCTTTCGACAATGTGGTTAAGTAGTTTTACTAGCTTAATTGTTATGGGAATCGGGGGTTATTTAATTATTGGTGGAAGTTTGACTATGGGGATGTATGTCTCTTTTAATAGATTTTCGGGTATGTTTAATGGTTCTTTAGGGAATATTGCTGGATTGAACGCCAGTATTCAACAAGCAATGGTGTCTTTGGAAAGAATTTTTGCTTTAATTGATAATTTTATGCTTCCCCCTGAAAAACGTGAGGGATTAGTACCTGAAAAGACAATAGGAGAAATAAAAATTGATCACGTAACATTTAGTTATGAGACCGAGATTCCTGTTTTGCAAGATATTTCTTTCTCCATTCCTGCAAATCAGTTGACAGCTCTTGTAGGTGCTAGTGGTGGTGGAAAAACTACCTTACTCAATCTTCTTTTGAGATTTTACGAACCTATGGAGGGCAAAATTTTGCTGGATGATTATTCACTTAGCCAACTCAATTTAGATTACCTGCGGGGCCAAATTGGGATTGTTCCACAGGAACCATTTTTATTTAATATGTCGATTAAAGAGAATTTACTTCTTGTACAACCCGAGGCAACGATGGAGGAGATTATCAGGGCAACTGAAAAAGCGTATATTCATCATTTCATAACGAGCTTACCGGATGGTTATGAAACGGTCGTGGGAGAAAGGGGTACACGTCTTTCGGGAGGTCAAAAACAACGACTGGCTATTGCTAGAGCTATTTTGAAAGGATCTAAAATTTTGCTTCTTGATGAACCTACATCTGCATTGGATGGAGAAGCAGAAGAGTATATACATAAGATGATACAGGAGTTACTTTCCAATCATACGATTATTGTAATTGCTCATCGTCTTTCAACAGTGATTAATGCCCAACAGATTGTGGTTTTATCAGATGGACAGATTCATGGAATAGGGACTCATCAGAATTTAATCCAATCGAATAAAGCGTATCAACGGCTGTATCAATCACAATGGAACACTTTTTGCACAGAACATCTGCTAGAAGATCAAACCAATAAAATAGGTGTATCTATTTGACGTTGAAATTAACTAAGTAGGTTCAAAAGCTGTGAAACGTATTTTATCAGATGTAAATAAGGTTTCTTCTGCAGAAGAAATAAATAATAAATTAAATTAGTGAAACGAGGTGAAGAAGATGTATTTAAAAAGTAAAAAAGGAAAGTCTCAATTTGGTGTAAAACCAGTTGGAATTTGTATGTTTGCAACATGTGAAGCTGGTTGTTATTTAGGTTGTTACCAAAGTTGTACAAGTAGTTGTACAACTAGTTGTGGAATTGGATGTGGAACCGATTGTACAGCTATCTGCGCAAGTGGTGTCGGGCCATATGTTTTATAAAATTTGTAAAAATAGAGATGGATCTAATCCATCTCTATTAAATTTAACTTTTAAATAGTTAAATTTGCTTGGGGGGAGTTTTAGAAACCAGATGGCTACGACACAGTCATTGGAGAAAGAGGTACACGTCTGTCAGGCGGTCAAAAACAGCGTTTAGCGATTGCTAGAGCTATTCTAAAAGGATCAAGGATGTTACTCTTTGATGAGGCTACATCAGCTTTAGATGGGAAAGCAGAGGAATATATACAGAAGATGCTACAAAACTTACTTTCAGATCATACCGTTATTGTGATTGCACATGGTCTTTCTACAATAATCAATGCTCAGCAGATTGCAGTCCTTGCAGATGGAAGGATTACAGGAATAGGAACTCATCAGGAATTGATGAAAGCAAATGAAGTTTATAAACGTCTGTATCAATCTCAATGGAGTAGTGTTAGTATGGTGAAAATGACAGAAGAAGTGTTGGCAAATTGAGCGATTAAACTAGAGTGGAGTTATTTTTTCTCTAGTTTATTTTTTTTGTAAAAATATTGTACTTGCACATAGGCAAAGGATTTTACAATATTTACGAGAAAGTTAGTAATATAATCTTTTAAAATACCAACAAACTGAAAGGAGGTAATAAAAAATAAGAGTGAAAAGAAAAAGGCTACCAATCGGAATTAGTGATTTCAAAGAAATAATAGATAATGATTGTTACTATGTTGATAAAAGTTTATTCATAAAAGAAATCATTGACAGTGACGCTAAGGTTTTATTGTTACCTCGTCCTAGAAGATTTGGTAAAACTCTCAATATATCAATGCTTAGATATTATTTTGAAAAGACTGATGAAGATAGAAATTATTTATTTAAAGATTTAGCCATCTCTAAAAGTAAAGAATATCAAAAGTATCAAGGGAAATTTCCTCTAATTTATTTAACCTTCAAAGACGTTAGGCAGGAAAATTGGGAAAAGGCTTATATGATGTTTAAGAAAATAATTGCAGAAGAATATAAAAGACACAACTATTTATTGGCAAATGATGCTTTAGAGAGTCTTGAAAAAGATTTATATACTAAGATTATGATAATGAAGGCTGATACAATCTTTAATGAAGACGCATTAAAAGATTTATCCAGATATCTAGAACGATATCATAAAGAAAAAGTAATTATCTTAATTGATGAATATGATACACCAATCCAAAGTGGATACATAAACGGATATTACAATGATGTCGTAGATTTTATGCGTAACTTTTTAAGTGGAGCACTAAAAGATAATATTTCCTTAAAAAAAGGTATCTTAACAGGAATTTTGCGTGTGGCAAAGGAAAGTATCTTTTCTGGATTAAATAATTTAAGTGTTTATAGTCTATTGAGTGAGAAATTTAATAAATATTTCGGAATATTAGAAGAAGAGGTAGGGAAGTTTTTACAAGAATATGACTTAGAAGATCATCTAAAAGTAGAATCGGAAGAAAGAATAAGAGGTAGATTGTATTGTGATTTAAAGATTCCCAACCAGGAGGTTTTGTATTTGTATGAAGATATTATCATGAATTGGTTCAAAAGTAGTATTAAAAATAAAGAAGTAGATTTGTTGTTAGAAAGCTTAATCACAGGTGATATCGAGATTTTTGAGGAGTTATTTCAAAAATTTCTTTTAAACAGTTTGAGTTTTTTTGATACAGATGGCGAAGCACCAGAGAGGGTCTATCATGCTTTTGTTCTTGGAATGCTTGTCTATCTAAATGAAAAGTATGAGGTTAAATCCAATCGTGAGAGTGGATATGGTAGATATGATGTTATGCTAATACCGAGAGATCAGAATAAACTAGGTATTGTGATGGAATTTAAAAAAGCTCGTGGATTAAAAGATAAAAATTTAGCGGATGTAGCACAAGATGCATTAGATCAGATTGAGAAGAAAAAGTATCGTCAAGAATTATTAGACCGAGGTTGTAAGGATATTCTCGAACTAGGGTTAGCCTTTGCAGGCAAAGAAGTGGTAGTCCAGCAACGTAGAATTCACTAAAAAATGCATGGCAAAACGCATCAGAGGATATCTTTCTGTATGTAGCCATGCATTTTTATTTTCATAACCTATTCGTACACAACAAACTTTAACCACTCATGTATATATTATGTGCTAATAGGCAGGGAATAATAATTAATTAGAGAAAAGAATACATAAGATATGAATACAGATGTTTAAAAGGAGAGGAAAATAGATGAAACTTCCAAATAATATTTCAGATTTTGGGGTTATTCGTCAAGAGAATTATTTGTATATTGATAAAACTAAATATATTGAGGAATTAGAGAAAGCTGGCCGGTATCTCTTTTTTATCAGACCTCGACGTTTTGGAAAATCTCTTTTTCTTTCTACTCTAGAACATTATTATGATCTAAAAAGTTCTCAAGAGTTTGAACGATTATTTAATGGCTTATATATAGGTAAAAACCCCACAGAGTTAAAAAATAGATATTTTATTTTAAAATTAAACTTTTCAGGTCTAGATACTATAAATCAAGATGGTTTACGAGAATCTTTTGAAGGTAGATTTTTAAGTATGTTGATTACCTTTTTTGAATATTATCATGAGTACTTTCCGAAAGCAGAAGAAATTATTCAAGAGTTAAAAGAGAGTAATATCACCAGGCAATTTGGAATTTTTTTTGGTGAAGTTGCCAAAACAAAACATAAAGTATATCTTATTATTGATGAATATGATCATTTTGCGAATGATATTATTGCTATGGGTGATGACAAATATTATCGTGATACTGTTCGTGCGAGTAGTTTTGTTAGAGATTTTTATGAAAATATTAAGATTGGTACTCAAGGAATTATTGATAGAATATTTATGACTGGGATTGCCCCAATTATGCTAGATGATTTAACGAGTGGTTTTAATATTACTTCAAACGTTACAATGGATTCTTTTTTTAACGAGATGTTGGGATTTACAGAAGAAGAGGTAAGTGAGATTATTGAACAGGTAGAATTCGATTTTAGAGATCTAAAAATGAAGAATTTGGAAGATCAATTAAGAGATTATTATAATGGTTATCTCTTTAATGAAGACTGTGATAAAAGAGTATATAATCCAGATATGATTTTGTATTTCTTTCAATACTTCTTACGTCACAAAAAACCTCCTAAAGAATTAATTAGTGAGAATGTAAAGACAGATTACAGTAGATTGAAACGGTTAACTTTTAATCAAAAAAATCGTGAAATTTTGGAGAATATAATAAAAGATGAAGGAATTACTGCTAGTATAGTTTCAAAGTTTTCTTTTGACATGATGTATGATCAGAAATATTTTGTTTCACTTCTGTTTTACATGGGACTTTTAACAATTGATAAAAAGATTAGAACACGATTGTTTTTAAAGATTCCTAACTTAATTATTAAAACAATCTTTTGGGAGTATTTTGACCAAATATTAAGAGAAAGATATCAATTGATTTTGAATGTAGAAAAATTAAGTGAAGCAATAGAGGCTATGGCTTATGAAGGAGAGATAGAATTATATCTAGATTTCATTAGTGAAAATGTTTTATCTGTTCTCTCAAATCGTGACTTGATTAGTTTTGATGAAAAATATTTAAAATTGATCCTTTCTACGTATTTGAATTTGGTTGAAATTTATAAATGTATTAGTGAAGCAGAAGTTGAAAATGGTTATATAGATATTTTTCTAGAAAAAGATATTCGTTTTCAAGATGTTAAATATGAGTGGATATGGGAATTAAAATACTTAAAAAAGAGTGAAGCAAATAAACTTGAAGAGGTCAAAGAAAAAGGGCTGGCGCAACTGAAAAGATATGCAAGTAGTAATAGGTTCAAATTTAAAAAAAATTTAAAGCAAGCACTGATTATCTTCATTGGGAAAGATACTTATGAAGTAGTACTATCTTGATCTCAGTCCTATTTTAATTTATAAGTGTTAAACTTACAATAAACATGACTTTTATTGAAAACAAAAAAGAGCTGTCGGATATAATTCGATAGCTCTTTACATATGTTAAAGATTAAGAAAATATTTAATCGAATAATATGATTCCAGAAGAGTGTATTTCGCCAGCACCAGCTTTAACTAATTTATCGATTAACTTCAGATTACCTAATTCATGAGCAATTGACAGTGGAGTTTGACCTTGATCATTTTTTACATTAAGATTAGGTTTGAGAACTAGGAGTTTGTCTAGAATAGTATATAATATGTTACTATTCTCAGGTGTTAAAGGCTGGAAAAGCTTTACGGCACGATGAATGGGATAATCTGATTTACCTCTAGGGCTGTTTAAAAATTGTTGTACATCTAAATGATCTAGTATATAATTTACCAAGTCTAAGCTCCCCCAACCAATTGATAGATGAAAGAAGGAAGTACCATCATCTAGACGATCACTTAAATTTGCACCTTTTTCTACTAACTTTGAGAAAAGCTTGATATCACCTATTTCAGCACTGTATAGAAATGGGGTAAAACCGTGTCGGAAATGTTTTTTATTAATATCGGCACCATGTTTAATTAATGTCTCAACAATTTCATAGTATTTCGATAAATTTTCTTGAGCCATTTTTATTGGAATGTTCATTAGTGCCTTAAAATCTTTATCGTTGAATTTATTTTTAAGTGCTTCAGAATGAGCAATGACTTCGCTATCAAAAAGTGCTCTTCCGTGGTATTTAATAGAGTCATCAATTTTCAAGCCTTTAAGATAATCTGCAGGTTTTATTGGTTTTTTGTAAAAGGTTTTGTCTAAATGGGCATATCCAATTTGAGATATAGTATAGTATAGCGGACTTAGACCATCTTCACCGTCTGGACTACATTTTTGATGAATATCTGCACCTTTTTCTATTATTTTTTCGACAAGTTCCAAATCTCCCATGTCAATAGCAAGTGATAATGCAGTAACTCTCTTTTTCTTTGTTCGTGAGTTAATACTTTCGGTTATATCCTCATTTAGGAGTAGTAAAGCTGTTTCTCTTGAGCTTCCAATCAGACAATGCATTAATGCTGTTGTACCGTTTTTGTCTACTTCATTGGGATTAGCTCCAGCTTTAAATAGCTTTTTAACTTTATCTACCTGATCTATAACTCCAAAGATCATAAGCTGAGTCAAGGGGGTTGGACCAAAGCCTTTGATATATCGATTTGGGTTTCTTAGGTCAGTCTTACGATTTTCCCATTCAGTTCGATTGATTATCCAACTCAGGCCTTTTTCTTGATATAATTTATTTATCTTTTTGGAGACACTTGTATAGTAGCTTTTGGGTGGGAAGATGTTAAAGAATTGTTTTGATTGGTCATGAAGAATCCAATCTTCTACTTTTTCATATGGGTCTGAAAATAAATCATACGTTAGTGCCCACTTATAAAACTTTTTAAAAGCTGCTGGTTTGTTTAAATGTGCTGATACTGTAATTCCTTGGCGAATAATCTCTTTTAATAGATATCCTCCCCTTAGTTTGCCTTCCTCAAATGCTTTTTCATATTCTTTTAGTGCTTTATTATAGTCATATAATAATGTATAATAAATCCCTTTATTCCATGAAATTAGAAATTTTAGTTCATTAGAAAAAGCTTTACTTTTAGATAACTCTTCAAGGGTTTGTTTTGCAATATTTTCGTCACCATCTTTTTTCTCGGTGTTGATATTTGTAACTGTATTAGACATATTAAAAAACTTATTAATGAGTCGTTGGGTCTTTTCTAAGTTATATTTAGGTGGGCAACTTTCAATATCTATATTTATTATTTCATGGCTTTGTTTAGAAATTGAAAATACTTTTTCTGGTTGAACTTCCATAGTGTCTGAAGTAATTTTAAATAGTTCAAGTATCATATCAAATGTTTCATAACCTAAATATTCTTGTACTTTTTGAAAAATAATTTGTACGGCTCGAGCAATAAGAGCATTAATCATAAAAGACTGCTTCAATTGCGCCTGATTTTCAATATCATAGCTAACATTTTCATCTACTAGTTCATAGATGCTAGTCCAGGTAGGAATGGTTCCAGATTTCCACTTGTTAAGTTTTTTGTATAATTGTTCTGCATAATTTTCGTCTAGAATCTGAGTACCTACTTTTTGAGCAAATTGATTTAAATTCTCTATACCACATACTTCGAGCCACCAATTTAGCAGTTTCTCCATGGGAAGACATGTATCCTTTTGTTCATTGGGAAGAAACCAATATTTTTCTTGTGGAAATTGATGGTCTATATTGGAGTATGTATCCTTTAGATGTTGAATTTGAATAGCAAAAAAATCAATGAAATGTGGGCATATAATCTGCAAAATATCCGTTCTACTGGCGAAAGCTGAAGGCATTTTAATTACCAGTTTTTTATACATTGTCAAAAAATCTATGATTGATTCCTTGAGTATCTTTGGGAAATGGGTGTTTTGAATTTCGCTTGGGAGGTTCACTAAGATTTGACCAATCATTTCATCAAATCTTTCGATGTCTAGGTCTTTTTCTTGAGCTAGCCGTCTGAGATATGTGTTAAAAGTTTGACGTTTAGTCTTGTCATAGATAAAATCTTCTATGCGGAATGCATTAGATACAAAATGAATAATCTCCCCAGCAGATGGAAAGGGAGTTTTTGAATTTAGTTTTGTCATTTTGATTTCCTCCTCAAAAAATGGTTATAAATTAATTCGCTATCATAAGATTACATTCCTTTTCCTTTGACAAAATTTTTATTTAATAAAATAAATCTCAAAGAACAACAATATTGCTCTCCGAGCAACTTGTAAGTTACTCGGAGATTGGAGGGATTATTTAGTTTGGTTTGCATTTTTGGTAGCAGCTGATTGAGTTCGTGAAGCAAAACTGCCTTTAGGTACTATTCCTCCGTTGTTTCTAGCAGTAGCACTTTGGATTCTGGATGCTGCTTTCTGAGTCATTGGTTTACTTTTGTTTGTCATAATATGACCTCCTTAAAATGTTTTTTGTTATCTTTATGATAGCAAAAACGAAAAATTTGATAAATACCCGTCTTGAGGACAGTAATTTGAAATTTTGCATAGAAGGAGATATTTTGAAAATGTAGAAGTTTAATTTTATGGGAATCTTGAAAATCGGTTACAATAACGTTGTAGGGATATTTATTTTTCCATAAATGTGTGAAAATTAAAGGAATATATTTTGTCGGTGTGGAAATTTTAAAAAAGAAAAAATATTTATATAGTTTTGAAAGAAAGGCTAACTTTAAAGGAGGCCAGAATCATAAGTCCATATTAAAGTAGAAAATATATAGACTTATCATAAATATTTTTGTCAGGGAGGTGATACTGAATATGGAAAACTATATATTCATATTGGGCGGAAAAGATCTTGAGATGATCGAGATTTCCAAAATTTTAAAAGCACATAATCAAAAATTTCTGGATAACAATTTATTTTGGGGTGCTAAACTAAGCGATTACGAAGAACAGTTGAAAAATTTATGTGAATTTCAAATTGTTGTTGGGATTGAGTTATTCAAAGATATATCGATTCAGCAGAAGTATATCGAAATCGACCATCATAACGATAATGCTTATAAGCCAGCATCCATTGAACAGGTAGCAGAGTTATTAGGGCTTAAACTGACTCGTTATCAGCAATTAGTGGCAAAAAATGATACTGGTTATATTCGGGCTATGGTGGAATTTGGTGCTACTCAAGAGGAGATTGAAAAGATTCGTAGGGCAGATCGAAAGTGTCAGGGTGTGACAGAAAAGGATGAAAAGTTGGCTGAAAAATCTATCCAAGATCATCTTTATATTGAAAATGGTGTGACTATCGTCAAATCTTTAGTTGATAAATTCTCATCAATTTGTGATCGTCTTTATCCCAATGAAAAGTTAATTGTTTATACAGATGATGAATTAAATTATTATGGTAAAGCGGCACAGAAGTTAGGGGAGTTGTACCAACGAAAACATGGAGAGGCGAAGGTTTATTTTGGAGGAGGAGAAAATGGTTATTTTGGCTTCTCACAAGGCAGTATTAATCTCTTGGAGATTAATACTATAATCAGGGAGGTTATAGAATATGTCGGAGGATAAGATACTTAAAAGTTATCATATATTTATGTTTCCATTTAAGTGGAATTATAAGGCTAAAGATAAGCCACTGCATGAATTAGATTTTGAACAACGAACAAATACAGACAAGTTTACAAAATTTTTATTAAATGGTGAGTGGGTTAAACCTGATCCTATGTTTACTTGTGGAGTAGAAGACTACAATAAATATGTTTATTTCTATGAGTATGCCAGACAAGTTATTTTTGACCTAGGAAACGCGAAAAATAAGTCAAAATCTTCCGTGTATGAATTCTCTTACAAGAGAACAGGTGATTTTATATTAACTTTGAAAGATGGTAAGAAGTACGTGCTAAAGATTGATGCGATTAAACTGAAAGTCTATAAGACAGGGGTAGCGATTTTATCATATCATTTGGCTAATTACCAGTATTCATCAAGTGATGACATATTAAAGATCAATGATTTTGGTCGAAGAGTATATCCACAGTTTTTAAAAGAATCAGATTTGGGTGACTCCTATATTCATAAAGCTCAGAATTATTTCTTACCTTTTGAAGTTGAGCTAGAATTAAATGGTAAAACAGAACCAATAAAAGAAGACTTTACTCACTTTAATGGGTTAAATTTAATTAGAGATAACCCAACCAAAGTTTCGAGAATCATAACAGATCTTTTAGGAGATAAGTTTAAAAATGGATTGAAAGAAAATGTTCAAGTCGGGGAAATTCATATTAATCCTGTTATTGATGATAGAATGTTCGTTTTATCCTGGTATGGTAATAATGATTTATCTGGTACTTTAAAGAAATTTGATTCAGAAAAAGAAGAGTATTATTATTCTAAAAGCGATTTTTGGTACCAATATGTTTTTGTGGATGGGAACTCAAAAACCTGTGAAAGTAAAATAATGATAAAAAATTTACTAGAAGAGTCAACGTATGATCGTTGGGTTGATTATGGTACACTTTTTGGTCTTTCTTCATATTCGTTTGTTGCATTAACTGATAAATCGGGTTTCGGTGAGAACACATTAGTGCCACATTTAAAATTGATGTACTATGAAATGGTTGCTTTGTCATTGGCTCAAAGAGCATCGATTTTATGTTTTTCGGAGGAAGTCTCTTTTGTATCAGACGTGAAAGATTCCAGAGTGACACAGCGGGTGAGGGAATTACATAAACACTATATCGATTTTGTAAACAGAATGTATTTTAAAGAAATTTCATCTCAGGAACAGGGAATAGAGCTTTATGGTCTGATGCAGGAAAAGATGAAGATTTCCCAAGGGGTTGAGACTTTAGAGAAGGAGATTAGTGAATTACATCAGTATGCAACTTTAATAGAGGAGCGCAAGAATAGTGATTCGTTAGATCTCATTGCGATACTTGGAGCCTTGTTCGTTATTCCGTCATTTATTACGGGATTCTTCGGGATGAATCTTACTTCTGTTATAGATTTATTTGATAAATGGTTTGCACCTAGCATTTGTAATGGAGGTTTTAAATTACTATGGAAATGGCTTTTCTCCTGTATATCTATTCCTGGGTTAGTTATAATTAGTTTATTTGTATTGTATCGTAAAACTTTTCATAAAAAATTTGCTCAATTCTTCATAAAAGTAGTATTGTATATTACTATTTTAATATTTTTAATTTTTCCTATAGTAATGTTAATAATAACAAGGAGTTGATAATATGCCTAGATGTATTATGGATTTAAAGCAATACACTCCTCTGATACATTTTCAATCAGATCAAGAGGGGGCGACTATAAGAGCGACTGAGCTAAAACCTAAACTAGATAGTTTTTTGGTGGAATATGCGTTCAAGAAGAAATTTAAAGATTTCGAGGATTATTTGATTGGGGATAAGAGTATCTATAAAATCTTTACAGATGTTGAATCAGATAAGAAAAAGAAGAAGCCGTCCTTTGACTATAAAGTAAGAATTTTTGTTCAATTAGGTGATAATAGGCCTGTGAGATTAGAAGGAAAATACAATTCGTTTTTTGGAAATCAAAAAAAATCTGAAGACAAAAAAATGAAAGGAGTATTTAGCAAAAAAGATATTCGTATAGAAATTTTTTCTTTAAATGAAAAGCTAATAAAAATAATTAAAACTCATCTATCTACTTTTTTTGCTTTAACTAATTTTGGTATGCGACAAAATAAAGGCTTTGGGTCTTTCTATATTAAAGGTAAGGAAGAACAGTTTTTAGAAGAATTAAAAGAGAAGAAAAGGCGGTTTTTCTACCTAGAGAATACTAGAGGAGTTTATAGCGAAAAAGAAGCATTAGATGATATTTTTATTATCTACGCTTTGATGAAGGGTGGTATTAATGTTCCGAAAAATGAAAAAAAAGGAATAGAAAAATCTTATTACAAATCATATCTTTTCAAATATATGCTAGAACGAAATATAGGGAATGAAAAAAGGTTTATAAAAAGAAAATTATTGAAGTTTTCTGAAAATAAAAGTGATAGTAATAATGAAAAATATGTTCGTGCTTTATTGGGTGTTACAGAGAGTGTAAAATTTCGCTCTGGGGAAATTAAATATAAGCATGATTTGATTAAACGTTTTAAATCTCCTATTACTTTTAAAGTTGTTGGTAAATATATTGCTATAATTCCTGAAGAGATTCCTGAGGAAATTTTTGATAAAGAATTTTCTTTTGTGTATGGGAAGAAAAAAGAGATAATATCGACGCCTTTACAAGAAGAATTTGATTTAATAGAATTCTTATCTTCTTTTGCGAACTACTTTAATAATGAATTAGAAGTAAAGGATAAAAATCTAAATTTTTTAGATAGAAAGTTAAAATCTGCAAAAATGAAAACCATTATAGAGGTGAATTGTTATGGCGACAAATAAATACATTGGAATAACAATCGGGCCAATCATGAAAACAATTCAAAATGCAAAAAAAACTGGGCAGCTCTGGGGTGCAAGTTATATTTTTTCCTATATCGCTAAAAATCTAATTATAGAACTAAAAAACAAGGGGTTGGCTGAAAAATTTATTTTGCCATATGTTGATGATGAGATTTTGAAACCTGATAATAAATCCAAAAGAGGAGTAGGTTTTCCTGACCGATTAATCTTTCAAGCAAATGATAATGCTTTTGAGCGTTTGGATCAAATAATTAATGAAGTTCTTGATAATATTGCTGATAAGATTACTGAAACTTTGGAAATTCAGAATTATGAGACAGAAAGTAAGGATGCGAAAGATTATATCCACAACTACTTTCAGGTTTACTATGTAGAAGTTGAATTGGAAGAAAATTCTAATCATATTATCGAAATCTCGCCTTATTTAGAGCAATTAGAACTATATGAAGCCATTATTCCTTGTGAAACGCGGAACTATATCATGGAATTTCTCAAAAATACCAATGTCAAAAATAGTTTTCTTGCTGAAGATACTTTTAAAGATAGCACATATAAGATAAAATCTTTGCCAGAGATAGCAAGTGTGGAGGTTTTAAAGCTTGAAAAATATCATGATATTGAAAATCACCTTAAATGTAAGGGTATAGATCGAAATGACGAAGATTATTATGAAAAATTTTATAAATTTCTAGGTGATGATGCAAAAAAATTCTATAAGTATATCGCTATCGTTCAAGCTGATGGAGACAATATAGGCAAGATCGTTGAAAGATTATCAAAGGGTAATTTTGATGATTTTTCAAAAAGCTTACTTAAGTTCTCGTTAGAAGCTGGAGAATTAGTTGCGCAATATGGTGGAGAATTGATTTATGCTGGTGGAGATGATTTATTATTTTTCGCACCTATTTTTAATAAGTTCTCTAGTGCAGCTAGTGAGAGAGGAAAAATAGCAAATATTTTTGATTTACTAGACGGGCTTTCGGGTATCTTTGATGGATATTTTATAAAGTTTAAAAATGAGATTGAGAAGACATCAAAAGCAGTAGAAAAGTTGCCAGAGCCTTCACTTTCTTTTGGTTTGACGATTTCTTATAATAAATTTCCATTGTATGAAGCTCTAGAAAATTCGGTTAAGCTTCTTTTTGGTCAGGCTAAAAAATTTAAGCTTGGTGGACAGCAGAAAAATGCTATTGCTTTTAATCTGATAAAACATAGTGGTCAAAAAACAGGTTCTATTGTTGCAAAGAATAGTGAATCATATAAGTATTTTAAAGAAATTTTAAAGAAGATCTATCAAATCGATCATGAGAAAGTTGGAGAAGATGACGCAAAAGTAGAAACTAATTTTCTTAATTCTGTTATTTACCATTTGATGAAGGACAAATCTTTGTTAAGAGAGATATTACAGATGGAGGATCAAGATACTCGACTATGGAAGCAAAGCTTAGATAATTATTTTGAAAATAAATTTAAAAAACATGAAAAATATGTGGAAATATTGGATGATATAAATAATCTTATTGCTTCAACTTATCAGGATTATAAAGCAGAGATGGATAAACTGACTGAGAAAAATGAAGATAAGAAAAAAAGATTAGATGAGCTATTTGAACAGCTTTTCAATCAGATTCATTCATTTTTGAAGTTTATTAAATTCTTAAATGAAGAGGGGAATGAATCATGAAAACTTACTTAGTGCGATTAAAACCTTTGGATTATTTTTTCTTTGGTTCTGAAAGGGGTTATAGAAATTACTCACAGAATGATAGTTTTGCTGGTAAAGATGATCTTACATATTATTTATGCTCTCGAAAGTTTCCTCAACAAACCTCATTATTGGGGATGTTGCGACAGGAGATTTTAGTGCAGGAGAGAATAATCAAGTCTGATCGAAGTCAATATGAATCAAATGATATAAGTAGAATGAAAAAATTGATTGGTGAAGCAAGTTTTAATATGGATGACTGTGATAAAAAACAAAATTTTGGTTCGATAAATGATATTTCTCCGATTCTTCTATATAAAAATAAAGAAGGAAAAAAAGAATTTATTATGTCAGCACCCCTAGATCATAAAGTAAGTTCTGAAAAAATAAGTTCTGAAAAGTATTGTCCTTTCAAACTAGAAGAGCAACCAGATTTAAAACTTCGGGCTAATTTAGAATATTTTCAGCCATTTAAAGTTGAAAAGGATACTGACAATGAGAAAAAGAAAGAATATAATCCTAAAAATGGTTTGGTAGATGGGCTTATGAATTTAAACGCAGCAATGGTTATTTCAAATGATAAAGTTTTTATTCCTTTTGAAAAAGTAGGTAATAATCTTAATTTAAAAGAGGATGGGTTCTACAAACAGATTTATTATACTTTAGCTAAAGAAAATTCATCTGAATATGAATTTGCATTTTTCTTAAAGACAGATTATTCTTTTAAAAAATCCATTGTTCATTTGGGTAAAGATAAATCCACTTTCCAGATTATATTTGAAGAAACAAAAAAGGATTTTGATCAGATAATTTCAGAATCAAAACTATATCAAGATCATAACAAGATTATTTTAGTAAGTGATTGTTATCTTCCGCAAAAAATTGATGGTATTTCCTTTGCAATTCGAAAAGGTGTTAGTTTTAGAAATTTACGGGGACTACAAAGGATGTCGCGAATTCCTCAAAAGTATAATTTTTGGGAACGCGGTTCTGTAATCTACGTAAAAAAAGGTCAGAAGGATGTTGTGCTAAAAAAAATTCGAGCTTATAAAAATTTATATCAAATTGGTTATAATCATGGATTTTAAAGGAGGTAAATTAAATTGGTTACTTTTTATATGATTAAAGCATTAACTGATATGCATGTTGGTAGTGGTGATACAAATTATAATATTGTTGAAAATCAGGTACAGAGAGATGTAGTAACAGAATTTCCAACTATTAATGCATCTAGTTTGAAAGGTGCTATTAGAAGTCATTTTGGTTATGAAAAGTATAGCGAAGTTTTTGGTACTGATAGTACAAAAGGACGGTACAAGTTTTTTAGTGCAAAATTATTGAGTTACCCTGTACGTAGTAATCATAAACCTTTTTATCGTGCCACTTGTCCACAGGTGATTCGTGAGCTTTTGGGTTGGATGGAGACTTTTGATATTGAGCCTGAGAGAAGAAAAATATTAGAAAAAGTATGTAAAGATTTTGCTTCTTTAAACGAGCTAATTATTTTTGATGATGCAGAAGTAATTATAGAAGATTATAAGGTTAAGCTTTTAGAAAAGTATTCAAATTATGCACACAGGAGAAAACTCGAAGAATGGTTTGGTGAGAATTTGGTAATATTTCCAGACGATAAATTTAAAAAAATTGTTAAGGAATTACCTGTGATTGCAAGGAATAATTTAGAAAATGGGATCAGCAAAAATTTATGGTATGAAGAGATTATTCCCCGAGAAACTAGGTTTTATTTCATAACTATGGTTGATAAAGATAATTGTAATAAAGATTTTGAGAAAAATTTAAATGATGAAGTTATTCAAATTGGCGGTAATGCAACAATTGGATATGGTTATACCAAATTCAAGATGATAGATGGTGGTAACAATGATTGAGAGAATAAAAAGAGTCGAAGATTATATTCCAGATGCTTTGAAGATTCTTAGAGAACAATTTGGGGAGAAAACAACTATTCAAAATAAGTATAGTGGATATATTGCTTCTTTTGGGGCTAGTTTAACTCAAAGTGGTCTTATTTCAACTTTGGCTTTCTATTCTAATAAAGGTTCAGATGAGGGTGAAAGTCGATTAAACTGCTCAGATAAAGTTGATCGGATAGTAATTATTCAGTGGCTGGAGAAAATGCTAGAGGATGTTAAAGGGGAGACTTTACTTAATTATGTATTGCATAATCAAGATAATGAAGATTATATAAAGGAAGATATTAAACGGGCTGCGATCGCTTTAAAATTGGCGATCCGAACATTTAAGCTCACTAGTGGTGGTGAGGTTGATGGGTAAGGACTATACAGGTAATCTGGGGTTTCTATTTTATAAACATTATTATAGGGATGATGATTTGCGAAGTTTGATTGAGTTAGATAATAAAGGTATGGTAGATGTGAAAGCAAGTGATGCTAAGGGTTTAATAAAAGATAAGAATAAGATGATGTATGATTATATATTTCCAGAATCCTCAACTAAATCAAGACTTGAAAAGTCAATACAGAAATTTTCCTTGAAAACGATTTATCCTGGGTTGGTGATCGGAACAGGAATTACTCATGAAGTTGGTCTAAATGAAGAGTTTAAGATTGGATTTCAGTTTGATTACTTAACAGGTTTACCAATTATACCTGGATCATCGGTTAAAGGAATGCTTAGAAGTGCGTTTCCAAATGATTACCCAGATGATAAAAAGAAAAAATCGGACAGGGATCAGCAGCGTGCTGATGAAAGACGTGAGTACATAAAGTACCTATTAAGCAAGGTGATCACTTCTGAGTCCCAACTTAATTCAATTTGTATTGATGATTTAGAATATGAAATTTTTGATGGTATAAAAAAAGGCGAATCAATAAAGATGAAGGAACGCGATATCTTTTTTGCTGCTGAAATAGTAAAAGGCAATAAAAAAGGTAAGATTCTTGGGGAGGATTATATTACGCCTCACCCTGGTCCATTATTAGCTCCAACACCGTTGCGTTTTCTAAAAGTATTACCAAATGTAACATTTGAATTTAGGTTCGATTTGAAAGGTGGTATTTTAACTTCTATTGAGAAGATTGAATTATTTAAACGGATCATCCTTGATTTAGGTATTGGTGCTAAAACGAATGTGGGGTATGGTGCATTGATTGAGTGTGGAGAGGGGTAATGGAAGAATTTTATTTTAAAGATTGTTGACCACTATTGTACACATAAAAAAAGGGTTCTCAGAATCTAAAGCAAGCATTGATTATCTTCATCGGGAAAGATACTTATAAAGTAGTAACTTAAATAAATGCATGGCAAAACGCATCAGAGAATACCTCTCTGCTACGTAGCCATGCATTTTTTATATTCTCTACAAAAAATACTGCCATAACTCTTGACCATCACAATGAGCCAGAAGCTGATGCATCACCCTCCTACGCTGGGTGAACAGTTGATCTAGATCAAGAGTATGCCAGTAGTATTCATCCAACTCTTTTCGATAAGTGTGGGCTTTAATAAAAGAATTCGCTCCTAATGTTAACTTTTGTTCGAACTCTTTTAATTTTGCCCCATCTTCTTTTTTATCATGGTTAAAATTGAGGGTAACATCATTCTGGTTAGGAATGAGGCCATGACGGTCATTTTTTGCAAGAATAGCCTGGTGTTCATCAGGAAAAAGGATTCCGATAATTTGATCGGGATACAGTGGACTTATGATTAAATCGCATTTCATCTTTAGATTTTGTGCTCGAGATTCAGCTAATTTAAAGAATGTCTGCAAGAAAGAATTAGATCCGTTAAGAATATAACGTCGCTTTATTGTAGCAGTAATTTTTTGGAGTTCAGAAAGCCAACCTGAACTAGTGATGGAAATGGTTAGAACCTTCTCAGGCTCTCCTGTGTTCTCTGCGGAAACAGGAAAGATAGATTGGAGAAGGAGAAGCATCTCATTGGTTACAACTCCTGGTGAGGGGCGAAGTAAATTAAGTTGTGTAAGAAAGTTGTATCCTTCCTGTTGGTAAAATTTAATCTTTTCTTCCAGTTCAATAATCGTTTTTTGATATTGTGCTACCATATCTTTGCTGCATAGTTGGGTGATGTTTAATTTTTCTATAGATAATTGCTGAGTCATCATTTTATTTGATATTGTCTTTAAAAGGGAGAAGAGATAATTGCTATTCAGAATGACCTGCTTTAGTGAGGGAATAATAAGAATATCAGGTGTATCAGGATAAATGCAGCTCAAATATGCTTGAACTGGAATATCATGAACTTGTAAGTCATGCAAAAGATCATCTATAAAAATATTCACTGCGGACTCAGGCATACCATACACTGTTACTACATGATAACTCTCATCCCAGTCAGGTATTGCTGATAGTAAACCTTTAGCTGAAAATGTGTTAGCAAAATAAGATTTCATTTTGATAATCCTCCATCACTTTAGTAGTACTATATATTTATGCGGGAAATGGAATAAACTTTCCCGATTTTTTTGATAAAGAAATTAATTTAATATTCATTTTGAATGTTAACAAACCTAACATGAAGTTGACATTGACTTTGATCATTGATAAAATAGACCCATCAATTCAGAAAAAAAGTGGTGAGATAATGGATAGGAAAGATAGACCGATCTATTCTATGGTGAGAGTACGACAAATGACAGGTTTAACAGATCGTCAAATTCGGTACTATGAAGAGGCGGAGTTAATTAAACCCAGACGAACCCGGGGAAAACAGCGTATTTTTTCACCTTCTGAAGTTGAAAGGCTAAGGGAGATAAAAATTTTACTTGAAAATGGATTGAATATCTCAATGGTGAAAGAAGAATTGGAATTTAAAGAACATAAACCTTTAGACTTACCACATATTGACCCAGCCATAACTCTTCCTGGGATTGAGCGAGGTTTGAGATCTATATACCCGGTTTCCAACCGGGCTCAATTGGTGAATATGGTTGTAAAGCGAAGAAGAGAAAAAGAAAGAGAAACAGAAAAGTAAACTACAAGAACTATACTACTAAAATCAAAAAGGAGTGAATGTTATGAAACCAAATTACACTAGGGAAGATATTTTACGATTGGCAACAGAATGGGATGTTAATTTTATACGTTTACAGTTTACTGATATTTTAGGAATTAGTAAAAATGTAGCTATTTCGGTTGATCAATTGGAACGGGCACTAGATGGAGAGATTATGTTTGACGGTTCTTCTATAGAAGGTTTTACCCGTATTCAAGAATCTGATATGTACTTACGTCCTGATTACAATAGTTTTACCATTTTCCCTTGGCATCCACGAGAAAAATCTGTGGCAAGGTTAATTTGTGATGTGTATACTCCTAATGGCGAATCTTTTATTGGTGACCCTCGGGGTACATTAAAGACGGTTATCGCTGAAGCGGAGGAGATGGGACTTTCACTTTATGCTGGTCCAGAGCCTGAGTTTTATCTCTTTAAGCTAGATGAAAATGGACAACCTACTACCATTCCTAATGATCAAGGTGGATATTTTGACCTATCCCCAGTAGATTTGGGTATTAACACTCGACGGGAAATTTTCCTTGCTTTACAAGAGATGGGTTTTGAAATGGAGGCATCTCATCATGAGGTTGGCCCTGGTCAACATGAGATTGATTTTAAATATTCGGATGCTCTGACAACAGCAGATAATATTGTAACTTTTAAATTTGTAACGAAAGCTATTGCAAAAGAGCACGGCTATCATGCGACTTTTATGCCAAAGCCATTATATGGAGAAGCGGGTTCTGGTATGCATATCAATCAATCACTTTTTAAAGATGGGAAAAATGCTTTTTATGATCCACAGGATTCATTAGGTTTAAGTGAGCTTGCTTATTATTATATAGGTGGAATTCTAAAACATGCAAAAGCTATTGCTGCTATTACGAATCCGACCATAAACTCTTATAAACGTTTAGTTCCAGGATATGAGGCACCTGTTTATATTTCCTGGTCTGCTTCAAATAGAAGTGCTTTGATCCGGGTTCCAGCGGCTAAAGGAAATGCTACTCGGGTTGAGTTGAGAAATCCTGACCCAGCTTGTAATCCATATTTAGCGTTAGCAGTTGTTCTTAAGGCTGGATTGGACGGAATTAAAAATAAGATTGATCCAGGTTCACAGACAATGAATAACATTTTCCACATGACTGCAGCTGAGAGACAGAGTGAAGGAATTCGCAGTTTACCACTTAATATTATGGAAGCTGTAGAGGAGTTATCAAAAGATGAAGTAATTAGGAGTGCACTCGGAAAACATATCTATGATCATTTTGTAGAAGCTAAAATGATCGAATGGGAAGTTTATCGTACTCAAGTTCATTCTTGGGAATTAGATCAATATTTGAAGATGTATTAGTAGTGAACTCGTCCAGCTAAAGC
>JAGMES010000359.1 GCA_023128035.1 Halanaerobiales bacterium | reverse complement strand
AACGGTTTCGTTCAACTAGATTGTAATCTGAAATTCATTTTAGTGAATAGAAGATGAGATAGATAGGTTAATAAAAATGATCAGATAATAATTAGTTTTTATTTTTTTTTGAATTTCAGATAGGTAAGTAGACGCCTCTCTCTAACGTTTCCGAAATTGAAAGGTCACCCCTCTCAGAACCGGACTTGCCCAATTAAGGCATCCGGCTCCCCATATGAACCTCTTCACACAAACGCTGAATTAAGATTAACTAAGGATTTTGGTACTGCTAAAGGATAATGTCTCAATAATTTATTGAATTTATCCCATGATAACTTGTTTCTTTGACTTCTTCTATTTAACCATTTCTGCAATAACTTTTCTATTTCCCTCTTATACTTTAATAAGTTATTCCAATTATCACTAACTCCGTAGTATTGATAATGTCCCCGTAACTTTTGGTTAACAGTTTTCCATATCTTTTTAAGATTTAAATGCCTATTATCTTTAATCCATTTCTTAAAGCTCTGTATTTTCGCATGAAATTTCTTTCGAGAAGTTTTCCATTTTAATTTAAATTTCCCTCTACGACTTCTACCACAATAGTGAGTAAAGCCCAGAAAATCAAATGTTTCAGGTTTTCTTCCTCCTCTTCTTTTTACATCTCTTTCCGCAAATCTTCCAAAGTTTATTATTCATGTCTTTTCTTCTGCTAGTGCAAGTCCGAATTTCGCTAGTCTTTGCTTTAGAGCGTGATAAAATCTTTCGGCATCTCTTTTATATTGAAAACATACTACATAGTCATCAGCATATCTGGTTATATATACTTCTCCCATACAACCTCTTTTAACACTTCTTTCAACCCATAAGTCAAGAACGTAATGCAGATATATGTTAGCTAATAAAGGTGAAAGATTCCCACCTTGTGGAACTCCTTCCTTGCCTTTACATATGACCCCATCTTCCATAACTCCTGCTTTCAGGAATCTTTTGATTAACCTTAAAATTTTACTATCACTAATGTGATTTGTACAATTTTATCTTCTAGTGCTGGTATCCCTAACGGTCTTTTCTTGTCACTACCCGATTTAGTAATATATTTCCTTCTTACAGGTTTTGGGTTAAATGAATCAGTCTTTAATCGTTTCAGTAGATTATCTAAATTTTCATCTAGATTCTCTGCATAACTTTCCTTAGTTTCTCCATCAATGCCCGGTGCAGCAGTTTTCACTACTCTCCTAAAGGCTTCCTGTAAAGTTGATTTGCACATCAAATGTGCTAACGAATTGAATTTTGCGTTTCCATCTTTACAAGCTCGTTGTGCTATGCGAGCAAGTTTTGTTCTCACCGATTCTCTGGTTCTGTGTCCAGTTGATGTGCCCCCTGCTTGCAGTTTCATATGTCATTCCCCTTTCCTCCATCAGAGTTACCCGAGTTCATCAGTACTATAGGAATGTCCGACTTCCTAGAAAGCATTTGCCTCTCTCACCTCTTCAGCTTGTCGGGCATACTCTCTTAATTGAAAGACTTTCTGGGATCTCCCTGGGTTTCCGTATATTCGTAATGTTCAGCTAGGTAGGGTCTCTGACCCCGGATGGGTTTACCTGCACTTGCCATTTGACGCACAGATAAATATTGTCTTCCAACGGGATTGACCGCTTGGACCACCATCATTAGGTACACGCTTTTCGAGGTTCAATCCCATTCACTGCTGGGTAACCAACCCAGTCAATTCTACCTCACTGACTTTCCGTCTACGCTTAAAGAATTGTGTTACCATCAATTCCTCCAAGACTCGATACAAAGCGGATGGCTAATCCTTACTTTGGTGGGAGTTACACCCACTAGAATACACGCCCTGCCAGGACGCACCAATCCTAACGTGTTAAGCGCCGTTTTTCGCCAGCCTAATTATATAACAACAAAAATTACCTTGAAATAAATTTTAACATGTGCCTATTTTTTTTGTTGAAATAACTGTTTTATAATTGGTTGAAATTCAAGAATACGTTTTGACTTGATAACTATGCCAAGATTATTAGGAATTCTAGAAAAAGCTACAGGTTGCTGCTTAGTGGGTACCTCCACTATTTGAATCTCTCCAGTCGCAGTATGTTGTGGACCGGCATATA
>JAGMES010000358.1 GCA_023128035.1 Halanaerobiales bacterium | reverse complement strand
GGGTAAAGATCAACTTTTGTCTTATCAAAATAGTGAAGAGTTTAAGAAGCGAAACAAATTCCTCAAATGGGTATTGGTTTTTGTGGGAGAAGAGTGTGTGGAGAAATATCTGTTAAGCTAGAACATTTGATACTTGCTAAAGGTATTAGACTATATGTCTATATTTTTATATGTTTTGAGAAGGAGGCATTAAGGTGAAAAAAACAATATATTTACTTATCTTATTGTGTATTTTCTCTAGTACAGGACTAGCAACAACTCTAGCAGAAGATATTCAATCAAACACTTCTGTAGAAATCCACACAAAACAAATTTTAGAAGAATATAAAGCATATTCGATTGATGTGAACTACCCACTACCTACGCTTCGTTTAGAGGTTGTGGACTTCTTGCCCTTTTAGGTTAAGTTGATTGATGATAGATGAATTTCTATGTTAAGAATGGAAATCATAATATAGAATAGAGTCAAAATTTCCACCAATAATTTGGAGGGGGAACTTGATGAAACGAGAAAAAAAGATTCCTTATGGAGTAAGTAATTTCGTTAAAGTTAGATTACAGGATTATATATATGTTGATAAAACTAAATACATTGAAATTTTAGAGAAATATGGTGAAAATTATATCTTTTTTTTACGGCCTAGAAGATTTGGGAAGAGTCTTTTTATATCAACGCTGGATAGTTACTATGATATTAAGGCAAAGGACGATTTTGATAAGCTTTTTGAAGGATTGTATATAGGAGAAAATCCTACCCCTCTGGCTAATAGCTTTTATATTATGAACTTTAACTTTTCTGGTATGGATACTTCGTCGAAAGAAAGTTTACTGAATGGCTTTAAATTGAAAATTATAAATGGAATAAAGAATTTTTGTCATAGATATAACCTGGATATTAATTATTATGATGAAGGGATGCCAGCAGAGATATTCTCTGACTTCTTAGTTGAGATTGAGTATAAGATTAATGGTAAAATCTATTTATTAATAGATGAATATGATCATTTTGCCAACGAACTATTAAGCTTTCAGACTGAGGTTTTTGAAGAGACGATAAGTAAAACTGGTTTTGTACGTAAATGGTATGAAGTAATAAAAATCGGAACTCAGAATGGGATAATTGATAGAATGTTTGTGACCGGAGTAAGTCCAGTTACATTAGATAGTCTAACTAGTGGCTTTAATATTGCTAAAAATAAGACACGTGATAGGAATCTAAATGAAATGATGGGATTTACTGAAGAGGAAGTTGAAAATATTTGTTTGGAAGTGTTGAAATCATTAGATCACAAGAAAATAATACCTGAACTTAAGAAATATTATAATGGATATCTTTTCAGTGAATATGCTCAAAAGAGGATTTTTAATAGTGACATGGTGCTTTATTATCTAAGCGAATATCTTATAAATAATCTTCCTCCTGCAGACCTAATTGACACAAATATCGCCAGTGATTATGCAAAGATGCAAAAGTTATTTTCTTTAAAGAATCAGGAAAGAAATTATCAGATTTTAGAGAAGATACTAATGGGCCAATCTCAAACAACCACTATCACCAGAGAATATAGTTTGGCTAAAGAGTTTACTGAAGAGGATTTTCTTTCTTTGCTCTTTTATCTTGGCTTTCTTACAATTGAAGATAAAGTACTAAGAAGGGTTAGACTAAAAGTGCCTAACTATGCGATTAAAGAGTTATATTTTGATTTTTTTATAAAAGTACTCAAAGAAAGATTTGAGCTAAATCTGGATACCTCCGAGATTCAGGATAGTATTGAGGCTATTGCCTTTACTGGTAATATCGACAAATTTATCAATGTAATCGAAAAAACTCTAAAGCAACTATCATTTCGGGATTTTATAGAATTTGATGAAAAATATATTAAAATAATAATGTACACGTATCTTATTATGAGTAAGGCCTATTATATAAAGAGTGAGTATGAGGTCAAAGAAGGGTATGTAGATATTGGATTTTTCCAACATCCTGATAGAGATGAGAACATATATGAAGGACTAATTGAAGTAAAATACATCAAAAAGGCCGACTATAAAAAGAAAGGTCAGACCATTGTTGCAGAAAAGTTAGAAATGGGTAAAGATCAACTTTTGTCTTAT
>JAGMES010000357.1 GCA_023128035.1 Halanaerobiales bacterium | reverse complement strand
ATTATCTGTTCTTGTTTTCACCCTGTTTAAGGCCAAATCTATCATTTTATCTCAAATTGGACGCACTTCACCCTGGGACTTTTAAGCTGCAAAAAATTTTGCTTTTTTGCTCCTAGATTCTGCCTCTGAAAGTCCTCTTCTTTTGAGTCCATTTTTGCCACAGCATGGACATATTCGCCAATCAACTCCTGTTAATTTGTATAAAATATCTTCCCAGCTCTCTTCTGGTTCATCATCAGTTTTCTCAGCTTCAACTCCATGTAATTTCTTGCATTTATCCAGTAATGTCACTCGACCACGACTACTTAATATTCCATAATACCGAATCTTTACTAACCCTTTAGGTAATATATGTAGTAGAAACCTACGAATAAATTCAAAAGCATCTAACGTCATCAACTTTCTTTTATTTTTATCTGCATAGTCTTTCCATTTAAAAGTTACCTTACCGTCCGCAAACTTGACGATCCTATAATTAGATATAGCCACTCGATTAGTGTATCTACCCAAATAGTTTATTACACCCATTGCTGTCTTAAATGATGGCTTGCAGTGTACTACCCAATCCTTCTCATAAAGAGAATCCATCATCTTTTCAAATTCACTTTCATCATTCAAGTATTCTATCTTTCCCATAAAATCTATTTCATCATTTGCATATGCTTTTCTCAGGAAGTCTAGAAATTTTCCTTTAAACAGTTTAGATATTACCTTTACTGGTATTAAAAAATCTTTTCTGCAAGAGATCCACCTTTGACCATCTAAAGATAATCCTCCGCCCGTTACAATACTGTGTATATGAGGATGATCCATTAAATTCTGACCCCATGTATGGAGAACCGATATAAAACCAATTTTTGCTCCAAGATATTTTTGATCCTTTGATAATTCTGTAAGAGTATCAGCGCTTGCTTTGAATAAAATAGAGTATAACACTTTTTGGTTTCTTAACATTAGCGGATTTAGAATATCTGGTATTGTAAATACTACATGAAAATATTGAATAGGTAACAACTCTTCTTTTCGAGATTCTATCCACTTTTCTCTGGCTAACGCTTGACATTTTGGGCAATGACGGTTTCTACATGAGTTATATGAGATCTTTCTATAACCGCATTCACATTCATCAACATGTCCACCTAGTTTCGCTGTTCTACAATCTTCTATTGCGCTCATTGCCTTCAATTTCTGTAATGGTAAGCTATGATTTTTTCTATACTCTTGACCATATTCATTAAAAATATCTGCTACTTCAATCATCTATATCACCTGCCATTAAGTCAAGAGGACTTACTATGTTCAATAAATCCTTTCTTGTCAAGTGAATATAAATTGAGGTTGTTGATACATTTGAATGGCCCATTAACTCCTGAATATAATATATATTTACACCAGATTCTAGTAAATGAGTCGCAAAACAATGTCTGAGTGTATGAACTGTCCTTGTAGAAATCGGACGATCTTTGTACTTGCCAGGGAATAACCAGGTTCTTGGTCTATATATATTCCAATAATCTCTTAATATCGCTAGATTCTTCTTTGATAGGAGGGTATATCTATCTTTTTTGCCTTTACTATTCCTTACCCGAATCTGCATATTTTTACTGTCTATATCTTCTATTTTTAATTGAACAACTTCACTAATTCTTAATCCACCAGAGTAAACTGTCATCAAAATTGCCTTATGCTTTAAATTTTGTACATTATCAAATATAAGCTTTACTTCTTCTTGTGAAAGAATAACTGGAAGCTTTTTAGCTTTTTTTGACCTCGGAATCTCTACAATATCCCAATTAGCACGTAAAGTTGTTTGGTAAAAGAACTTAAGAGCACTATAAGCACAATGTACATATGATTCACTAACATCTTTCACTTTGATTAGATGGTGCAAGTAATTTCTCACAATATCCGAATTAAAAATACTGATATCCTTACTAGACTGGAAATTACGATATTCTTCAACGTACCTGAGATAAGCCGATATTGTTTTTTGACTAAACCCTTTCAACTCCATATCTTTCTTAAATTTAGCCAATTCATACATAATTCTCACTCCCTCTCGTGTATTTTAATGAACACCACCAAATACAACAAACAAGGAAAAATTATGTTTATTTTTTACCACCGC
>JAGMES010000356.1 GCA_023128035.1 Halanaerobiales bacterium | reverse complement strand
GGAATTGTTTTTAATCTTCAGTGGGGGTAGAATCCCCTACTGAAGCCCCGATGTTCAGCTTTAGCTGGACGAGTTCACTGCGAATTTTCACTTTTCATGATTGCCCCTAAAGCTGCTTTAAACAATTTAGCTCTTAAATAATCCCGATATGGCAAATCTATACTGAGATTTTGACGGTTCAATACAGCCTGTAAAATTAATTTTTCTCGTTGTGTTATTATTTTTTTATCTTCTAGATTGTGCAATAAATTAACCATCTGTTGCTGTGTTAATTCATCACCAATAATCTCAAGTACAACATACATAAAATCAACTTCTGGATGGTCAAACTTTAATTCACGAATTCGTACATAACCTCCTCCACCTCTTTGACTTTCAACTAAAAAACCTCTTTCTATCGAAAATCGGGTTTTCAAAACATAATTAATTTGAGAAGGCACACAGTTAAATTGATCAGCAAGATCATTTCTTTTTAATTTAAGAGAACCGTTTGACTGATTCAATAACAACATAAGATACTTTTCAATTCTTTGAACTAAACTACTCATATAGTGCTCTGAAAATCTATATAATCGATTTAAACAATTTATAGATTTTTCTCATACACTCAACTACGAAGTTAAATGTACATAATACAAGTTCTCTATACTTGTATAGCGCGAGCAAACGCTACTTTTTCACCCCCCTTCTTTATATAAAAATAAAATTTCTGACTTTGACTATCTTTGACCTTCTGTCTATATTGTATTCCTCACGTTAAAATTTTTCAAGGTCAAAAAAGGTCAAAGATATTCGTTTACATGTTCTTAAAAGAGTTTATCAAGAGTTATCTCTTTATTTTTTTTCATTTCTCTTTTTTTTACAAAAATATATCAAAATCTGAACTTTAATAATAAAAAAAGTCTACTGTTTATTGTATCTAAACAGTAGACTTTTTTTATTATTTTTTGAAAATACAATCTCTGAAAGTCTTTAAAATTGCAAAAACATAAAGTAAATTATTTAATTTAGTTTTCTAAAACTTAATAGAAGCAGATAATGTTCCATGTAAATTTTCCATATCATTTGACATACCTAATGCAGCATTTAAATGCAATACTAACAAATTCAAGCCTAAACCAGCAGTATAGGTAACTTGATCCATAAAGACTCTATCTGTAGTCTGAAATGGACCATACACTCCTGCTCTTAAAGAAAGACCATTGAACAAAATACGCTTCTCTAAGCCAACATGAAGGACATCCACTGACTCAACTTTATTTCCAGCATCATCAGTATAGCCAAAATTATGTTCAAGATCAGCAGCTATAACCGCAGCTAAAGGATAAGGTAACTTTAATGCAGCTCCCACTGTAACCGATTCAGGAGGCTTAACTCCTAATTCAAACTCACTATCCTCTTGAATCGTCATTTTAATATTTCTTGCAACAAGAGAAATATTTACCATATCAGTAATTCGTGCCAAAGCTCCTAAATCTAAACCTAATTCCTGATTTTTACCTGGCTTCTCATTAACCAAAATAAATTCATTATTATTTAAATCATATTCATAAGTATATTCATCTCTCTGAATAACTTTAAAATTTCCCCCTACAGAGATTCTACCAAAATTCATAAACGGTTTAGTTAAATCTACACCTATACCAATATTCCCAATCTTTTCAGAATAGCGATAGCTTTGATTTAAAGTGTTAAAATGCACTTTCTCATTAACGATAATACCACCACTAAAATGTTTCAAATTTGCGCCGACAAAACCAGTCAAATGACCATTAAACTCTTTACCATCTTCTAGTTTATCTATAATTTCTAATAGATTACCATTCTCTAAAGCCTTTGTAAAATCAATCATCTCGCTCAAAGACGTGGTACTAATACCAAATGAAACCTCTCCACCTGTAAAACCACTTCTTGTCAAACCAGCAGGATTCCAATACAAACTACTAGCATCATCAGCAACAGCAGTAAAAGCACCTCCCATAGCAAAAGCCTTTGGACCAACCAATTGGGTAGCTCCTACTTGCCCACTAAAAATTAAAACAAACAAAGCCAATAATAAAATACTAACTCTTCTCATCTAATTTCTTCCCTACCTTCCTATTGATCTTTTGAGTTAAGACCCCCACTTCTATAAGTGG
>JAGMES010000355.1 GCA_023128035.1 Halanaerobiales bacterium | reverse complement strand
AATAAAACTTTTAACTGTCCAGTAAGTTGGAAGTTACATGTGGCTTTGGCGGAGCTGGAGGTGATGGAGCATCATGGAGTGACGGTGATGATGGAGATGATGGTTTATTAGAAATAAATTTTGGGTTAGTGGACATAACTTCTGGGATAACCTATTATGAAGAAGTTTTTATAAAGAATCTTGTTTCGATTTCTATAACACCAGCAAATGCCACAAAATCTTTTATATATGATACAGCAAAACCAAATAATCCTTCTGAAATTAAGTTTCCATATTATAAAGACGAAGAGGGAGTTTATTATACAAACGAGACAGAACCAAGGATGTTAATAAAAGTACCTGAAGATATTGGAGTAACAGAGTATGATTTTACAAGTGGAATTGGTAGTTTTAGAATAAAATCTTCAGAAGAAACAGAAAGTTTTGGTGGGATTTTTGATAGAATTAATTTTAAAAAACCTTATATTGATACTCACTAGCGTTGCATAAAAAAATATTGAATTGTCAAGACCCAAATTTGATTATTTTGATTGAATAAATAGAAAAAACTCCTTATAATTAGAGTTAGGATAGTCTTTGCCCAAATCTCTAAAAATAAGGAGAACCACTATGGACAAAGGTATCACAAAAACCACATTTTTTCAACTGTTTGAACCAATTTTTCAGAAAAAATTTTTAGACTCATTACTTACTAACCAGGTTGACAAGTATGTTAAAAAACTTATAACCATACAGCTGATCCAATTATTCATTTTCGCTCAATTACATCAACACAAAGGATTGCGTGAAATTAGCAATCAACTAAATAATGATAATTCTAAAAAGCTAATCGACCTTGAATCCATTAGTGCAGCTCAGCTTTCACGTAGATTGCGAGATTTACCTACCGATATCGTTCAGTCATTATTCCATGGGATCATTAAAAAATATGGTTCTGAAATCGGATTCAATGTACTTAGACAAGGACTAGGTAGAATTTACTTAATCGATGCTTCAACAATCAGCTTGTGTTTATCTAAATATGGGTGGGCTGAATTTAGAACAAGCAAAAGTGGTATTAAGTTGCATCAACGAGTAATCCTATGTGATGATGGAGTCATCCCAGATCAAGCCATTATAACTCCTGCTAAACCTGCTGATAAAACTCAAATGGATAATTTGGTTGTTGATACAGAAGGTGCTTTAAATGTATTTGATCGTGGTTATTTAGATTATGATAAGTTTGACTTTTACTGTGAGAAAAATATCCGCTTCGTAACTTGATTAAAAAGCAATGCCATAATCGAAGTTGTTGAAGAGATGGAAACTAATCCGGAAAGTCACATAGAGGAGCGAGTAGTGTATCTAGGTAAAGAAGGTACTACAAAGATGAAGAACCCACTACGACTTATTGAAACTAGAGATACTAACGATAATCCAATCATAATTGTAACTAATGATTTCGATTTAAGCACCGAAGAAATCAGCATGATTTACCGTAAACGCTGGCAGATTGAGCTCTTTTTTAAATGGATAAAACAAAATCTCAATGTGAAAAAGTTTTATGGTTTAAGTAAACAGGCTGTAATTAATCAAGTACTTATAGCGCTGATAACATACTGCATGATCAAAATCCTGAAGATGAAAGTTGCTTTTAAAGGAGAACTTCTTGAGCTTTATAGATTATTGAAAACTTGCCTTTCTGATAATTTTTCTGACTTCCTTAAAAAACTTTTTAGACCAAAAAGACCATCTAAAGGCAGACGAAGGCAGAAACATGAAACGATATATCAGATAACAGAAAGGCAGGTGATGTCAGGCGATCTAGATCAATTTTACGATCTGACATATGATCCGTTATTCCTTTGATTTAATAATTGTAAAAATGTGGGTTAAGGACTATCTTAAGTTATAGTCCGTTTTAACTTTTTAGCTCTAGATCGATTGGTAAAATAACTATATTTTAATAATTATTAGTTGTTAATCGACGGAATAAATTCAGCTTGACAACTGGATAGAATTTTTTATGCAACGCTAGTGATTGATACTATAAAAGAATATAGAGAACAGAATGTGGAAGATGGATTTTTCCCAGTGAAATTAACTTTTTTAGGGTCAAGTCTAGGAATATACAAACCAATATGGGAAAAATATGATAG
>JAGMES010000354.1 GCA_023128035.1 Halanaerobiales bacterium | reverse complement strand
ATCTAGCACCTTCTTTAAATTCACCTATATTCACTGGGTTTCCAATTACATCGGCAAAACTGTAGGTATAAGTTAAAATATGGCTCTTCGCTATATTGTGTGAGTAAAGGTAATGGAGATAATTAACATTAATGTAAATTGATTTATTCGCATTTTACGGTTATTTAACAAAATTAACAGTTAAAAATTAATTTTACATAATTAGAATTATTAATGTGCGAAAAAATTTATTGTACAGAGATTACCCACACGATATAGCGAAGAAGCAAAAAAATTTTGTCCTGTACCTAATACATCATTAATTGTATTATAATAAGAAAAAGGATCATTAATCAAACCCATACTATTAGCTACAATTTGAAATTGAGATACAAACACGTGAGAAGGTATTTTAGCAAAATAAATTGACTGATATTGAGGAAGATAAGAATTCGCAGTTACCGACCCAAGACTATCATGGTGATAATAATAAATTTCTCCATTTTCTCTCAAATTACTATTATTTTTTATATCATCTGATTATTCCGATAAAAAAGACGACTATGTTAGCCGTCTTAGATTTATGAACCACTTATACCTCTAATCTTGTTTAATAGTTTTGATATCACCTTACTTTTAAGCAACACTGGATTAATTTGAGCAACCCTATCTATATATTCTTTTCCCTTATGCATCACTTCATTTCTAAATAGTTCAAAAGGTATTATTATATCTTTCCAAATTGAATACTTTAAACCTTTTTGGGGAGTTGTAAAAATATATTGGGTACTTTCCTCAGCTGAATACTTAGCCAAACTTACTTTCAAATCATTATCTTCTAAAATAAATTCAATCCAAGTATCATAACATTCAATTTCTTTTAATATAACATACTTTGTTTCTTCTAGCAATAAAATAACTTCCACAAGTAGATCAAACCATAACGTTATCAATTCATGTCCTACTTCACCCTCCCTTAAGTTATTATCATGATAATACCCCTCTACATTTCCATTAAAATCCAAAGAAAAAAAACCTTCTATATCAGCTCCATCATTATCAAATTGTTCTACAGCAATTTCCCGTAAATAATCTAAATCATCAACAATTCTAAATTTTATCTCAAACATGTTAATCACCTATTTTCCAAATTTCATTATATCATCATATGTTAACTTATGCATACCAAACCCTGTTGAAAAATTACCATCTCTCATATAAATACTAATTTGTTCACCATATATATCGAAAAGATGATAACCATTTTTTGTACCTTTACTAACTGCATCTTTGTAAGCACTATTCAAAGCTGTACTAACTTGTTCTTCTGCCCAACTTGGATTAAAGAAAGACTTTTTACTAAGATATTCTTCTACAATTTCTCGAGATTGATATGATACTTGTTTGGCGTATCGACTAGGCATATGATCGTTCAGTGGGTGTTTTAAAGCTTTTTTGCTTAGATCAGGAACAGCATTCATTTCATCACTAAATCTTTGTAAATCATCAAAGAATCTTACTGCATCATCACTTAAATTTACACTCTTTGTCAAACCCCTTGCAGCAAGTATCCCTTTTAGCTCTTGAAATAAAGCTCCTCCTAGCTCTATATAGCCCATCCATTCCAAACCTTTATAAGAAAGTTTAATCGATAAGTAATTATAATACTCTTCTGGATGTTCTAAAACCCATCTTAAACGTTCATTCTTATATTTCTCTGAGCTTTTATATCTTTTTATCAACCAATCATCTAATCCAATATTCTTTTCTGATAAATATAATACACCATATTTACCAAGAAAGTCCAAAGTTTTCGGATCAATCTCTCCTGTAACATCTAGATTAGCATTCGCTTGGAATAAAGCAACGTACAATGAAAGATCCAGTTTTTCTTCTTCTGTACCTTTTACATCTAGCCATTGAATTTCTAATGCTAATGCACCAATATTAAATTTTGGCTCTGGTTCTTTTAAGCTTGACCAGATCAAATCTGAACCATAATACCACCTATATACATTTCCTACTTCTCCATTAAATCTCGGTTCATGACCTGATGGATCAATAAATTTCAATGGGTTCTGTAGTACATAAATGCATAGATTTTGACTCTGTGGATTGAATATACTACCCCTATACTCATCCTCTCTATTAAACCTACCAATCTCCGGATCATA
>JAGMES010000353.1 GCA_023128035.1 Halanaerobiales bacterium | reverse complement strand
TTAGTACGCCAAGAAAAGCTTGGTACTTCTTTTAAGGTGAAGTGATCAAAACTCACATTAAATTAGCTAGATTGAATAAACTTGCCATTACAATAAAGTGGACGTATATACCCAATGGTAAGGGTAGAAGAAAGCGCCGGTAGTAGAGTTTATCTCCATCCCTCGCTACCTATCAGATAAGTGGAGGTCGTAAACCGCGTGAGTAATGGATATATAAACTAAATAAACGGTAATCATAGAAGATGTTTTGATCTAGGAAGAACTCTAATGTATCCTTTATAATAAAATGGACGTAAATACCCGATGGTAAGGGATGAGAAAATGCCAGTAGGAGAGTTTATCTTCGTACCTCACTACTATTAAGATAAATGGAGATCGTTGAACCGTTTGAGTAGAGATAATATATTAGAATTCAACTGAAACCAGCCCTTAAAGGGTAAGGACTAGCCACCCACCCTTATCGAGTGTTGCGCCGAAACTGGTAACAGTTAGGTGAAGTGTACACAGAGAACTTTTTAGGCCGAAGGGAGAACCGTAGCTCCTGAAGCACATTCAGCCCCGTTAATCGGGTAAAATGCAGATGACGACGTGTTTGACATCACGGAAGTCAATACAAAGAAATCATAAAAGGCGAGATTTCCGAGGGTCTGTCGGGGTCAGAGAACTTGGCATGAAAAGAGAGAAGTATCGAAGAACTTGGGAGGCCCTATTCGTTCCAGCATGCAAAATAGCTGGTAGGTCGATCCAATCGTATAAGAGGACGACCGAAGATGTGATAGGGATTCGGATCAACAATAGTACTCAGAGAGTGGGAAAGCCATTTACATGGGGAAGGGGTTGACAGAAATATGCAGCCATCAATGGAAACAATATCTGGACGAGCAAAGCCAGAACCAATATTGCAAACCACCCTGATGGGAATAGCAAGTAAGGCAAGACGAAACAAGGAGTACAGATTTCGCGACCTTTACAGGCAGTTGAACTACAATGCACTGAGAGAAACATGGAGTTATCTCAATAAAAGTTCAGCACCTGGAGTAGATAAGGTATCAGTAAAAGAATTTGCTGAGAATCTTGATGACAACATTAACAAAATAGTTGATGATATAAAAGGTAAGCGATATCGTACTAGACTGGTAAGAAGAGTTTATATTGAGAAAGATAATGGAAAGAAACGTCCATTAGGAATACCAACTACATCAGATAAACTTCTTCAAAGTACAGTATCAAGAATATTGGAAGCCATTTATGAACAGGATTTTTCAGATTGTAGCCATGGTTATAGACCACATAGAAGTGTACATACAGCCATTCAAGCTGTGTCAAAAGAACTTCAACATGGTAAATATAGCTACATTGTTGAGGCAGATATTAAAGGATTTTTCGATAACATTGACCATGATATACTGATTGAAATGTTGGAACGAAGAATTGAAGACAGGAATTTCATACGATTAATCAAGAAATGGCTAAAAGCAGGCATACTTGAACCAGATCAAAAGATTATAAATCCAAAAACTGGAACCCCGCAAGGTGGTAGTATTAGTCCAATATTGGCAAACATTTACTTACATTATGTATTGGATTCATGGTTTGAAGATGAAATTAAAAAGGATTGTGATGGTGAATCTTACTTATGTAGGTACGCGGATGACTTTATATGTGCATTTCGCTTTAAAAGAGATGCAGTAAATTTCATGAAAATGCTTAATGATCAGTTTAGGAAGCATAATTTAGAACTAGCGGAAGAGAAAACAAACCTGATTAGCTTTTCGAGATTTCGTAAAGAAGAGAAAACCTGCTTTAACTTTCTTGGTTTCGAATTTAGATGGGGTGTAGATAGAAGCAATAAGGACTCAATCAGACGTAGAACATCAAGGAAGAAGTTGCGAAAATCCATAAAGAATCTAAAACAATGGTGCAAAGAAAACAGGCATGTGAGGTTGAGAAAATTCTTTAGCTTCTTAAATGCAAAGCTAAGAGGATATTATAGGCATTACGGAATAATTGGAAATTCAGAAAGCCTACAACAATTTCATTATGCTGCAAGAAAAATTATCTTTAAATGGCTAAATCGAAGGAGTCAAAGAAGAAGCTTTAATTGGAAAACGTTTGACAAGATACTGAAAATATATAACATGGTGACTCCTAAGGTATATGAAAAGAAAAATAACCAGTT
>JAGMES010000352.1 GCA_023128035.1 Halanaerobiales bacterium | reverse complement strand
TATCTTCTGATTCCTGGTATTGTCTCATTCCATGGTTTTTGACCACATGTACATTTATAGCGATGTTTATGCAAAATAAGAATGACTGGGTCACCAGCAATTGTGAGATGCCGAACAGGTTGAGGACGTGTCTGATGTACCTTAGTGCACCATTTACTACAACTAGGACAATGGCTTCCTCCAGCTTTAGATTCAACATCTAGAATCAACATATTTTCTTTTTTTCGAAAAGTTAATACCTCTAGCTCTGGAATTTTTAGAATTTCTGTGATAGGATTAATTTGTGGCATCGTTAAGCCCTCCTTATTGATCTATTTGATGGATACAAACAGATTCTATATGGAGGCTTTCGATGCCTTCTTTTATTTTAGTTTCACAACATTAATTATACACCCGAAAAAAAGAAAAACCTTAGCGGATCTAAGTGTTAAATTGATGCTTTTAAAAAAACGGACTATCAGGTAATCTGTACAACTATCATATCTATGGTGAACAGCGAAAAGCACTTTTAGATCTTATTGATGAGGGTATCCAAAACAGATTTCCCCAATTCAAAGTTTGCGAAACCTTGCAAATTGATGAACGTAGAGCTCAGCGCTGGCGTAACGACGCCGCCAGCGGAATTTATAATAGAAAAACCAGATTCCTAAAATGCTCTTACTCCCGCTGAAGATGCTCTCGTTAATCAAATGATTGCCAGTAAAGAATATGCAGATGCTAGTTATAGAGTATTAAGTATTGAAACCCTTAACAAACACGGGATTTATATTTCTCATGTTACTTTTTATAACCGCATGAAAGAAAAAGGGATTAGTGGACCACGTGGAATTATGCTCAGAAAAAAAACAGATCATCTAAGCCTGATTTTGGTGAAATCACTGGACCAAATCAACTATGGAGTTGAGATATTAGTTATATCAAAACTAATATTAAATATAAACCCTCTACTTGTATGTCTTGTATAGTCGGAAAGTAATTGCATGGCACATCATCGAATATTTAAATAACGACGAAGCCCAGGCATTATGGGATAAAGGGATATTAGGTCTTCAAAATGGTAAATTACCGCGTTCCCTGTGTGATCGCGGCAGTCAGATGCGCTAACAAGCACAAAAGTATTTTTTTCTACTTTAGGAGTTCAGCAATATTTTTCGAAACCACGTACCACAATAACCCTGGTAGATTTTCAAGTTTAAAAGAAGCAGAACAGTGTTTTGAAAGGTTTTTCAATTGGTATAATAAAGAACAGTATTATACAGGCATAGGCATAGTTACTCCTGAAGATCGTCATACTGGTAGAGACGTCCTAGTATTACAAGAACGCAAAAGAATCAAAAAAAACTTAGAACAAAGAAGAAACTTTCATTGTAACAATAATCTGAGGTTTGACGTAGCGAGATCTATCTCATAATAAAACTGACTTTTGTAATTCATTAACGGATTGTTTGTGACAGTTAAACGATAAAGTAAAAGGAACTAGTGGAAAACTGAATAAATGCACGCCATGGTAATAGGTATATTTAGCTAATAAACCGACATCTATTGACTAACTAAACGCTAATGACTTATTGCACTCCTATCTTTTTGAATGGCTAAAACATTCATCATTTTCAAGCCCCTTTCGCTCAAAACATTGGTATCCTTCGAAATTTCTTGTACCTCTGCAACGAGACCTACTCAGTTTATAATCTAATCTCCTAGAAACTTTTGTTAGATTTTGCGAGACTTCATTCACCAGATCAGTGAATTCTTTTACCATTTGAATTAGTCCTCGTATATCTTTTTGTAACTTAATCTTTTACTGAAATAAACGAAGTTGCTTTCTGCTGTGAATTAGCATAATATAACCATGATCACTATCTTTCATTTGTTTTAACAGAGCAGTAATCTTATTCTGCAACACATCTATTCCAACAACACCAATCACTCTCCCAAAAGCATCTCTCACAGCTTTTACATTACTATGATCAAACTATTAGACATAGTTTCTCCATAATGTTCAGTATTTACAGGCAGTCCACCTTTTTCTTCACCTAACTGATACCAATAACGTTTTCTAGGATCATAATTTTTATCTTCACTAAGCCTGGCCACTAAACATATCCACCATATTTAGTTCCTAAATAATAAAGCGTATCGGTTGAGTCTTAGCATATCTTAAAAATTCGTAACTATTCAGTCGCTAAC
>JAGMES010000351.1 GCA_023128035.1 Halanaerobiales bacterium | reverse complement strand
CACTGAAGATTAAAAACAATTCCCACCACTTATAGAAGTGGTGGTCTTATCTCAAAAGATAAAGCAGCATTAGACATTAAAACGGAAATTAATGATATCTCCATCTTTAACAATATACCCCTTCCCTTCTAGACGAACTAATCCTGCTTCTTTACATGCTTTCGTAGAACCATATTTAACTAAATCATCATAAGCTACAACCTCAGCACGGATAAAGCCACGCTCAATATCGGTATGAATTGCACGAGCGGCTTTCGGAGCAGGAATGCCTTTTTTGATAGTCCAAGCTCTAACTTCGTCTTCACCTACAGTAAAGAAAGAGATGAGACCTAAACGTTCATAGGTTGCTTTGGCAACTCGATTGATCCCAGGCTCAGTAATTCCTAATTCATCCATAAACATTTCTCTATCTTCTTCATCCAATTGATTGATTTCAACTTCAGTGGCTGCGGAAACTTTTGCATATGGTTGTTGTTTGTCAGTCATATAAGCTTCAAAAGTATCTTTTCCTGAATAATCTCCATCTTGAAGTTGACTATCACCCATATTCAATACTACAATAAGAGGTTTTTGGGTGAAGAAAGCATATCCTCGAATAAGATTTTCTTCATCTTCAGTTAATTCTAATTGGGAGATATTACCTTCATTCTCTAATACATCATTACATTTTTCTAACATGGGAATTTCATGTCCAAATTGTTTCATAGTTTTGGAGCTAGATTTAATTTTTTCAATTCTTTTTTCGATAACCTCTAAGTCAGAAAATAGAAGTTCATCATTTACGGTAGCAAAGTCTCGTAAAGGATCAATTTCACCTTCAACATGTGGCATTGCTGGATTGTCGAAAGTTCTGATTACGTGAATTAAAGCATCTACATTTCTGACTTCATTTAAAAAATTGTTTCCGCTTCCTTGACCTTGGCTGGCCCCTTTAACTAATGCAGGGATATCTACAAATTCAATTCGCGCAAAAGTAGTTTTTTTAGGGTTATAACTGGAAGAAAGATAATTGATCCTATCATCAGGGATCATCCCAATTGCAGTGATGGTTTCAATTTTTCCAGAATACGTATCCACATTAGAGTTGGTTAGTAAATTAAATAATGTGGTTTTGCCCACCATAGGTAAACCAATGATTCCGATCTTCATGTACATCCCTCTTTCTTTTTGTTTTCTAATAAGTCTTCCCAATTCAAATCACTAATTATTATACACCAACTTGTTAGATTTTGCACGAAAATTGTTAAAATTTTTGAAAGAATTTTTGTTAAAAATTATGACAAATGATGTAGAATAATAAAATAATAATTCACAAAAAAATAGAGGATTTTTTAAAAAAATGTCTAAGTATAAACAGGGAAAACAATAATTGAAGAGTAAGCTAACTTGAGAATATTTAAGTAAAAGTTTAGATTTGTTATGTTTAATTGAGGGGATGAAAATATGTTATGTAGATTGCGAAATTTATTTTTAATAACTTTTTTAATGATTTTTTTATGTAGTTTTTCAATTTTAGCAGAGGTATTTACAGAGGTAAACTTAAAAACTCTTGATGATGTTCAAATTGCAGGAAATTATTATTCAAAAGGTCATAAATCTTTAATTATACTATTAAATGGCTTAACACAAACAAAAAATGAAGTGGCTAAATTCACTATTTGCCAAAAACTTCTAATGGATTTTGATGTATTGAATATCGATTATAGGGGAAAAGGCAATAGTGTAGGTGAATTTACAGGTGGTAATAAAGAAATTTTTGATATTCAAGCAGCTGTTAATTTTGCTAAGAGTCAAGGATATAATAAAATTGGAATTTTGGGTGTCGGCTTTGGAGGATATATGTCAATTAAGGGTGCCTCATTGATTCCAGAGATTGATAGTATAGCTTCAATTGGTGCTCCTTATGTTATTGATCAGAGTTTTAAAGAAACTAATAATCAATTAAGTGATAATCCAGCAATGCAATTTGGACAATATATTCTTAAACAATTAATTGGAGTTCGTGGATCAAAAAAGCTACCAGAAGAAGTTTACCCTCTTAAACCTTATTTGGAAAATTTATCTCAGCCTCTATTAATTGTTCATGGAAAGTTAGATACAGTTGTTTCTTACAATGATGCTAGTTTTATTTATGAGAATGCTTCTGGTAAGAAAAGGTTATTACTCCTTGAAAATGGTTCTAATGCTGAGGCACTTTCTGAAGAAGATATGGCAAATGCTCTGCGCAGAATTATTGAATGGTTTAATTCTACTTTAATACAGCTCTAACGAGTAAAAATTTT
>JAGMES010000350.1 GCA_023128035.1 Halanaerobiales bacterium | reverse complement strand
GTTGATACTATTGGAGCTTCTACTTGTATAAGTTTTAGTGGCTCAGTTACTGGCACATTGTATTGTCATAATATAGGTCCAGGTAGTTTAGATGCTATTAGCGGAACTCTTGATGTATACGAACAACAAGAAGATGGAACGTATATGAGGTATGGTAGTAAACATTTTAGTGAAACACTTTTACCAATAGGTTCAACAGAACTAACTTATTATTATAAAGCCTATTATGGTGCTAGGTTAGCTTACCTCACTACTGTAACTTTTACAGAAGACGGGGTATCAAGCACAACTACAGGAGGAAGATATTATCCTAACTAAAAAACATTAATTTTAAAAAATAAAAGTACAGGAATTTTTGTTTATGTTGAGGGGTGAAAAATATGAATTCTTCGAATCAAATTGATTTTACTGGTCAAAGTGTTGTTGAAAAAGATTTTAGAAACAGTAGTGCGAAGATAGATCCGCAGAAAGTTTTGAAGAAACAATTGATGATGTGCAACTTTGAAAACGTTGACATGAGTTGGGCGGATTTTACTGATGTAGATATATCTTGCTGTAACTTAAAGGGGACGAATGCTAAAATTGATCCACAAAAAATACGTGATAAAAATCTTTGTACTACGAATGTAGAAGGACTAAACTTGTCTGAAGCCTGTTTTGAGAAGGTAGTTTTGATCAATACAAATTTAAAAGGAACTAATGCCCATATTAATCCTCAAATTATTTATGAAAAAAGTCTCTCTGGAGCGAATCTTGAAGGTTTGAATTTAAGTGATATGGATTTTACTGGGGTAAACATTGTACGGACAAACTTAAAAAATACAGGAGCAAAAATCGATCCACAGCTAGTGTTCAACAAAAGTTTGACTGGCACAAATTTAGAGGGCTGCATTCTAATCAATACTGATTTTACTGGTGTTAAAACTCATGGGCTAAAATATTGAAGATTTTTTTATTACCTAAACGAAGAGTTATCCACAAAAACGCTTGACTCTCGTGCGAATAAGTGGAAAATTATGATAGAGGGTATGGGTGTAAGAAACTCACTACAACTTCTGAAATTTAAGGCTCAGTGAAAAACTGAGCCTTTTTTAATGTCATCTTTTCTTTTTTAGAGTAATTTCAGATATTAAAAAAATATATGGAGATTATGAGAAAGCATATGAAGTAATGAAAACAATGACTATAAAACAAATAAAAAAACGTGGTGGAAATCCAGAAGAAATTTTAGAAATATAGGCATCCAGAGATAGGCGTCTTTTTTATTTCCGGAAAAGAGCTGAAGCAATGCAGATCTATAATAAATAACAGATCAAATAATCAAACATCAAACTATTTTCTGAGCTAATGGAATGGAATACAATCGAATATATAAGTCAACCAAAAGGAATCGGTGTCAAGAGCCGGTTCCTTTTGGTTGACTTATATATTCATAGCAGCTTTCATGCTAATTATGTTTATAGGACTGATTCCAAGATGAGCGAATGGATATCTAATCCTAATGAACCACTTGTAACTTATATACTCATGAAGTTGGGCGTTTCAATTCCTCTACAGGAAGTATGTCTATTGTAACTCTACCCCTTCTCAACCATTGGTACTACTGGCCTGAAAATAAATTTTACACACCAGACAGGGGTTTTTACCGTTTCGCAATGGTGTGTAATTTTAGATAACTACGTTATATACCTAATTTCTACATTGAAGGTTGATTTCCTTCTTCATCTAGTATAACTCTACATAACAAACAATAGCACCCTAATTCGTTTTTTGAACCATAATAATATATGTAACCATAATCAACTCCCTATATTCTATAGATGTAAGAGAGTTATATTACTCTAAAAAACAAATAAACGATCAATGTTAACATTGATCGTTTATTTGTTAAAGTTTTGGACAATTGAAATAATAATGACTTCCTACGCAATAAGTGGGCGATGAATTGACTTATAAAAGATAAATGCTATAATATTTTATCGTTTCATATTAATTTTTGAATCTCTTCATTAGATAAACCTGTAAACTTCATCACTTCTGAAACCATAATATTTGCTAATAACATTTTTCTTCCTACTTCTTTCATTGCCTCTATTTTGCCTTCCTCTCTACCTTTGAGTCGATAAGATGATACAAATTCCATGCACTTCTCTACCTCCTTTTCATTTAATTCAGTTTTTATTTTAGTATTAAAAAATGCTTCCTCTTTTTCATTAAGCGGTACATAAGTCTCAAAAAATTTTATCAAGAACTCTGTTTTCAGATCATCTAACCTCATTTTTGTCAACAT
>JAGMES010000035.1 GCA_023128035.1 Halanaerobiales bacterium | reverse complement strand
TTCTCGTAAAAACAATCCTTTTATATTCCTGGTTGCTTACGTGAAGTGAAATACGTTTTAGACAGATTACTGATTTCAATCATTTTTTGATTCTCCCATCCATTCGGTTATTGTTTTTACACTAACTCATCATACGACAAATATTTGCTAAAATCCTTCAAATATTATAAATTTGTTTTTTTAGTGAACTTCACGAAATTAACATTATCTGATCTATATATTGGTTAGCACAAAACCTCTCAACATAAAAAGACTCTAGGGTCAGTCTCCCACCAACCCCAAAGTCTCACAAATCTACCCTCACCTCAAAATATCACAAATCATCTCCACATTCCTTTCCAAATTCTCCCACTTCAGCATCTCATTATGCCTTCCATACCCTTCATAAATCACACACTCACCTAAAGTCGAATCCTACCAACAATCCTTGTAAGATTCTTCCACCTCTGCTACTATAAAATGAATATCAGCATCAATCATTCCTTCATTCACTAGCTGATCAGTATAGGCAATATACTTCCCAATCTTTGCTTTAACCTTTTCTTTCACAGCCTCTATCTCTAAAAACTCTTTCAACCACGGATCAGTTATATCCACATCCAAAAGTCGCTTAACCCCTTCTTCAATCTCTTTAGGTGTAGTATAAACTGGTTCTGTACTCTTTACAGCATCAAGCAAGATTACATCAGAAACCAGATATCCCGCATTCATCAATCCCTTAGCCACTTCAAATGCCAAATTTCCACCTGCCGAATAACCAAACAATACATATGGCCCGTTTTTTTGAATCTCTAAGATCAGTTTGATATATTCCTGTACTGGATCATCCATTTCAATAAAATCAAAACCATATACCGAATACTCATCCAACCTATCTGCCAGTTCTTTATATGTAAGTCCATATCCTGCTATAGGTGGAAAGCAGAATATTTTCGGCTTTTGAGGTTGATTCAATAATAAATACGGTTGCTCAATATGATGATCATATTCCGATATCTGCTTGATAGTCCTGGCAAGAGCTTCAATCGTAGGTGTCTTATAAATCTCACCTAAAGGTAGTTCCACTTTCAACTCATGATATACCCTTGATACCATAGCTGTAGCTTTTAATTAATGACCACCAAGTTCATAAGATCTAATATCGACCAATGGTGTCGTCTCAAATTGTTGTCTTTGCTGAATAACCATATGAATATTCTTAATACACTCTGAATTTTTTTGCCCTGCACTAAATTTCACACGTAAGGGTAAGGTATTGATAAATAAACCAACAATATCTTCAATCCCCTTTAAATAATCACTCCAATAATTTTTTTAATTTTTTCGATCCTGATTCTGACAAAATTTAATGTAATCTTTGAATTGATTTTTTGAAACTTTAATCGGTTTTTTACCATTTTGAAAATCAGTAAAATAAACAAAAAACTCCTTTAATACTATTCCCATACTCCAACCATCAAATAGTATATGATGCCAACTTAAGATCATTTCATAATTTTCATCAGAAAGTTTACATAATATAATTCTAAACAAAGGGCCAACTTCTAAGTCAAACTTTTCCCTTCGATCCCCTGCTTTTAATTCATTTAACTTTTCACCAACTAGAACAGCTACTTCTTCTGAAAAATCATATTCTTTTAAAACTAAGGGACTCTCTTTTAAGATTATTTGAACAGGTTTCTTTAATTTTCTCCATGCATACACTGTCCTAAGCATTTCATTAGACTCTAGCACTAATTGCCATGCTTTTTTAAAGGATGGGATATTCATTTTTCCAGAAAGATTTAGACTAAACTGCTGAAAGTATTGATCGCTTTCTCTATCCTTTAAGTATTGATAAAGGATTCCTTCCTGCATGGGACTAAGATCTATTATATCTTCGATATTCTTCTTTTATTGCACATAGGTTTCCATTTTAGGTTGAAATACTGATATTTAATAAATATTTTACATTATATAATTTAATTATAATTTTACTCTTTTATTATATATCACATTATTCCGCTGGTCAATAATTTCTCTAAAATGAAAATCCATCTTATCTGAAATTAATCTTAGATAAGATGGATTTTTTTACACTATATGTGATATTAATTTAGAATTTCTTCACAGATTTCTATAACATGACCATCTAAATCATATTGATTTGTTTATATCTTTTACAAGTAACACTATCGCTTTAATTTACTTTGCATAGTTTCTTCCCTTTAATAGAATCTTTATCAATTACACAGGTTAATGAAGAAATCCCAAAACGATAGCAATTTATGATAAAGTATAAACCAGAGCAATTCATCTACTCTGGTTTATAATCAACTTAGCTATTAATCCAATTTCCTCAATATTTCTGTGACAACATCAGCGTTTTTTTCCGAATAACCTTCATCTATCATCACTTCATGAATCTACGAATTTAGTGTAAAACGTACTGGTATTAGAATCCATGATTCGACTTTTTGTCCACTTATTTCAGCAGGTACAAATTTCCATTCATTTACAGCCTTTAGTGCAGCATTATCAAACTGCTTATATCCTGACGATTTAAAAATTTTCTCTTCAATAACTCTTCCCTTTATATCAACAAGGGCTTTTACCACTACTCTACCTTGTATTTTTCTTTTTTTTAAGTTTTTTGGATATTCAGGCTTAGTGTAATTTACCAAACTAGGAGGAGTAACCTTTTCATTATTATATTGCTCTGTTAAATCTATTCTACTAATATCTTTATTTTCAATAGTATCTTCTTTATCTTCTTTATTACACTCTGATTTATTTTTTTGCGCTATTTCGCTCTTATTTGGTTCTTCTATAACTTTTTCATTTACTTCTTTATTTACTTCATCTTCTATTTGTTTAATTTCTTCGACTATTTCATCCTTTACCTTCAATATTTTTTCTTTTATTTTCACTTTTTTTATCTCTTCATTTTCTTTATCCTGTACAGTCTTGAACTCTGCTACTTCTTTCTCATTTATCATTTCTTCAACCTCAGGTTTTAACTTTTCTACCTTCTCAGTCTCTTTTTCTTCTTCTAACTCTATTACTTCTTCCTCTTTTATTTCTTCATCAACCTCAGGTTCTAACTTTTCTACCTTCTCTGTCTCTTTTTCTTCTTCTAACTCTATTACTTCTTCCTCTTTTATTTTTTCATCAACCTCAGGTTCTAACTCTTCTACCTTCTCAATCTCTTTTTCTTCCTTTATTTCTTTTTTAACATTATTATTAGAAGATGGAACAGGAACCAATGACGATTCAAAAAAAAGTAAACTTACTTGATATTTTGCCATCTCTTCATCAGTACTATCATCTTTTTTTATATTGATATTACTCGATATAATAAAAATAATTAGATGCAAAATAAATGATATAAAAATAAATTTTTTCAATGTGCCACTGGTTCCTAAATAATTTTTAAAGTTTTTCATTTTATATTTCCCATCTTCCTTTAAAGTTGAGGTAATAACTACGTTATTACCTCTTAATTTTAACGACTTCAGAAGGGGGATTTTGCCCCTTTAAGAAGTGGACCCCCACCTTTAGAGGAGAGAGACTTCCCCTTCTGAAATGTCGTTAAAAAGTTCTAAAACTTACTACCAATCTCAAGATTAATACTACGACCAGGCATTGGATAACCAACTAATACTTCATATTCTTTATCTAAGATATTGATAATGGATAAAGCTATGTCAAGATTGTAACCAGAAACTACAATGTTTTTACTAATTTTACCATCAAGAGTAACGTAATCTTTTAAATCATTTGTGCGATCAGATACCAGTTTTCCATTCAAACCAAAATCAATAAAATTAGTAGCATAGGTAAAATCAATATTTACTGTATGCAAAGGTCTATAATTTAATCTTTCATCTGTGTCAGCATCTTTTGCTTTTAAATAAAGATAACTTAAACCTGCTTCTAAATTCTCCACTATTGTACCAGTTAAGCCAACTTCCATTCCGTTAATTTTTGCAGAATTAATGTTATGTGGTCTATATACAAAATCATTATCCATAGTCCAATTAATTAAATCTTTTACATCTTTATTAAAGTAAATCAATTCAACTTTATAGGAATCATTTATATATCTTCCACCAACTTCATAGGATACTGCAGTCTCAGAATTTAAATCAGGGTTTCCTTCTGTGAAACCGTCAGATGGCCAATATAAATCATTAAATGTTGGGGTACGATAAGCTTTACCTACTGAAAAACGAATATTCATATTTGGATTAATAGTATAGATTGTTCCCACTCTAGGAGTTAATTGAGATCCAAAAAGTTCATGATAATCATAACGACACCCAGCAACAACTTTCAAAGAATCAATTCCAGTCCATTCATCCTGCACATATAAACCAGTTTCAGAACGATTATGTTTACCATTTTCAGTACTATCGATATAATATCTTTCAACTTTCGCACCATAACTTAAAGTATGATCATTAAAATAATCAGTTTTAGCTCCGTTTAAACCAATGGTATTTGTAACATGTTCACTTGGACCAGTATACCCCCACGCATCAGGGTTATCATATGTATTTGTATGCTTATTGGTATGCACAATTACTTTTAAATCAGAATCTTCTGTCTTTCTGTTCAACTGAACATTAATGTTTAAATCTTTATCATTTTGTCTTGCATTAGGAGTTGCCCAACTAGTAGATCCAGGTACTCCAAAATCTGATTTATTATATTGAACAGATAAGATCATATCAAGATAGTTGTCTAGTATATAATTTAACTTTGCAGATAAATTAATCTGGTTTAAATCGTTATTTTCTCTATCTCCGTCAGAATTTTTTAACAATGCCGACACATTATATTTAATTTCTTCGGTACTACCTCTAAGACCAACATTTATTTTTTTAGTATTAGATGTACCATAATTTACATTAACGCTAGTTGCAACTTCTTCGGATCCAGTTTTAGTAATAATATTGATTACCCCACCTAAAGCATTTGCTCCATATATTATGGAAGCTGGCCCACGTAAAATCTCTATTTTTTCTATTTGCTCTATAGCAATTTGTCCTAAATCAACCACTCCACTTTGTGGGTTATTTAAAACCTGTCCATCAAGTAAAACTAATACCTGACTTGCGTTTGAACCACGAATGCTTATTGTCTTTAAACCTGCCAAATCTCCATAATTATTAATTATTACACCAGCAACATCCTCGAGTACATCTGCGACATTCTCTGCATTTTTTCTCATAATATCTTCTTCAGTAATAACTTCAACACTTACTACAGAATTAGATAATATTTCAGAATAATTTGAGCCAATTACAACAACCTCATCCAAAAGAAATAGATCCTCATTAGCAAAAGTATTCGAATCTACTATGCAGTTAACTAAAATCAATGCCATAAATAAAAATACTAAAAATCTTGTTTTCATTATTTTTCCTCCGTTTCATTCTTCAAATAATTATAAATCTTAAGTTTTTTAAATCCCCACACCCTCCTTTTAAAAAATTATAAAAAAAACCTAGCTCGAAATAGAGCTAGGCATAGTTATCCAACTTAACTCTATCTTGTCTCGAAGATATTGATTAATTATACTTACCAGGCAGGTCTACTGACTTATAGCTTAGTTTGGACTCAACCTTCCCCTGATCTTATCTGATCAAAGTGGTAAAAAAGAGCCAACTCGCGCTAATTACAGTGGCGGACCCGCTCAGGATTTTCACCTGATTCCCTATTCTCCCTTAGCAAAACTAAGAGCACCTAGTAAGTTATTCAGTTTTTTATTAATAACATTTTATGATATTTTTTATCATTAACATATCCTTTACATACCCATAACTATTGTAACTCACCAAAGGTAAATTGTCAATACCTTTAAAGATAACCGCTTAATCATACATTTCCATAATCATCATTTATTAGATACTATTTGGCTCAAAAACCAACAGATAAAATACTTAAAATTTTTGCCAACCATCTAATAATTGAAAGATATTTTAGATTCATAAAACACCCCTTAATGTTAGATTAATTCTCCAATACCCATTTCAAGGTTGTCGCCAACTCCCCATCATATATATCTTCTAATCTAACATAAAAACCCTGTAACTCTTCAGCAATCTTTTTAGCAAGTCCTAATTTAATAAACCCAGTCTCTGTATCTACCACAACAAACTGAATCTTTTCATTTGCTGCCTGTTTTGCAATATTGATTACATCTTCTAAAGGATCTTTTCCTTTTAATGCTACATTAGTTCGACCATCTGAGATCAAGATAACCACCGGAATAATCTCTTCATCTTTTACACGCATGGCTTTCATCAACTCTACTGAACGATTCAAAGCTAAAGCCAATGGTGTTTTTCCACCGGCTGGTAACTCCTTTAGACATTTATAGGCCAAATCTACACTTCGAGTTGGTGGTAAGACAACTTCTGCTTGCTTTCCGCGAAAAGTCATCATACCTACTGTATCACGTTTTTGATAAGCATTATGTAAGAGAGAAAAGATCGCTCCTTTGGCAGCTTTCATCCGTTTTTGAACTCCCATCGAACCACTGACGTCTACCAAAAATAAAATCGTATTTCCAACCCTTTTTTCTCTGACCTTCTCACGAATATCCTCACTATGAATCGAAACAGCCATACCATTTTTATCGCGAATTCTTTGAAAAGGAGCAGCAGCTCTTAAAGTAGCATCAAGTGCAATATCTTTTACTTTACCTTTTGGTAAACGATACTTCACATAACGCCCCATCTTCGCCTGAGTTCTTGTCTTACTCCTTCGTCCACTCCCCTGATTTCGAATCTGATGATCCATTAAAGGTTTTAATATATCCCTTGCTTTAAAAGGATCACCAATTTCAAAGATCTGGTCTTCCTCTTCTGGTAGATCTATTGGTGGTAGAGGTGATTCTTCTTTCTCGTCCTTCTCATTTTGCTCAGTCTCATTTAATTCAGATTGTGGTGGAAGATCTAATTCCTCAGATTTAGAAGGTTCATTTTGCTCTTGCTCCTGAGATTGATTCTCTTCTTGTGGTTCTTTGTCATTTTTCTCTTCTTCATAATCTTCTTCCATATCTGGAGTATTCACAGGTGATTTTCTCCAGCGATGAGATAATACCAAAGAAGCAATCTCTTTTACATCATCTAAAAGAACCTGATCTCTACCTTTATAAGCTGCCAATGCCTTAGCCGCTTCCGCCATCACTATATCACCACGATGACCTGCCACAAAAGCCTCTAGATTTAACTCAGCGATTACCTGTAAAAGTCCTTCTGAGATTTTTACCTTTTTCAATTGTTCCTGAGCCTTTAATATATTCTGATAGAGTTTCTCTTCCTCATTTCGATATCTTTCAGAAAATAAGGCTGGATCTTCTTCAAAATCTAATCTCTTTTTAACAATCTCCATCCGGGCACTTACCTTCTCTGACCCTTTTACTTCAACAAAAAAGCCAAACCGATCCAATAACTGAGGTTTAATCTCTCCTTCTTCAGGATTCATCGAACCAACAAGAATAAACGAAGCCGGATGAGAACTTGATAAACCTTCCCTTTCCACTCGATTTATGCCTGAAGATGCTACATCTAAAATCGTATTCATGATTGAACTGGAGAGAAGATTTACTTCATCAATATAGAGAATATTTTTGTGTGCCTCTGCTAAAATTCCAGGTTCAAAAACTTTCTTTCCTTCCTTTAAAGCCTTTTCAATATGAAGAGTTCCAACAACACGATCTTCTGTTGCATTCAATGGAAGGGTTACAACTTTTAAACCAAAATATAGCTGAGTAAGAGAACGAACAATCGTAGATTTTGCTGTCCCCTTCTCACCACAAAGGAGTACACCACCAATTTTCGGAGAGATCAAATTTAAAATCAGTGCCTTTTTTACTTCCTCCTGACCAACTATCGCCGAAAAAGGAAAAATAACATTTTCCATCTATCTTATTCCTCCTCTGCACGTGCACGTATCCACTGAGAAAGTTGTTCAATATTCAAGGAACTCTCTTCAAATGGCTTTCTACGCATTCTGTGAGGTAAGACCAATTCTGCTGCTTCTAATATATCCTGTTCAGTTACTTCAGTTCTTTGATTGAAAGCTGCTAATGTTTTCGCAGTTTTGATCATAGTAATATCTGCTCTATGACCATCAACTCCCATTTTAACAGCAATCTCTGCTGTAAGCTCCAATAACTGATCTTTTAACTGGACTTTATCTAAAAGTCCTCTGGCATTCTCAATATCTTTAACCAATTTCTCTTGCTCTTTTTCAAAACTATTACAGAACTCTTCTGGATTTTCTTCAAAAGCAAGTCTTCTTTTAATAACTTCAACCCGATCTTTTACGTTCTGTTCACCAATCACTTCCACAGTTAATCCAAAACGGTCTAAGAGTTGAGGACGTAAGTCACCTTCTTCAGGATTCATCGTACCTACCAGAATAAATCTTGCTGGATGAGAATAAGAGATACCTTCCCGTTCAACAATATTAACACCCATAGCCGCAGCATCTAACAAAAGATCAACGATATGGTCATCCAAAAGGTTTACTTCATCAACATAAAGAATATTTTCATCAGCTTCAGCAAGTACTCCTGGTTCAAACCGTTTCTCACCAGTCTTTAAAGTATGTTCAATATCTAAAGTTCCGGCAACTCTATCTTCAGTACTACTCACAGGTAACTCTACCACTTTTTTATCTGGTAAAAGATCTGCCAGAGCACGTACTGCAGTAGATTTTGCTGTTCCCTTTTCACCACGGATTAAAACTCCACCAATCTTCGAATTAATTACATTTAAAATCAAAGCTTTCTTCATCTTCTCCTGTCCGACAATTGCAGTAAATGGGTAAATATTTTTTCTGGTATCCATGATTTATCTTCCTTTCTCAAATAACTTTAGATGTCTATTTCTTTTAATTTTTCTTGCCACTCCTTAATATCTCGATCAGTGATGATCTCAACAGTTCCTCCCTGTATCTCTCCTTTTGCCTCACCAATATTCTCTTCGAGATTACCCTCGATCTGGATATAACTCATCTTTAAAGAGTCTAAAATATCAGGATCAGCTTCCCATTTGCCCCGTTGATGAAGTTCTAAAAATCTTCTCGCAATCTCTTCGATTGCAAAATAGTTATGCTGATTAAACCATTCTCTCATCTCTGGATCATTGATATATTCTTCAACCAATCGGTCAAGATCGTGATCATTAAGTTTGTCTGTTAAACACTGCCACTCAAAGATATTCTGCATTTTTTGCATAAATTCACTGGCTCCTCTATACCCCTTTTCTTTAACTGTTTCTTTCCATAGAGGATTAAATAAAGTTTTTTCAAGTGATTCTTCTATTTTATCTTTCAAAGTACTAACTTTAATCTGATTAATATCTTCTCTAGAGCCATGATACTGTTTCATCTCTTTGCCTTTCATAACTTTCTTGATCAATGAAAATCCTCCATTTACAGAAGCACCAAAACTGCAGGAGAATATATCCAGTCGTTTTGAGTTTGAAAGGTCATACGAGATCTTTGACTGATTTACATTCTCAACAAACTCATGTCTGTATCTTTTACCATATAAATCTTTTCCATAAGCATGTGAGGAAAAGTAGATAAAAATCTTAGCTAAGTCTTTCTCATCCTTCCAGGCACTCGCTTTTAAAGCAAGATCTACACCTGCTCCATACGTACCTGGTGGATCACCAAAGATACGGATTGTCGAGCGTCGTTCTAAGTTCTCATTGATTCCAGCATCCATTAATGTATTCACAATCTCTGAACAATGTTTTTTAATAAAGTTCTTCTCAATTGATTCAGGTAAATTGGCTTTGACAAATTCTAAGATACTCTCCTGTTCTTTCTTATCTTTTAAAATTCCACCCTGGAAAAATTTAATTTTAAATCGATCAATTAACTCATTTACTTCCTTTAATAGAGACTGATTACTACCAAATCCAATCACAGCAATAATATCATTCAAAGTAAACCCCTCCGAAATTCTATCTCACTAAAAAAAAATACCTTCTTTCCAGCATGGAAAGAAGGTATTATAAGTGTGAAAAACAATGATAAATTGTTTTTATCTTCATATAACAACTAATCCCTCCCACCGAAAGATCTTACGTTCAACTTTAATAGGCAGGTCTCCTGACTCGTGTTTCACTTGCATCTGATCGCGCCTTCCCAGTTTCCCAGTGGCTAAAAATTAATCAGTGCATCTACACTCACAGTAGCGGGGGCTGTAGCGGATTCTAACCGCTTTCCCTTTTAATCTGGTATTCCAAAACCTATTATTCTATTCAATTCACTAGAATTATATCATGTATTTTCTTTTCAATCAAGACAAACTATTATCTTTTATTCTTTATTTCTAACAATTCAACTGACAATAACTTTAATCTTTACTTATTGTTTTAAACTTCTAAAATAAATTACAATACCATTTAGTCCACTACGTTCATAAGAAAGTCCATACATTTTACATGCTTTTTGAAAATCTTTTTCACTAAAAGAAATTCCAGATTTATAACTTTTTTTGCCTATCCTTTCCCATTTACGATCATATTTTTCATGAAGACCTGTAACAGGATTACATCCAACAAAAATACCGCCTGGTTTTAAAACTTTTGCTATTTCCTGTACAGCCAATTTATAATCTGGTATAAAATGCAATGCCAGGTTGCATATAACTACATCAAAACTTTCAGCCTCAAATGGTAGATGCAAAGCATCTGCCTCATACAGTTTAAAATCTTTAAAGGATGATTTCTTCAGTCTAGTCAATGTTTTTTTTAATAATTTATCAGACAGATCAAGTCCTGCATAATAATTTCTACTATCTATAAATTTAATTGTACTTCCAGAGCCACAGGCTACTTCTAAAATTCGTTTATCTTTAAAAGGTGAAATCAATTCCTCAATTAATTGATAATGCAGTTTTTTATTTGAACGAAAGAATAAAGGAATAACAAGATTATTAACTGCGAAATCATAAATATGTGAAAGTTTATTATAATACTTTTTATTGAACTCATTCTGCTGAGAAAATTTTTCTTTATATATAATTTTAATAAGGCCATCCTTTTTCAAATACTTAATGTTCTTTTTTAGCATTAAATAACCTCTCCTTTTTAACAATTTCTACACCATTAATCTTTAAACTTGACAATTGTTGCATGGCGTATACTTAAATGTACTCTTTCACCAACTTCATAATGTTCCCGATTGTTTGCCTGAACAGTTAAAACCGTATTACCAATCAATAGACTATATTCTGTTACATTGCCACGGTAAATTTCACGAATAATCTCTCCTTGTGCAATACCATTAGAATGATTTAAAACGATCTCTTCTGGTCGAACAGATAAAATAACTTCTCCCCTAATGTGATTAGAAATAAAGTTATTCTCAACACTCGTACCATCCGCAAATTCGAATAATCTTTGCCCATTCTTCTTTTTCACTTTACCCTCAATTAGATTGGTAGTACCAATAAAGTTAGCGACAAATTCTGTCTGTGGATGATCATAAACTTCCTTTGGTCTACCTTCCTGAATTATTTTGCCATGATTCATAACAACAATCCTATCAGCAATGCCCATTGCTTCATACTGATCATGGGTTACATGTACAATGGTTAATCCAACTTCCTTTTGGATGCGCTTAATTTCATAATGCATTTCCTCTTTTAATTTTGCATCTAAATTAGATAAAGGTTCATCTAAAAGAAGAAGTCTCGGTTTCATTACTAAAGCTCGTGCCAATGCTACTCTTTGCTGTTCTCCTCCACTTAATTCGAAGGGATAACGTTTTTCCATTCCATTTAGTTTTACTAAAGTCAAAATTTCTGCTACTCTTTTTTTAATTTTATCCTTTTTGATCCGTCTAATTCGAAGAGGATAGGCTACATTCTCAAATACATTATAATGTGGCCACAGAGCGTAATTTTGGAAAACTAAAGCAATCTGGCGTTTTTCAGGTTGTAAAAAAATATTTTCTTTTGCCTCTGATACTGTCTCACCTGCTATGGTAATACTACCTTCATCAGGACGCTCCAATCCAGCAATCATCTGAAGAAGGGTAGTTTTACCACATCCGCTTGGACCTAGAATAGCCAATATTTTTCCAGCATAAATATTTAAATTTAAACAATCAACAGCCGTTACTCCCCCAAATTTTTTCTTTACACTTCTTAATTCTGCTTGGATTATTTTGACTCACCTCCAACCTGGATCTGCCAAATTTTTCAATGCCAAGGTGACCAGCAATCGTCAAAATAATTAATATTACTGCAATCGCTGATATCGTTTCCAGCCCTCCCACATCAGAACGTAAATTGAAAATTAAGACACCGATTGTCTCACGCCCATAACTATAAAGCATGACGGAAATGGGAATCTCTCGAATCACCATCAAAAAAGAAAGAATCCATCCTGTTTTCAATCCAGGCATAATTATAGGAATGGTAATATCTTTATATGTTCTGGCCCAGGAAGCTCCCGAAATCCTTGCTGCTTTTTCCAATGTAAAATCCATATTTTGAATCAAGCCACTTACGTTCTTTACCACTAAAGGTAAACAAACTACAATATATGTAACTATAATAATCCACGCCGTATTATAAAGCTTCAATGGTGGGTTTATCCACGCTAAAATAGCAGCAACAGCAATTACTGTTCCAGGAATAGACATTGGCCATGTCGCCCAAAATTCCAATAATTTATTCCCTTTTAAAGCTGTTCCATTAGAAATATAAGATACAACAGAACCAATTACTGTAACAATCGTAGCAGCTACTATCCCAAATAGTACACTGTTTCTGAACGCTCGAATCGTCAACTCTTCTTCAAATAATATTGTATAGTAATTGGCAAAAGTAAAATTATGCATACTAATATCTAATCCCCATTTTTTCAAAAACGATGATATAATAATTGTCATTAAAGGTAATAATGCTGTAAAAATCAGAAAAAGGAATACCAAAATTGTGATAGGAATCCGCCAAAAACCGAGAGAAATAGGTATTGGCGAACAGCTACTAGATGTAATAACCGTATATTGCTTCTTTTGCAAAAAAAGATTATGTACAAAAAAGACAACTCCAGAGCAAATAATTAAAATCATAGAAATCGCCGTAGCCAGAGATAAATCCAGACTACTTAGAGCACTAAATATACGGGTCGTCAATATATGCTTACCACCTGGCAAAGCAAGGAGTGTTGCCACACCAAAAGATGCCATAGCACGATTAAAAACCAATAGACCTATTGAAAATATGCTAGGCATAATCAGTGATAATGTTACTGAAGTTAATGCTTTGAAACGACTTGCTCCCGAAAGAATGGCCGCTTTTTCTAAGGATGGTTCTGTCCTCTTTAACGCATTTGATAATGCCATAAATACCAATGGATATAGATGCAGTGTCATAACAAATATAACACCTGTAAGCGAATATATATTAATAGGAGAGTATTTTAAATTGAATAAATCCATCAGCATCCTATTTATGTACCCATTACGACCTAAAAGTGCAATCCAGGCAACTGCCATAATATAAGATGGAATAATGAAAGTTAAAAAAACAATTAACGTAATCCCCTTCTTAAAAAGTAAATTTGTTCGAGTAACCAACCAGGCCAAAAATCCACCAATTACGCTGGTTAAAATTGTAACCCCAGAAGCAACATAAAGAGTATTCCTCAAAGCCGCAAGGGTTTGCGGATCTTTAAACGCTTTGATATAAGCGTTTAATGTTAACTTACCACCATGTATTGTAATTCCAAAACTTTTGGCTACAAGTATTAAAAATGGGTACAATACTAAAACTGCAACGAATATTCCTACTACAATAAGAATAATATACTGTGTGTTAAAACAACGTTTATTTACTAAACATGATATTTTTGAATTTATCACACATTTCTGTTCCATGCTTGCTAGCATACCTCCAATCAACGGTTACAGATTTCAATGAAACTGGAATACAAGATAAATTTTCGACATCTTTTCGAACGGTAATAAATCCATATTTAGATGCAATCTTTTGCCCTGTTGGAGATAATACAAAATCAACATATTCTTTAGCAAGTTTATCATTCACCTCTGGTCTGGCATCATTTTTAATAATCGCAATAGGTCTCTGGCAGCTTATAGCTCCTTCCTTTGGCCAAACAATTACCAATGGACTTTCAATTTTTTTCTTCTTAGCCTGCTTTATCAATCGGATAATACCATCATGCGGTGCAATTCCTGCATCTACTTCGCCTGACTCCACTTTGGAGATAACCTCAATGTTTTGCCTTATTAACATGATTTCATTTTTCTTTAAGGCTTCATGATAATCCCAAGTATTACTCTGAATTTGATAAAGACCAGCAGTAAGAGCCAATGCCATAGAAGATTGCGTAGCATCCGCCATTGCCAGGCGTTTTTTCCATTTTGAATCCATTAGATCACTCCAGGAAGATGGTTTTTCTGCAGAATCAATCCGATCCTTATTATATACAATGACTCCATACCGAGCATTAACTGGAGTATAATAGCCATCACCCATCAAATAAGCTGTGTCCATTGCCTCTATCTCAGGAGATTTATATTGCATAAGTACATTCTTTTCTTTTAACGAAATATACATAAGTGGGTCTGCTCCCCAGATAACATCTGCCTGAATATAACCAGATTCCAATTCAGTCCATACTTTCTGACGCAAAGGTCCACTACCTGTGTGGAATACATTCAGTACATCACCGCGTTTTTCCTCAAAACTTGCCTCCAATTCACTGACCATTTTTTGCGGGCCAGATACATAGACAGTAATACGCCCTTCCTCTCCAGTGTACATCGTTTTAGCACTAGATTCTTCATTTTTCTCTTCTTGCTGATTTCCACAACCAACTAAAGCCATCGTAAATATAACAATAATACTCAAAAACACAAATACTTTTTTATTCATAATTTTATACTCCTCCTTTTTTTTAGCACAAAATCTTTATATCTTTATACTCTTTTGCGTCAATAAAAGAGTATATTGACTCCAAGACTTTTCTTCGAGCATGTAAGAAACTTTCATACCTTTTCTTTGATATTTTTTCATTACCATAATATTGCCAACCTTTGGTTTTTACCAATTTCAACGAAGGATGACCCATAAAACCAATCACATCTTTAGTTGGATAGCCAAGAAATATACCAATCTCATGAGGAAATTCATCACTATTCAATCTCCTTAGCAAATTATTAACATAACCTTCTAAGGAGTACTTTGATGGATATCCCACTCTTCTAAGTATTTTTAAATTAATTGGTTTACTAAGTGTTTGATCCAAAGAAGCAGAATGATAGATCAAAACTTGTTTTCTATTTTCTTTATTGATTTTTTTTACTTTTATCTCTTTGTGACGCAAAAGGCAGAATCTACATTCTTCCCAATCTGAACTTTTTACTCCATGTTTATTTATAGGAATGTTAATCAATTCAGCTGGTTTTACTCCCACCAATGTAGCTCCTATAAGATCAATTAAACGAAACAGATATTGATTACAAAACGAATGCGTATCAAGCCAATCGATAATCCCATTTATTTCTGTAAATATCTTTGAATTTTGCATGATAATATTTTCCATGTAGCAACCTCCTTTACAGTTTAACCTAATTTACTTATGATATAGAATATTATCCGTTCTCTTAATGTTAATGAAAATCATTATCAGTAGAACTCTAAAAAAATAACCCTTTCTGCTAGGCGTTGAAAATGATTCTCAATCTCGTTTATATTATACCAAAAAAACTCCCTCATTGTCAAGAAAAATGAATTAACATTTTTATATGTTTTCAAAAATTCTCTTCATTGTACTGAAATGCGTAAAAGGGCAAGGAAAAAATCATCGAATGATTTTTCCTTGCCCCACACAACATCTTATTCTACTCAGGAATTCCTATGGCAAAAATAATTACTTTTTCAAATGAAATTATCAGCTCTTTTAGAAAATCTTCTTTATTTTCCTGGTAACCATTCTAAAGTTCCATGAGTACCGATATGTAAAATTACATCAGCTTTAAATCCATATTTTAGCCATTTATAAAATGCAATATATTGATGAGGGCAGACTAAATCTGTACTATAATAGCATTCCTCTGCCTTTTCCATAAAAGCGCGTTGTGGCTGTAATCCAATAAAAATATTACCATTCATAATCCCTGGTATAGGCATTTTATCATCATGAACCATAAACTCACCAGGAGGATTACCCCAATCCTTGATCAATTATTTTTGCACTTTCTCGCTTAAGTTAGAAAACCACTCTCAATAAACTTTTCCGTCAATAATATCAACACTTTTTTCTAACATCTTTTCTGGAGTCTGCCAGTTCATATCATTACTTACTCCATCAATGATCTTTTGAATAATCTCCTGTCCATCATTAAAATCATAGTCTATTCTGATCCCGTTCTCTTTGAGTGAATCTATGATATTATACACAGTCTCAGGAGTATCCAAACCATAAGCACAACCAATTGAATCATTTCTTGGAGGCATGTTATGAAAAATTATTGCTACCTTCTTTTTATCATTAGACAGATTTCTCAGACGGGCCCAATTTAGGGCAAGTCTACAAATTTTATCCACACGATCTTCAATCGGTTTTTGGATATATCTCTGGCCAACCTCATCTTGCAAATATTCAGTGTAGGCAATCGGGATAGTAATAATCTGACCATCAAATTCAGGAAAATAGATACAGAATACTAAAGACATAATATCTAATCCAATCACAGATTCTTCCCACTGTTCTAAAGTTAAGTACGTTGACATTGCCTGTAAGACAGGAACGCCCAAATCATCAAAAATACTCTCTTCCACTACCTTTGTTCCATCACCTAGATTGCTTAAAACACTCCGAGAAAAACCAACAGTATTAATCAATGCATCAACAATAGGTTCACCATCTTTTATAAGATAATTATCAATTAACCAGCGTACACCCTTTCTTTCTAACTCCTCTTCTTTTGTAATACCAGTATAAAACGCAATCGGAGTAGCTCCTAAGCTTCGTATCTTTTCAATTAATTCATTAATATGCTCTACGTTATTTCTTAAAAGATTATAAGCATGAAATAGGACACCGATAATTGGTTTATCTTGTTTTAAGACTTCTGCTATATATGCTTCATCATCTACAATTTCCTTATTTGAATCATACACCCCCTCCCATTTTGGAGCTTTGGGTTCTTGATATTCATAATCCAATCCTTTAAAAGTTGCAGCCATCCATAAAACCATATTATACATATTGTCATGGTCACCCATAGCATAATATCTATATATTGAATAATAATCTTCCATACTCAGATTAGAATATTTTTTAAGTTCGTTGATCTCATCATCTATACCTGATTCAAGAAAAAATTTTTTGTCATCCTTAAAACTATCAAAAAACTCTTTAAACTTTTTAAACTTAGTAAATCCTCCATGACAACAGATGAAGATAAAATCACTTTCCCGGGCCAGCTTCAATGCTTTTGTAAATTGTTCGGGATTTTCATCCAACTCGTAGGTATTTAAAAAATCAAATTTAAATTCATGAGAAAAATCACGTTGTAATGATTGTTAGGCTTCTTTTAATGTATAAGAAGAGTCGTGCATGCCGAGTATAAATAGGATTTTATACATGTTCCTCACCTCAATTTTCAATGTTATAACATTATTATGGGCATTTTTCTAGACTAAGTTTCTCTACAATATCTGAAATACTATCACAATAGATTAGTTTATCGGTAAATTGACTTAAGTGAGTACGATCAAATAGTCTTTTTGCTTCGTCTTTTAAGCGCATACTATAGATCACTTTACCCGTTTTAATCGCTTCGATCAACAGAGATAGATTCTGTTCGTTGTTTTTGCCAATTGCAAAACCTGCATCTATGATAATACCTGCTTTTTTGATAAATTTTAAAGCGTTGGCATAGGTTTCATTACTAATTTTTTCAAAGGGTTTTTCGCTGATTATATTAGCTCCAATTGATTGGGCTACAAAGTAATCAACGTCGTTTTCGTGGATAATTCCGGTATCTATTCCGTAACCACGTTTTGTTAAAGCTCGATAGAGTCTGGTTCCACTTCCAGCTCCTCCAAATATAAAAACTGAATCCTTACATTGGTTATATAACTCAATTGTACCCAAAAAATCATTATATCTAGCAGTGTTTATATCATAAAGTTCTTTAATCGTATTCTCTTTGATCACATCTTCTGGAAAACCATAATCTAATATTTTTCCATCCTTTACTAGTAAAACAGTATCACAACTTTTTAACGCGAGATCAATCTCATGTAAAGAAAGTACTACTGTAATCCCTTTTTCTTTACTCATCTTTTTTAAGATTGAAATCACTTCAATCTTATGTTTAACATCCAAATGAATAGTCGGTTCATCTAAAATAATTAACTCAGGTTCCTGAACAATTGCCCGGGCAATCATTACCTTTTGTTTCTCTCCATCACTTAATTCACTAAAATAGCGGTGAGCCAGATAATCAGCATGGACCATTCTGAGTGCATCCATGGTTACATCAATATCTGTTTGAGTCAGTTTCCCGAAAAATCCTGTATGTGGATATCTTCCCATCGCTGCAATATCAAAAACTGTCATTAAACCAGGTGTAGGACGTTCTGTTAATACAACAGCCAGCATCTTCGCTAGTTTTTGTTGATTTATTGACGAAAGGTCTTCATTATTTATAAAGACTGTTCCCTTAACTGAAGAAAGAAGTCCTGCAAGAGTTCTGAGGATTGTTGTTTTTCCTGACCCATTTGGTCCCAGAAGACAAACAATTTGACCTTTTAAAGCATCTATTGCTACCTGATCTACAACGACTTTATCCCCATAACCTACTGCTAAAGATTCGGTTCTGATGATACTCAAAGTGCATTCCTCCTTCTAAGCAATAGAAATATTACGACTGGTGCTCCCAAAAATGAAGTAACTGCACTGATTGGTACTTCTACTGGGGCAAATATAGTTCTGGCAATCAGATCACATAAACCTGTAATCGTGCCACCTAAAAGAATCGTTCCCGGGATTAAAATTTTGTTATCAGAAGTACCAAAACATAATCTAGAGATATGTGGGACTGAGAGGCCAATGAAAGAGACTGGCCCGGCGAATGCTGTAACAAGCCCTGCTAAAAGACTTGAAATCAAAACGATTAAAAATCTGATTCTTTTAATCTTAACACCCATGCTTGCTGCATATTTCTCTCCCATGAGTAGTGCATTCAAAGGTTTCGAGATTAATAAGGTAATAAATAAACCCGGAAGTCCAACCAAAGTTAAAATCGTCACCTGCTTCCAGGTAAAACCTGAGAAACTCCCCATAGTCCACATTATAAAACCTTTTACCTCTTCCTTTTCTGCAAAAGCCATCAAAAAACTGGTTACAGAACCGCATAAATAACCTGCCATAAGACCAATCACCAATAATGTTACTACATTTTTTACTTTAGAAGAGATCAATAGAACAATAGTCATCACAAGAATTGACCCTATAAAAGCTGCGAGAAATAACAAAAAAGGTGTCGCTATATTCAAACCAAAAGTAACCCCTGCCAATAAAATCAGGGCAACTAACAATGTCGCACCTGACGAGATTCCCAAAACATAGGGACCTACCAAAGGATTTCTAAAGAAAATCTGTAGCAACAGACCAGCAGATGCCAAAGAAGCTCCTCCAATAATTGCAGCCAATGTACGGGGAAGTCTTATTCGTCCAATGATCGCCTTATAGATTGGTTGATCTGATTGTTGGTGTAAGATCATCCTTTTTATCTCTGTGAAGACCTGCGAAATTGGTATTTTGACTGATCCCATTCCAATGTTTAATAAAAAAGCAAATATCAATAAGGCCAATAATATAAGCAAAACTGTTGCATATCGTGTTGTCTTTTTATTAATAAAATCCATAGTTTACACCTCATATAAAGAAGTAAATTTTTACTTAAAAACTGGACGTAATAGCAGATACCATTACGTCCAGTTGTTCAGACCAAATAATTCTTACTTAGGAAGTTGTGTTAAATGATCATTTACATTTCCTTTTAAAAGTTCTGGATAGAAAATAGAAGCAAGATCAATGATTTGCTTATGTGTTCTATCTAAACTTTGATACCAGTTAGCATTATATCTCCATACATTACCTTCTTTGATAGATTTGAGATCAGCAAGTATTGGAGCCTGTTGTACAATGTCATCTGTAGAAGAAACATACCAGCTAGAATAGATGAAAATATCTGCATCAATTGCTTTGGCATAAAGTTCTTCTAAAGTAATTTCTGCACTGCCTGATTCATTTACGCCCAAATCATTGAAAACATAATCTCCACCTGCAAGAGCAATCATTTCAGCTACATAAGAACCTGCTCTTGGAACATAAACCTTACCATTATAAATTGAACCCCATACAACTTTAGGTTGCTCTACACCTGCAAGTTTTTCTTTTAATAATTCGATCTCTTGTAATGCATTTTCAAAATATTCTACAGCTACATCATCCTTATTGTAGAATGCACCCATAAACTTAATCCATTCCATTCTACCAAAAGCTCTAGCTTCCATGTACTCATTGTCTACAAGATAAGGCATTTTTAATTCTTTAAATTTTTCAATCAATGCTGTCTGTGGATAAGATCCCGTATAGACAATAGCATAGTCAGGATTAAGCTCCTGAATTTTCTCAAAATCTGGGGACCAACCTTCTCCAACAAAAGTTACGGTTTCATTTTGAAATCCTTCTTTGATCTCATCAATATACCATGCATTTAAAGGAGAAGTAACAGCGATAACACTATCTAATACACCAAGAGGTCTTAATAAACATGCTTGAGTTATAGATCCCAATAAAACATTTTTAATTGGTGTATAAACCACTGGTAAACCTTCATAACCTTCTGGTACATCCTGTCCTCTAGGAACCAATAACCATTTCATACCATCACCATCAGTAACTATCTTATTTCCATTTTCCAGATACTCAATATTGAAAGCATCTGTGTAGTCCAATTTAAGAGTACCACCAGCTAAAACAACACCAGAAACAAGTAGAAAACTGACAATCAACGTTAAAATTAAGCCAAACCTTCTTTTGAACATTTAAATCCCCTCCATTTTAAAATATTCGCACACTTTCTAATTTAATAAAAAAAGACCCCTTTCGGAGTCATTTTTATCATACTATGCAAGTCAAATATATTTAACGTATTTACATAAAAATATATAAAATCAATATTTGACAAGTGCATAAACTTCCCTCCGAAATAATACACATCAAAGTTACAGGCAGGTTTCCTGGCTCACATCTCATCCTACTCCCGTGCGCATACGTAATGCGCAAACCTTCCCAGTTTCCCAGTGGTTAAATCTGCATAACAGATTTTTATGGTTTCGTTGATGTTCACAGTAGCGGGGGCTGCATCGGCTTTTACCGAACTTCCCTTTTAACCTCACGCTTGCACGCAAGGCACCTATATCTTATCTATTCAGTTTTTAAAACTAAAAAAACCCCGTTTTTTCGGAGTCCTGTTTACTTATCATATTGTCAAAATTCCAAATATACCTATGTAATCTAGTATTCACTAGAGCATATTCAAGATGACATCTGACAAGTGTAAGTATTCCCCTCCGAAATGAATACACTTAAAACAATACAGGCAGGTTTCCTGGCTCATATCTCATCCTACTCCCGTACGCATTCACATAATGCGCAAGCCTTCCCAGTTTCCCAGTGGCTTAATCTACTATAGCAGCTTAATCTGCTTCACAGATTTTTAGGGTTTCGTCAATATTTACAGTAGCAGGGGCTGCATCGGCCTTGCACCGAACTTCCCTTTTAACCTCACGCTTGCGCGAAAAAAGGCACCTGTAGTTTTCGTTATTATTTAGTTTTTAACACTCTCATTATATATAAAGAACTTAATAGTGTCAAGCTACTTTTAAAAGAATACGGAACTATTTACTTTAATATGACTAATTCTTTATACACTAAAGTTTCACTAGCACTTTATTTAACGACATTTCAGAAGGGGGAAGTCGCCCACCTCGCCAGAACATTTATATATTTTAACTTTTACAAATTATTAAAATCCTGCTTAAATAAAAAATACCACCCCCGAAGGGTGGCTTTCTGCATTCAATTATGGACAATGTACTGGAACTTGATCTGGTGGAATACATCCTGAATAACCGCAATGTGGCCCGCCGTACTTAGGGCAAGTCTTAGGAAATGGTATTATCATTCAAAACACCTCCTTTTTATTTTTTCTACTTCCTTACTTTTATGTATACTACACGCATTTTAAAATATTCTACTTATTTGATAAGATTTTATCTGTAACAAACTTCACACATGCATTGCTTCATTTATTTTATCAAAACTAAACTCTTTAAACCCTTCTCCCAAAACATCATGAACATCAGTTAAAAATACAAAAGAATCTGGATCAATCTGATAAATGATATTTTTGAGCCGAGTAACTTCTGCTCTACTGATAATAACCATCATAATCTTCTTCTCATTGCCTGTATAACCACCTTTTCCATCAAGAGTTGTCACACCTCGCCCCATTTTTTCTAAAATCTCATCTAATATTTCTTCAGACTTGTCTGAAATAATAAAAGCTGCTTTTGAAAAGTTAAAACCTTGTTGGACAAGATCAATTACTTTAGAAGCAATAAAAATTGATATAGTTGCATATAAAGCCAGTTCAGCATTAAAGACAATCCCTGCAAGAACGACAACAAAAACATCCACTAAAAAAAGTCCTTGCCCAATACTAAAAGTGGGGAAATAATAACTAACTAAAGCCGCTACTAAATCGGTACCTCCAGTGGTTCCTCTTGAGCGAAAAACCAGCCCCATGCCAAAACCAGTTGTGGCACCTCCATAAATACTAGCCAAAAGAGGATTATAAGTGAGAACAGGCAAACAGGTAGTCAATAAATCTGTACTAAGTGATAAAACTAAAATCGCCCATAATGTCCGTGCTCCCACCTGTCGACCTAAAGTTTTGACCGCAGCTAAAAACAGTGGGATATTAATAAATAACATCATTATGCCAACTGGAATTCCGAAAACATGATATGTAACTGTAGCCAGACCACTGGCACCACCAGAAGCAATCTTATTTGGGACAAGAAAAATAACCAATCCAATTGCAGTTATTATACATCCTACAGCGATACCAACATAATCCCAAAAAACTTTTTTCATTCAAATCACCTAACCTTTCTTTTTTTAAGCCAAAAAAATAAACCCTACCTTAATAGTAGGGTTTAAATTCTGACAACTAGAAACATACCAAAGTAAGATAGAAAACTTACCATGTCAAATTTTCCCCTCCCCACCGAAGGTATTATTTTTCATAAATAGGCTAGTCTCCTGACTTGTGCTTTATCTTACTCCTGTTCCCTTCCTAGGCGGTCGGCCCAGTGGGCTAACGCTTTGCGTTTTATAGCTAAACGTTGATCAGTTTCATCCACACTCACAGTAGCGGGGGCTGTAGTGGACTTTCACCACTTTCCTAAATTAAGTTCCTTAAGAACACCTATATATGCTTATTATTTTACTATTCAACAAATACCTTTATATAGAAATAATACCCTCTTTCCATGGAAAGAGGGCATTATAAAGAAAACCCAAACAAAAGGCTTGGGGTTATCTCATACTAACCAATCCTTCCCACCGAAAGATGTTCGTGCACATTCAATAGGCAGGTCTCCTGACTCGTGTTTCACCTGCATCTGATTCACCTTCCCAGTTTCCCAGTGGCATATTTAATCAGTGCATCCACACTTACAGTAGCGGGGGCTGTAACGGATTTTCACCGTTTTCCCTATTAATCTGACTTTTCAGAACCTATTAGAACTATTCAATTCACTAGAATTATACCATGTATTATGTTTGTAATCAAGGCTAATTATCATTTTTAAATAAAATTATTTTTTCTAGTTTTTTTACCAACTTAATTCCATTAATTACAAAGAATCATTTTATTTTCTTGTAACTTTGTATAAATGGAAGACCAACTCCTTTTAGAATATAAAATATCGATTTCATTCTTCTCTACCTCTTTCTTAGCTTTTTTCATCAGGTTATGATTAACAAAGTCAGTCAATACTAAAACCAAATCCGTGTTACAAGGAATTTGAAAGTTCCTACAGGCACTATTTTTCCTACCCGCAACATGCATAATCACTTGATGCCCTATTTTCTCTCCTCCTTATATTAAGTTTAGACAATTGTTAGATTAACCTAACAATTGTCTAAAAATTTTTTTCTTCCCATCAAAAATTCATTTGTAGCATTATTTCTTTAAAAATAGTTTGCGCGTTTTTTATATCCTCTTCATTTGGATGTTTACTCGCTTCTGCATGCCTTGCCTCTCGTTCAAGAGTCATAGCGTGGGGATGATCCGCTGGTAAATTTTTAAACTGCTCTATAAGTTGAGGATCGATTTTGCCCTGACACATAAACTCTCCCCTAATCTGATTATCAGGTTGAAGTAATTTTTTAACATTCTCCATAGATTTATGTGCATGCTCAGAATCTGGATATGCTCCAAGAGTACCAAACAACCCTATTTTCTTATGATTAATCTTCTGCATATATTTTTGTGACTTCTCATCCGCTGTACCTTTATCTACCCAAAATCCCAGAGCAATAAAATCATATTCATCAAACGAAGGAACTTCTTCAATTGAAAAAATATTGGTTCCCTTTGGCATTATCTCTAAAATACCCTCAGCTACTTTTTTTGTATTTCCCGTTCTACTTGAATATGTTACAAGTACTTTCATTATTATTCCCTCCCTTTTGAATATCTTTCAACTAAATTTTTAGTAAGATCCCTGCTTATGTTATTACCCCAGAAAACACCTTCTTCAGTTAGTTTGAAACCATCTTCATTCAGTTTAATCAAATCTTTTGATTCTAATTCAGCTATAAAATCTGCGCAGTGTTCTTTAATGTCAAAATCTATTTCCTCTTTAATCTCTTCAAAATTAATATTTCCAAACTGGATTTGACCCCGAATCCTATCGATCTTATTGTATTCTGCTGTAACAATTCTTCCCATGGGAGAGAGTGGCGATTTATTTTTTGTAATCATATCTTTTGCCATCCCGTTAAAATAATTATAATCTCCCATTCTTCCTCCGGCTCCTACCCCTAATGCTAAAACATCTCCACTACGATTTTTTATTTGAATATATTGATAACGATCTCGATTTTGATTGGTCAACTTAGTTAATTCTAATAAGCTATAATTGTTTTCCTGTAATTCTCTAAAAATCTTCTTAAAGAAAACTTTTTCTTCAGTCAATCCTGCTAATTCTGAGACTTTACCTTCTTTAATCCGAGCTTCCAGTGCAGAACCTTCATGTCGCATCAAAGAATAATAACTTAATCCTGCCAATTCTAATTCTTTTACCATTTCCAAATCATAATTCAGTTCTTCCAACGTCTGGCCCGGATAATTATAGATCAAATCTATATTGGTATTTTTAAAACCCATCTCTATTACTTTGATAAGCTTTTCAACTACCTTCTTACTACTTCCACGCCGAGCAAAAAGTTTTCTTGCTCGATCAACAAAAGATTAAACCCCGATACTGAAGCGATTCACTCCCATCTCTTTCATTACAACCAATCTATCTTCGGTAAGTTCTGTAATAGATGTTTCAAAACTAATTTCAGCATTTGAACTGATAGGTAAATAATCAAATATGGTCTGTAAAACCTCTTCAATCTGTTTTGCCGATAACGTTGTAGGGGTACCTCCACCAAAATAGATGGATTCAAATTCTTTGCTTTGCAAATACAGATAATCATAAACCTTTTTAATAGAATCAATAAGTAACGTATGATAGTCATTAATATCTTTATTAAGTAACCCTCTATTCATATTACAGAAACTACATATTTTTGTACAATATGGAACATGAATATAGATCGAACGAGGTTTTTTGGCTTCTGTAGCCAATAGATTCGTAATATAATTTTGAGGATCTTCATTACTTATAAAGGTATGTTTCAAAAGATTTGTTGAATCATGATGTGACTTATATCTTTTTTCGTAAACCACAGTTATACCTCCTAAATTTTATCTATTTCAATATACGGAATAATATATGGCCTTTGATTCTGAGGATTTGTTATTACTTGTGCTTTAAGCCCAAATGTTTTATATAAAAGGTCAGGATTGAGAACTTCTTGAGGAGTTCCCATTTGATATTTCTCCCCATCTTTTAAGACCATAATCTGATCACAAAATTGAGCTGCCATATTTAAATCATGAATGATTGCAATAATAGTTATCTTGTTCTCACGACAGATTTTTCTGGCTAATTGAAAGATTTCAATTGTTCGATTGATATCTAGATTTGATGTAGCTTCATCCAAAATCAATATATCTGGTTCTTGAGCTAATGCCCGGGCGATTAAGACTTTCTGAAATTCTCCTCCTGATACTTCATTGATTTTACGGTCATGAAATTTAAGAATATCTAATTCTCTCATCACTCCTTCAATCACATTATCATCCTCTTTTTTTAATCTTTGAAACCGAGTTTGATAAGCATAACGCCCCATCTCAACAATTTCTCGGACCGTAAATTCTCCCTTTAATTTGCTTTTCTGAGGTACTACTCCTATTCTTTTTGCAACTTCTTTTTTGGTGAGTCCTGATAAGTTCTCATTTTTAATAACTATTTTTCCCTGTGACCTAAAAAAACCAGCGATATTCTTAATTAATGTTGTTTTTCCTGATCCATTAGGTCCTATAATGCCTAAAAATTGTTCCTTTTCTATTAAAAATGATATATCTTTTAAAACTTCACGTTCACGATACTTAAAAAAAAGATCAGTAACCTTTAAAATCATAACATAACCCTCCTTCTTCTCATTAAAAGATAGATAAAAAAGGGAGCTCCTATAGGTATCTCAGTTGGCGCAATTATAGTTCTAGCAATCGTATCAGAGATCAATAAAAAGAAGGCTCCTCCTATTGAACTTAAAGGTATTAATAAGCGGTGATCATTACCAATGAGTAAGCGAAAAACATGAGGGATAACCAGACCTACAAAACCAATAATTCCTCCATACGCTACTGAGATAGCAACAATCAGAGTCGAAATTCCTAAAATTATTCTTTTAGTTAACTCTACATTCACCCCTAAGTAACAGGCTTCTTCTTCTCCAGTCAAGAACATATTCAGATCCCTTGCAAAGAAATTTATGACCAGAATACCTAATATAATTGGAATGCTTGCTAAACCAACCTTCTGCCAGGTTGCGTCGCCTAAATAACCCATCATCCAGACTATGACTGAAAAAGAATCCTCACCAGCGAAATAAATTAAGAAAGAAGTTATTGCACCATATAAAGCAGAAAGTCCAATTCCCATTAATAATAAAATTGTCACAGAAGACCTTTTTCCAATCTTTGAAAACCTATAAAGTATCGATGCTGTCAATAACGACAACATAAACGCAAAAAGACCATAATAACCAGGTGCTAAGTTTAATGTAAATGCCAACACCGCCCCAAATGATGCACTGGACGAGATACCTATTATATAAGGATCAGCCATTGGATTTTGAAACAGAGCTTGCATTCCCACTCCTGCTGTAGCAAGGGTTGAGCCTACCAATAGAGCCATTATAATTCTAGGAAATCTTACTTTTTCAATGATAATCTGAGCTGTACGTGAAACATGTAATTCGCTTAAACCTAATCGATGTACAATAATATTGCCTATCTCTTTATATGTAATCTCTACAGAACCAAGAGTTAGTACATATCCACACGCAAATACTAATAACAGCGATAAAATTAATAGTACTGACCATCTTTTTGTATCCATCTCATTAACAACTCCCAATGTTATTGATAAACTAACTTATTGATTTCATATATTCCATAGATCAAACGAGGAGTGGGTCTCAAAACATGTTCTGTTGGTGGTATAAGACATTTTCCATTTTTCACAGCGGTTAGTTCATTCCAAAGAGGATTATTTTTCATTTCTTTTAAACCTGACTTTGCACGCATAGCAAAAAAGATATAATCAGGGTTTAAATCTAAAAGCTCCTCAATTGAAAAAGTAGAATTATTTCCTTCAATATCTCTTGCAATGTTCTTTAGACCAACTAATGTCAGTACCTGATCAGGAATACTGCCATTACCAAAAGCCATTACTGGTTTAAGATTATAGAGAAATATAGCTGTTTTAAGCTCATTAACTTTAATATTTTCTCTTACTTCTTCTAATAGAGCTGTTAATTTGGCGATCTCTTTTTCTGCTTGTTGAGTATCCCCAAAAATTAGGTCATGTTTTAAATCCACTATTTTTTCTACATTTACATTCCGTATATCCCCTACGCTTTCAACACTATCTACTTCTTTAGGCCAGTTTTCAGACATAGACGACTTAGCAACTCCTACCAATTTATCAAAATGTCCACTCAAATACAATGCCTCTATTATAGCAGGTTCCAATGAGAGAATGCGAGTTACGTTATTAATTTCAATAATTTTACCCAAATCATCTACCAATATACCCTCTATAGAACTCTCTAGTGCAAAAGACGCAGGAGCGAAATATAAAATCAGAGTAAAAGCTAAAACTAACCGAAATGTAAAAGATTTTAATATTTGCATGGTAATCATCCTTTCAAATAATCTGTTTTTCTTTAGAACTTTCGTCACGCGCAACCACTATCTTAAATTCACATTTTTTTTCACCTCCATCTGAACTATTGGTAAGTAGTAAAATTAAATTCTTTTGATATTGAAAATCATTCTCATTGTATAGTTAAAAATTTTTTCTTCTTTTGTGTTCGTTTTTGATAATGATTTTCATTTTCATTTATGTATAACAAAACTAAATACCAATGTCAAACATTTTTTTTATAAGTAATTAAAATCACTCAACCTTTCTATTTTAAAATGTCCTTGACAAAGGGTACAGATTAGTTATGAGTTATACCTATACCATCTACACCAAGCACTTCCTGCCATATTTCAACCAACTTTTCTTCTATCTCATTAGTAGGTGCGACATACTCTACTCCTGTATTGATACTACCATCTGGCTCTGGCAGAGCATTTCTATCTATCTTACCATTGTGGGAAAGAGGTAAATTATCGATCTGCATAAAGTGTCCCGGGATCATATAGTCGAGCAACTCTTTAGAAAGATGGTCTCTCATCTCTGACACTGTAAGCTCATTTTCAGCAACAATATAGGCACACAAATACTTACTTCCATTCGAATCCACTTTATCCACGACAACTGCTTCTGTTATATTCGTATGCTTTATCCGCTGTGACTCAATTTCTCCTAGTTCAACCCTGTACCCTCTGATCTTAACTTGATTATCAATCCTTCCGAGGAAGGTGATATTACCATCAGACTGCCAGTTTGCCAGATCTCCCGTTCTGTACATTTTCTCCCCTGACACCAATGGATTAGGAACAAATTTCTCCTCTGTAAGCTCAGGTCTGTTTAAGTATCCCCTTGCCAATCCAACTCCACTTACACACAATTCTCCTGAAACCCCTACCGGGGATAGATTATTATCTTGATCCAGAATGTAAACTTTAGTGTTGGGGATCGGCTTTCCGATACTTGATTTTGATTCTTCACATTTGGCGATGATAGAATCTACCGTTCCCTCAGTCGGTCCATAATGGTTGGTTAACTGGTATCCTAGCGAAAGAATCTCATCTTTTAATGCATCCTCAAGCTGATCCCCTCCAACTATAACTGTCTCCAGGCATTCAGGTTTTTCACTCTGGGCCAGAATCTCTTTTAAAGTCATAGGAACGAATTGAGCGATATGAATCTGATTCTCCTCCACAAATTGTATGAATTTCTTTCTATCAAGGGCCAACTCTTTTCTAATAACATAAATAGATGCCCCATAAATAAGCGGTGGGAATATTTCTACAACAGAAGTGTCAAAGGAAACATTGGACATATGTACAATATTTCTTCCCTCTTCTAAATTAAACATTTCATTATAATACTTAGAGAGACTTACGACACCTCTATGCTCAATCATTACCCCTTTGGGTTTACCCGTCGAACCAGAAGTGTACATTACATACACCAGATCCTCAGGGTTATTCATGTTTTCCAGATTATGCCCATCTCCTGTGTAAGCATTCTTATCTTTCAGATCAATAATCCTTCCATTATATTCGATTCTGCCAGTAAAATGTTTTTGAATATGATCTTCGTTTGTGAGTAATATCTTGATATTGCTATCCTCAAGCATATATCTAATTCTCTCCGCAGGATAATCAGGATCTATCGGCATATATGCCCCACCAGCTTTTAGCACACTTAAGATACCTATAATCATATCAATAGAGCGCTCATCCATAATGCCAATGATTTCATCTATAGCAACACCATATTCTCTGAGACTGTGGGCAAGCTGGTTTGTCTTTTTATTCAATTCCCCATAGGTCAACTTTTCATCTTCAAAGACCAGAGCAATTTTCTCTGGGGTCTTTTCCACCTGCTCTATAAATAGCTCATGTAACGTTTTGTCCTTTGCATACTCCATTTCGATAGCGTTGAAATCACACAGAATTTGTTCTCTCTCTGCCTCTGAAAGCATGTTTATATCTGCCAATTTCACCTCTGGGTTTTGAGTTATTCGTCTTAGAATATTTACATAGTGACTGGATAATCGTTCTATGGTTTCCTTTGCAAACAGGTCAATAAAGTATTCAAAACTAAATAATATCCTGTCATTTTGCTCAACGCAATCCAGCGTAATATCAACTTTGGATATATTATACTCAAGTTTACTTGGAACCAGCCGCAAGCCTTCCATTTCTCCCATACCTGGTTTTGCATTCTGCAATGAGAATACCACATCAAATAAAGTATTCCGACTCAAATCTCTCTTCAGGTTGAGCTTTTCCACCAGTTCTTCAAACTGGTAATCCTGATTGTCATACGCTTTCAATGTGTTATTTCTAACTTCACTGAGGAAATCTATAAATGTCTTGATGCTACATGATGCAAGCATATTGACAAACATTCCGATGATATTTTGCAAATCCGCATGGCGCCTACCAGCAATCGGAGAACCGATTACAATATCATCCTGTCCGGTGTATTTATACAATAGCACATTAAATGCTGATAGTAATACTATATACATTGTTGAACCTGACTGAGTAGCAAGCTCTTTCAACTGGGCTGTTAACTCACCCTCAATTCCAAAGACGATCCGATCTCCTCTAAAGCTCTGGATTGATGGACGCAGGTAGTCAGTAGGCAGATTAAATACTGGAATTTCTCTACCTTGCTGGCCTGCAAAGCTGTCTAACCAATATTTTTCTTGGCTTTCAAATAAATCTGTTTTAAACAGTTCATTCTGCCATACAGAGAAATCTTTGTATTGAATCCTCAATTTAGGTAAATCTCCACCCTGATATAGAGTGGCAAACTCCGTTACCAATATCTCCATAGACACTGCGTCTGATATAATATGCTGCATGTCAAACATCATCATATGCCTGTCTTCTGCCAATTTTACAAGGCCAATTCTCAAAAGTGGGGCTTGGCTTAAATCAAAAGGTCGTACAAATTCTTCGCGCACTTTGCATTCACTTTCACCAGTTGGAGTAAAGCTTATTTCAAAATCCACTTCACTGTGTACCTTTTGCACAACTTCGCCCTCCAACATATGGAAGAATGTACGCAGAGTCTCATGCCTTTGAACAAGTTTTTTGAAGCTCTGTTCAACATTTTCACTGTTTAGTCTGCCTTCAATCACCATAGCTCCTGGCATGTTGTAACATACGCCAACACCTTCAAACTGACACAGTATGTACAGTCTCTTCTGCACAGATGAGGCCGGATAATATTCCTTTTCTTCCACTGGTTGTATAGATGAGAATAGATTTTCCTCCGAAACTTCTATATATTCTGCAAGTTGTTTTATAGTAGATCTTTTAAATAATTCACTTATAGGTACTTCTACATTCAATTCCTTATGTATTTGTGACACTAGAACTGTCGCTTTTAAAGAATGTCCACCTAATTCAAAGAAATTATCGTTTATACCTATTTTATCTACACCCAAAATTGCTTCCCATATTATTGCTAATTTTTCCTCTATCTCGTTTTGAGGAGCTACATATTCTGTTCCTGTCTGAATCGTTCCATCAAGTTCAGGTAAAGCTTTTCGATTTAGTTTTCCATTTGTGGTTAAGGGCATTTCTTCTAATCTCACAAAATAGGATGGAATCATATATTCTGGTAATTCTACTCCAATCCAATCCCGTAACTCTGAAACTATAAGTTCCCTTCCAGATACCAGGTATGCACAAAGATATTTATTTCCATCTTCATCATCTTGAGGAATAACAGCTGCCTCTTTGATCTCTTCATGCATCAATAATCGTAAATCTGAACTAATTTTTCTTCAGTTTCATCTCGTGGTCCAACATACTCTGCTCTCTTTAGTTTCTGTTCGTTAATGCTAATTACAGGTAATTTTGCTAATAGTTCACCTGAATAATTTTCTAATGGCAATAACTGCTTTCTATGTAATAAGTTCTCTTCGTTAACAATTTGAATCTGCCAATTTTTCTCACTGAAAACCAGATTCATTTCTTCTGGTTGATACATGTTAGTTGGAATAGATTCTCCTAACTTGCTAACTGCTGATACATGGTTATTTGCTTCATCTATTAATTTTTTACTATAATCAGAATTAATATAAAGTTCAATACATTCACTGGAATCTGAAAGCTTTTCAGTAATTAAATTATATTTGATATACTCAGCTGTCTCTTCCTCTTTTTCCCAAGCAGTTCTTTCGAGAAACTCTTTAAAAGGTGTATTTTTAGCGGTTGGATAAAATCTAGCTTCGATTTGGTTCAAATTATATTCCTGACAATATTTTTTCAGCCCAATCAGGATGGCATCTTCAACCCTACGTCCTAAAACTCTACAGCTTAATAAGAAAGTGTCAATAAACAATTCTTCTGTACCCTTATGAGTAATAACAACTCCTACTACACCATAGTCACCAAAGCAATCTGATACCTGAATTGTCCAGCATTCTGTATCTTCATTTTGAAGTAACTTTTCAATCTCTTCCTCAGTCCGACGAGTCGTACTTAAATTAAACTGATTTGTTCTTTGCGTTAATTGAGAAACTCTGGCTAAATTAGCTTTCTCCATATAATTCATACTCATTTTTAATTCTAAACCTGCTAGGAAATTTTCCAAATTCATCCCACTCTGTTGAACTTCCTGACGTTTCCGCTCAGCAATGTACATCTTAGTCCGCTTTTTATCTTCATCAGTAACTTTAAAACGGTCAAAGGCCCAAACATGTTGTAAAAATACTGCAATCTGTTTTTTATCTTTTGGTAATAATAAGGTCAATACCTCAGGACAATTGGTCATAACTTCTGAACATTCTAATGGATTATCATCAATAAAAATAAAACTATCTATACCTAAATTCAGTTCCTTAGCCAATGCCTTGATATTTTCTGATTTTGGTTGCCAGTTGATCTTCCAATTTGATATATAATCTCTCTTCAAAACCATCTCTGGATTCCGATCAAAAACATCCCACACATCAGGCTCATTATTTTTACTACATAAAACCAACAACATTCCATCATCATGTTTTTGTAGCATAAATTTTTGCAGTTCTAAATATGGCCCCTCAATTTTTACACCAAGAGTACCATCTTCACCACAAACACCCTGCCATAATGTATTATCACAATCCAGTACTATTACTTTAAAATGCTGCTTCTGCCAGGAATGTACCTTTCGAGCTAACGAAGTTCCCTTTGCAGCATAATATTTGTCACTAAACGGTAAATGACCTGCTTGATCTTTCCGTAGATCAAAAACCTGAGAAATATTATAAAATTCTCCCAACTCCGTAAAATCTACTAGATGTACATTGTCCATTTTCGACAAAGCCATCTTCCAACGTAAACAAAGTGCTTTGATATATCCGAGTACAGTTTCACTTAAGTTTAAATGGGTTGAAACAGGGAATAAACCTATAAAATACGGGATAGTCTTACTTTTCTGCGTTAAAATTGTTATAAATTCAGTAAAGTTTCTTTCCAATCTTCAAAGCGGATTAATAAAATATTGGCACCAGAATTTGTTGAGATGAGTCTGTTTGGATCAAGTAATTCTTGAAAAACTTGATTATAGGAAGTAAACTTTACATCAACCTCCAGCCCCAATTGTTCACACCACCATGATAAATAATCCCCAATTGGGTCAGATGTAAATGTACTACTTACCACTAAAGAAATCATATCGTTACTGGAGGTAAGATTCTGTTCTCGTTTAGCTTCGATCTGATCTGCCTCTTCAGCAGTAAATATATTAATATTAGCGATCTTTTGTGCAGGATTGGAGACCACTTGAACAATAAGTTTTTGAAAATGTTCTGCTAATCTGGTCATTGTCTCTTCTATAAATAAATTTGTATTATATTCTAGAAGACAGCTCAATTCTCCAGAGATTCTTTGATATACATCAACTTTAAAATCCAGAGTAGATGTATTATGATCAAGTCTATAAGGAGAAAACTCCAAACCGTTATTCGCAATCTGGTTTGTAGAAGCATTTTCGTTATGTAAAATCAACATTGTATCAAATAGTGGATTACGCGAACATGGGATAGTCACATTCAATTTATCCACAATTTGCTCAAAGGGGTAATCCTGATTTTCATATGTGCTTAGAATATTTTGTTGTGCAGAGTTCATAAATTCCAGAAAAGTACTATCAGGGGTCTGTGTCAATAGTTGTGAAACTAAAATATTTAGTTAATCTATTTGCATTATTATAATTACTATATATATAGAATGTGGAAGTATTATTTTGTTGATGGTACTCCATTTCCATAAAATGTAACGAAAATACGTCCCTTGAAATTGTGAAAATTAGGTATTCCATATCCATTTCGCTTGATGACTTTTATCTTGTTATTTAACCCCTCTATGAAGCCATTTGTAATTTTAGAGTCAAAATAATTTAGTATTTTATTCTCCCATCGCTTTACAGTTCCCATTGTTTGATCATTGGTTCAATCCCACTT
>JAGMES010000349.1 GCA_023128035.1 Halanaerobiales bacterium | reverse complement strand
ATGTTCTAAAAGCTTCATGTCTTTGGGCCAATTTATGGAAGGTTTCTTTAAAATGCTCTTCATCCAAGTTACCTTCAATATACATGATTCCTGGCATATTGTAATTTGTACTATCTGACTCGAATTGATTTAAAATAAATAATCGCTTTTGAGCAGAAGATACTGGGTACACACTTTTATACTCTTTTTCATCTACAGGTTCAATTGACGCATAAATCGTCTTCTCTTCTCCTCGAATATATTCTGCAAGCTCCTTTAGGATTGGAGTTTTGAAAACTATACTCAAGGGAAGTTCCACGTTAAATTCTTTGAATGCTTTTGCAACAAATGATGTAGCCTTTAAAGAATGGCCACCTAGCTCAAAGAAGTTATCATTGATTCCGATATTTTCGACGACTAAAACCTCTGACCAGATTCCAATAAGTTTCTCTTCAATTTCATTTCTTGGTGCTACATATTCTCTTCCTGTTTTAATACTATCATCTGGTTTAGGCAATGCTTTCTTATCAATCTTTCCATTTGGCGTGAGTGGTATTTGATCTAGTTTGATGAAATAAGATGGAATCATATAATCAGGTAGTTCTTTTCCAAGATATTCCCTTAATTCAAGAACAGATAGTTTCTCATCTGAAACTATGTAGGCAGCTAAATATTTGTTTTCGTTTGCATCTACTCGATCTACTACTACAACATCTTTTATCAGAACATGGTCTAAAAGCTTAGACTCAATCTCTCCCAATTCAATTCTGAATCCACGAATTTTGACCTGATGATCCACTCTACCCAAAAACTCAATATTTCCATCTGGTAACCATCTAGCTAGGTCACCAGTTTTATACATTCTTTCATTTGTATATTGATTTAAAACAAATTTTTCACTGGTTAATTCTAATTGGTTTAGATATCCCCTTGCCAACCCATATCCAGACAAGCATAATTCTCCAGTTACTCCTACGGGAACAAGTTGATTCTTTCTATCTAGAATATATACATGGGTATTCGCAATCGGTTTACCAATGGTAATCTGAGAACCAATTTTAAGATTCCTACATACAGTAGAAATAACGCTATTTTCTGTTGGCCCATATTCATTTACTAATTCCAAATCTTCATTCAGTTTTTTGCTCATATCAATCAATTTTGGATTAATTTTTTCTCCACCTAATATAACTACTTTTAATGAACTGGCCGCTTTTGCTGTTAAACATTCCAATATACCCGTATATAATGATGGAACACAGCTCAAGTAAGTAATTGCCTTTGATTTGATATAATTTTTGATTGCTGCTGGTTCCTTTGCTGATTCACCTTGTGTAAAGACAAGTTGGGCACCTGATGCAAGAGGTCCAAAAAAAACTACTACAAATGCATCAAATCCAAAGGAGTTCAACAGCAAAAAGTGATCAGTGGAATCCATCTGGTATTCATTTTTCCACCAATGAATTGTATTAGCTATACTGCCGTGTTCTATCATAACTCCCTTGGGTTTACCTGTTGTTCCTGAAGTATAAATAATATATGCTAAATCATTCAGTTCATTGAGAGTTTCTAGATTGGAGGTATCACCAGTGTATAGTTCTGCATCATCCAATTCAATGACTTTACCTGCAAATTCAATCTGTTCTCTTAAATGTTGTTGTGTCAATAATAGATCTATATTACTATCTTTGAGCATATAGTGAATTCTATCTTTAGGATATTCGGAATCAATTGGTAAATATGCTCCTCCCGCTTTAAGGATTGCTAATATACCAATACTCATTTCTAAAGAACGCTCTACTATAATTCCAATAATTTTTTCTGGCTGAACACCTTTTTTCCTTAATTTTCTAGCTAGTTGATTCGATTTTTCATTTAACTCAAGATAAGTTAATATATGATCCTCAAATACAATCGCAGTCTGATCTGGAATTCTATCTACCTGATCTTCAAACATTTGAGCAATATTTTTGTTTTTTGGATATTCTACTTCTGTGTTATTAAAGTCATATAATAATTTATGTAATTCTTCTTCATTAACCATCGAAATATCAGCCAAAACTACTTCAGGTTCATTAACTACCTGACTGATAACCTGAATAAAATGTTCTGCCATTCTTTCAATGGTTTCCTTTTTGAACAATTTAGTGCGATATTCCAACGTAAAACCGATTCCATTATTGGTTTCGGTAGCATTTAAGGCTAAATCTAACTTAGCTATTTTATTTTCAAATTGATATGGGATGAACTTTAGATTTTCAATAACATCTTCTGTAGTATCAGTATTCTGTAGTACAAACATTGTATCAAACAATGGATTTCTACTTAAGTCTCTTTTCAAATCTAGCTTATCTA
>JAGMES010000348.1 GCA_023128035.1 Halanaerobiales bacterium | reverse complement strand
GAGACATTCTACTATGTTTATGATGAAAACGGTAATCTGATTGAAAAAGGGAATGACTTTATAGAAAATGTAGATGGTACAGTTATCTTTGTTACTGATGCTTATAAAGAATACTGGCAGTATGAATATACAATTAAGAATCGATTAAAAGAAGTTTATTTCAATGAAGAACTTCAGGCTGAATTTGCTTATGATACTGATGGAATGAGGATTAGATCAGGTGCAAAAGACGAACCAGTTACTCATTATGTCTATAATCAGGCTGGAAAAGTATTGTTTGAGGTATATGATCCAGTTTTAGATGAAACTCAAGCAGAAAATAATCAGACTGAAGTAAGTTATATTTATGCTTATGGTAGACAGATAGCCAAAGTAGAAGGAATTATTGGTAATAGTGAAGAAATTGTATATTATCACCATGATAATCTGGGCTCTACTAGATTAATGACTGATAAAAATGGTTTGGTAATCTGGGAACAGGATTACATGCCGTTTGGTGAGGATTTGCATAAGCCTGGAACTAGTGTTTTTGAGTATGAGGAAGAGGTAGAGTATAAATATACTGGGCAAAGACAGGTTAAAGGGATTGGATTGTATTACTATGGAGCGAGGTATTATGATCCTGAGATAGGTAGGTTTATAAGTGAGGATATTTATAGAGGAGAGATTTCAAATTCGCAAAGTCAGAATATATTTATTTATGTAATGAACAATCCCATGAGGTATGTGGATCCGACTGGAAATAATGCAATAATAAAATCAATAAATAGCTTTAAAGAAATCGGGATAGGCCTTTGGAATGGTTTAAAATATAGAACTGAACATTCTTTTGATTCGTCATATGATTTTTTTAACTATTGTACAATAGGAATATTAGATGCCACTTGGTCAGGAGCAAAAGAAAGAGCATCTAAAATGACGGATTCGCCATATGACTTCGTGAATTGGTTATCTTTTGATACGGTGGGTATTTTTAAAGGAGCCTTATTCCCTGAAGAACGATTTTCTGCTGATCATTGGATGAATAGCATCGGGGCAGCTGGAATGCTTATTAGTGGTATGGATTTATTAAATAGATCAGCTGGATCAGGATTATTAGATGATGGTTTTATAAATAAGGCTATGAAGGAAGTAGATGAAGTTGTTGAGGGAGCAGGTGAAGCTGATTTTTATGTTACTCCTGAAGGATTAGCATTGAATCCAGAACAATACGAAATAGTTAAAACTTTTGATGACTTAATTGCTCAAGGGAAAACCCCTGCAAAAGCATCATTAAGTGATTTAGATGCTAGAACATGGTATATACATGATGAACAAAAAATACTTTCAAATATTAATACTACTCAATCTTTAGAACGACAAGCCATGCAGGCGTTTCAAATGAGAAACAATTTAAGGACACTTACAAGAGAGTTAATGAGTAATAGAGAATTGGCTGATTTTTTAATGAAAAATGAACCTAATATGACTTGGCAACAAATTGTTTCAAAGTATCAGTCACGAGGGTATTATGGAGACTCTTTGTTGAAGAAAATTATAGGAAGTTCAAAAAAATCAAGACCGAGTGTTAATGGTAAATTATATAAGAAGTAAGGAGATGTAATATGATAAAAATTATAGAATATAAATCAAATTTAGGGATGCACTTTGAGTTTGCGGATTGCGAAAACATGTTATATTTTGATAAAATATCTAAAATAATTCTCACCAATTTTAATGGAAAGTTACAAGACGAAATAAATGGTCCATATTCAAGTATTAAATTATTTGTAGTTGAGGAGATGAAAATTAAATTATTAAATCATCCTGAAACAGGAAATAGTATTATACTTGAAGATGCTTCAAGTTATCAAATTATTAAAGAAATAGCGATGAGAATTGCTAATAAATTGGAAATTAAAGATTTATAGATATAATTGCTTTTTTAGAAATTATTTTCTAAAAAACTCTGAATATCATACAAAGTGTTTATATTTTTTATTTCATCTGGAAGGATTATAAAAACCTCTTGATGCTAATTCATGACTCGAGAAAATAACTGCTTATGCTAAATAAAAGTGTACCAAAAGGATTGAGTAGCCAAAGTAAGAGTTTTCCAAGTGAAGATGTTCCTGTTATTATACCTGATGATGAAGGTAATGAAATGCTGGTTATAGCAGAAAAAACAACAGAAGTTACAATTAAAAATCGAGATGAAACTAGAGTAATGGTAACTGGTCAGTATAAATATCTTGATAAAGATTCTTCAACAGCGTACAGTAGTAGAAAATATAGTTATGACTTTAAAGATAATGATCCAGCTAATAATGTAGAATGGGCGACAGTATTAGGATCAAATGGACAGAAGAG
>JAGMES010000347.1 GCA_023128035.1 Halanaerobiales bacterium | reverse complement strand
TTTCTTTGATATTGGTGGGCATTCTTTAAAAGCAGTAATTCTTTTGACTAGAATTCAGAAAAGATTTGAGGTAAAAATTCCACTGAGAAAGATATTAGAAAATCCAACTATTGAAGGGATTGCACAGTACATAGTATGAAATTTCACTTCATAAAAAAAGGAGAAAATTATGAATGTAAAAAAATATACAGAAGCTAACAGAATAGCATGGAATGAGGCAATGCCTAAACATCAAGCTGTGCTTAAAGAAAAGTGGGACAAGTTATTTATGGAAAAGGGAACAGTTCTACAAGAAGGTGTCGAATTAGAACGTTTAGAAAAAATCGGGATTCAGGGGAAACGAATTGCCCATTTTTGCTGTAATAATGGGGTGCAGCTTTTATCTTTAAAAAACATGGGAGCTGATAGATGTATTGGATTTGATATATCTGATGAAGCAATAAAGGAAGGAAATGAACGTGCCAAAAAATGTGGAATTGATTGTACCTTCGTTCAGACCGATATCTATGAAATTCCTGAAGAATTTAATAATTCTTTTGATCTGGTATATGTTACAATTGGTGCTTTAGGTTGGTTGCCTGATTTAGACCTCTTCTTTGAGAAAGTCTGGGATGTACTAATTTTAGGTGGAAAAGTGTTTATTTACGAACAACACCCATTTACAGAATTGTTCCCTGACGATGATGACCCTGAAGATAGTTTAAAAGTAGTAAATCCATATTTTAAACAGAAGCCATATATAAGTAATGATGGTATTGATTATGTTGGACAAACCACATATGAAAGTTCTACATTATACTGGTTTACTTATACTCTATCCGATATCATTATGGGGATGATCAAAAGCAAGATTAAAGTAGACTATTTTCAGGAATATGAACATAATATCTCTGAAGTATGTGAAAGTCTGGAAAAAGAAGATTCCCATTTACCTTTATCCTATATCTTAATTGGCGAGAAAGAAAACTAAAAGTAGCAAATCATTAATGAACGTAGTTTTTTGAGGAGGGAATAGGGAAAAATGTTAAAGAGGATGACAGAACATATATACTATTTGCCTGCAGATAAAAAAACGGACAGACCGATTCTGGCGGTTATCATTGGTAAAGAAAGTTACTTAGTTGTTGATGCTGGAAATTCTCCAGCTCATGCCAAATTATTTTTAGATGAAATTTCAAAGATTGAGATGCCTCAAACAGGTTATCTTGTGATTACTCACTGGCATTGGGATCATATCTTCGGGATCACTACAATGAATTTACCTACCATTGCGCATATAGAGACAAAGAAGAAAATTGAGGAATTAACTTTATTGGATTGGAGTGATCAAGCTTTAGATCAAAGGGTAGAATCAGGTGAAGAAGTTGCCTTTTGTAGTGATATGATCAAAGCTGAAATGCCAGATCGATCAGATTTACAGATTACTCCTCCAAATATTACATTTACAAACAAGATGGAGATTGACCTTGGTGGTGTTCACTGTATTATTGAGAATGTCGCAGGAGATCATTCAAAGGATTCTAGTGTTATATATGTTTCAGAAGATAAGACCCTTTTCCTTGGAGATTGTATTTGTGGTGATGTTTATAATAATTGGAATTATTCTTCGGAGAACATAGTTATGATGCTAGAAAAATTAAAGAGTTATGATGTAGATTATTATGTTGAATCTCATGAAATTCCGGTATCTAAAGACAAAATGGAAGAAGAGTTTAATGAACTGGAATCAATGGTGAACTGAAAAGGGTAAAAACTAAAACAAAAAGGTCTCTGGATAATCAGAGACCTTTTTTGTTTAGTTTTTAGCAGCTTATTGATTTTGTTAAATTGTAGCTTATATTTCAATAATTTATTCGATTTTTGTGATAAAGTTGTTTTTTTTAGACAAAAGAGAATACTGTAAAAATAGGAAATTTATAAAGGACTTTTGGAAATATTGACGAAATACATTAAGTATATAGAAAGATATGCTGATTATCTGAAATACTGATAATAGTTAGATATACCGATTATGAGAAATACGTAGAAGCAAGACTAGAAAAGTATTAGACGAATTACAAGTAAATAATGGACAAAACACAACAATATAGTAATTTACTTTATAAATGTATTCGCTTAAGACTAGTAAATTCCTGTCTTTTACGTATTACTGATATAAGTTGTTGAACTAAACCGCTCTGCGGTGGTAAAAAATAAACATAATTTTTCCTTGTTTGTTGTATTTGGTGGTGTTCATTAAAATACACGAAAGGGAGTGAGAATTATGTATAAGTTGGCTAAATTTAAGAAAGATATGGAGTTGAAAGGGTTTAGTCAAAAAACAATATCGGCTTATCTTAGGTACGTTGAAGAATATCGTAATT
>JAGMES010000346.1 GCA_023128035.1 Halanaerobiales bacterium | reverse complement strand
AGATATGGTTCATGTTTATCAGATGGCAGAAGAAGGAATAATTGAATATGATTATGATAGTGTAGGGAACAGAACAGAGAAGAAGAGAACGTTAGATAGTGGTACTGAAGAGATTAAGTACTACTATGATAGTGGATATGGCAAAGGTAATGGAAGAAGATTGCTTTATGAGACAGCTATAGGAGTAGATGGAGTAGAGAGGAATTTATATGGTTATAGCTATGATGAAAATGGTAATCTTGTTGAAAAGAGTAATCGCTTTACGGTGAAAGCTACTGGAGATGTTGAATTGATCACATCAGGAGTAGGGGTAGAGTATTGGGAATATGACTATGATGTACAGAATCAATTGGTGAAGGTAGAGAAGAATCGTGATGTAATTGCAGAGTATGGTTATGATGTAGATGGAATGCGGGTACTCTCGAAGATAAATGATAAGAGAACAAGATACATGTACAACTTTGCAGGAAATATAGTTTATGAAGAAGAGGATGGGGATGCAAAAAGCTATATTTACGGTCATGGTAAAATTATAGCAGAAGTGAAAGGAACGGCAGGTAGTATTGGAGAAGTATATTATTACCATCATGATAATCTTGGATCTACGAGGTTGATTACTGATTCATCTGGTCAGGTGGTGATGGATCAAGATTATCTACCATTTGGCGATGATTTGAATAGGCCAAGTGTGCTTAAAAATGAGTCTATTTATGAGACGGGATATAAGTACACGGGTCAGCATCAGGAAGTTGAGATTGGGTTGTATTATTATGGGGCAAGGTTTTATGATCAGAGAGTGGGGAGGTTTGTTTCGGAGGATAGTTATTTAGGAGAGATAAATAAACCGCAAACTCACCTTTTATATGTATATGTAATGAATAATGCTCTTAGATATATTGATCCATCGGGTCATGCTTCTGTTGATAAAAGTAAGAGTAATAATGATTTGATGTACATTACAGTTGACCATGGTGATACATTAAGTCAAATTTCGTTAGATTATTGTGGTTCTGTTGAATGGATTAATCTTATTGCAACTTTTAATAAAATTACAAATGTAGATAAAATATATGCTGGGAATCAAATCAAAGTACCGAATATGACTTTGTATATACGTAACACACATATTAACAATACAATGTTAGATCAAAAATCTTCAAATTTAGAAAAAATGTTTAATTATATTGTTAGTGAAGTGAGAAAACCAATAGATGATCTTTTTACTGATGAAAAATTACTAAATGACGCTGAACTTGATCAACAATATCAGGAATTTAATCCTGAGAATAATATGTTTGCAGAGGGTTTTTATTTAGATCAAGAGTCGATTTTAAATGATAAAGGATTTGGCAAAGAGATTGAAGTAGGACTTTTAAGATTAGGAAAATATAGTAAAAATAAAAGATTTATGAGTTACTTAGCTTTATTCTCTGCTGAATCTGGTACTAGTAATTTGGGTGGACTAGTTTCATCTGGCTTTAATGTTAATGCAGTAAAAATGCATTTTGAAGTATTTAGTTCTGTTCCTTTTATAAAATATGATATTAAGTTTAGTGCAGATGTCTATGCTTTTGGAGGTGGAGTAGCAAGAGGGATTGATAGATGGGGTTATGGAAATGGATTCTGGGGTTATGAGTTTGATTATAATTTAATTCCAAAAGAGTAAGGAGGAGAAATGATGAATATAAAAAAGATTCTAATAGTATTTATTATTATACTAGTATTCGGAAATGGAAATATAAATTCATCAGATTTTAGAAATTTAGAAGAGAGTATTATGTATATAATTGGTGAGTATAAAAACGCTCTTGAAAGGGGAGATATAGACACTATAAAAAAAATAAGTAATAAAGAATTTGAAGCAAAAACTAATGAATTTTTAATAAAAAAAATAAGCGGAATAGCATTCGGATATTTGAACCTTGAAAGTTATGAAGCGCATGAGGAAGTAGATACAATAAGGTGTATTTTTAAAAGTCGTTTTGTACAGAGAAAAGATCATACAATAGGATCATCTACTTTTACATATCATGGGCCAATTTTGTTTGTACTTGAGAAAAGAGAAAAAGGTTATTATTTAATAGACACTGATCTTTATGAGAAGAACAAAAATGACACATGGATATATATAGTATTGATGATTGGTGGTACAATTATTGTTATTAGAAGATTCATTAAAAAATTAAAGAAACTAAATAAATATTGAAATATTATAAATATCCCTTTATTATAATTTTTGTAGAGGGATATTTATAATAAAGCAATAAATTTTATTCTTTAAAAATAGAATTAATAATTTTCTTATTATATGATTAGCCCACAAAAAGCCTGAAATTAGTTACTTTTATTGAAAAATATGATATAATAGTATCATAAGAATTTATAATAAAGGTGGCTAATTTCATGTTTTGT
>JAGMES010000345.1 GCA_023128035.1 Halanaerobiales bacterium | reverse complement strand
TCTTAACTCAAAAGATAAAGCAGGAGGTAGTAAATGAGAAAATAGAAGACGAAGGAAATAAAGATTATTTCTTTAGCGAATTAAAAACAATTAATGTTAAAAATAATCAAGATTCAATTGTAAGAAATTTTCAATTGAATCTTTTCGATTTGAATGTTTAAGTAAAGGGGGATTTATTATGCATTGTCATGATCATGCAGCTCAGTTAAAAAATGTATCAGAAGATGTAAAAAAAATTGTTTTAGTTGGAAACCCAAATACAGGTAAGTCTGTTTTTTTTAATGCTTTTACTGGGGTTTACGTAGACGTATCAAACTTTCCCGGAACAACCATTGATATCATTTATGGAAAATACAAAGATTATATGGTTTTAGATACCCCCGGTGTTTATGGAGTGTCTTCTTTTAATGATGAAGAGATTGTAGCTAGGGATATAATTACTTCTGCAGATATTGTAGTTAATGTAGTAGATGCGGTGCATTTAGATCGTGATCTCTTCTTAACTTTACAAGTGATTGATATGGGTATTCCTATTATTGTAGCTTTGAATATGATGGATGAGGTTAAAGCACAGGGAATAGAGATCGATTTAGATAAATTAAGTGAACTACTTGGTGTTCCTGTTATTCCTACTGTAGCGATAAAAAAAGAAGGAATTCAGGAAGTTAAGAACCGTGTTGAAGAGGCTAGAGTAGGGAATTCAGATCCAAAATTACAACGAGATTTGAATAAATTAATCAGTAAAGTACATCATCGTGCAGAAGCTTTGTTGGTTTTAGAAGATGATCCTAATGTTGCTGAGAGGCATAATATCGAAGGTGGTAATCAGCAGGAGAAGATTTATACCCAACGACGGAAGAGAGTTAATAGTATTATCGATCAGGTAGTTCGTGATACAAGAAATTATTCTGCTATTAAAATGAAGTTAAGTAAAATGATGGTTAATCCAATAACTGGAGTTCCACTTCTTTTAGCAAGTTTGTACATTGTTTATAAGTTAATAGCTGTTTTTGTTGCTCAGACAGTGGTAGAGTTTACAGAAGGTTATCTTTTTATAGAACTGTATGAACCTTTTGTGCGTGGGTTGGTTGGACAATGGATTCCAGAAAGTTCTGTTCTGGGTAGTATATTGATCGGTGAATTTGGGGTATTAACTATGACTTTTACTTATGTTTTAGGACTGTTACTTCCTCTGGTTGCCGGTTTTTATCTTGCTCTATCAGTTATGGAGGATTCAGGGTATTTACCTAGAGTAGCAGCACTAGTGGATCGGGTGTTGACAAAAATTGGACTAAACGGTCGAGCAATTATTCCTTTGATTCTTGGTTTTGGCTGTGTGACAATGGCAACAATTACGACAAGATTGTTAGGATCAAAACGTGAAAAGTTTATTGCTACCGCTCTTTTGGGTTTCACAATTCCTTGTTCTGCTCAATTAGGTGTTATTGGCGGATTGATCGCGCCTTTAGGAGGTAAGTTTTTTGCTCTATATGCTGGTACAATCTTTATAGTTTTTGTTCTGATTGGAACATTGTTAAATAAGTTTATGCCAGGTGAATCTTCAGATCTTTTGATAGATTTACCACCATTACGCTTCCCGAGAATTACTAATGTTGTTCGCAAAACATGGATTAAATCCTATGCATTTATTAAAGAGGCTGGCCCTCTCTTTGCATTAGGTGCTTTAATTATTAGTGTATTGCAGATAACAGGTGCATTGGAAGTAATTATTGATGGGGTTGCACCTATTACAACTGAATTTTTAAAATTACCAAAAGAAGCAGCAGTTGTCTTTATCATGGGAATTGTGCGTCGAGATTTTGGGGCAGCAGGTTTAACCTCTATGGCCATGAGCCCTATACAGATTATTCTTTCATTGGTAGTAATTACTCTCTTTGTTCCATGTATTGCTTCAATTCTAGTACTCTTTAAAGAAAGAGGTTGGAAAGAAGCAGCGTTGATCTGGTTTGGTTCCTGGATTCTGGCTTTTGGGGTTGGCGGTGTTATGGCGGCTTTATTCCTTTAAGTAAAGCTTAATTTACTTCGTGATCTCTATCCTATTAGCTGAAAGGATCTGATGAAATGAAGCATAAAGATATAAAACTTCAATGTTCTAATTGTGGTCTTATCTTAGATCAACCTCAGGTTCGATGCCCTAGATGTAATACTTCACTGCGTGAACAATTAACCTGTAATGGAGATTGTAAGAGCTGTAAAGAACATAAATGATAATAATAAGAACAGATGTCTGATATAAGGACTTCTGTTCTTTTATTTATAATTAAAATAAAAAAAAATTATCTTGAGAAAGGATTTTTGTAGAAATTGACGAATTTTAGTATGTGAGTCTTGGTTTTTATTAGGTAAAAACACATGAAATTTAAATTGTGAAGTACTATTTTAGCACTACGATGAACTATGATTTTTTCAGATTATTTTAAAAATTTCCACAAGTGAACTCGTCCAGCTAAAGC
>JAGMES010000344.1 GCA_023128035.1 Halanaerobiales bacterium | reverse complement strand
GGGGTCTTAACTCAAAAGATAAAATGATTCGCCCACAAAATCATATGCTCATAGCAAAGATCAAAATACCCCTTCTCAAGCTTTCAACAATTTAATGGTCAAGGTATAGCTTTTTAAAGTTTTAATCAGTTAGACGGGCTCTGAGAGTGGTTATAACGTTTTTTAGCCTTCATTACCCCGCTAAAGTTTTAATATCTTGAAAAATTTTTACAACCCTCTTGTAAAACCGCCAAAGAAAAATGCTAAAACTGTATATATCTCTAACCTTCCCATCAACATACACCCACTCAAAAGATATTTAGCTCCATCAGGCAAAGGCATAAATGAGTTAAGAGGCCCTACTAATTCCAATCCCGGGCCAATATTTCCCAAAGTAGCCGCAACAGCCGAAATTGAGCTAACCATATCAATTCCATATGAAGTCAGATAAACTACAGAAATAGTAAAAATAAGAATATACAAAAAGAAAAACTCCAAAATACCTGCAGAAATTTCATCCGAAATACGATTTTTACCAATCCTTAATTGAGTTACTGCTCTTGGATGGCGCAATCTAAATAGTTCAAGACGACATTTTTTAATCAGAGCATAAATTCTAATAATTTTAATACCTCCTGCGGTTGAACCAGCACACCCTCCAATAAACATTAATATCAATAACAACCATCTTGATAACGGAGGCCATGCATCATAATCCACAAGAGAATAACCAGTAGTAGTTATTATCGAGACAACCTGAAAAGCTGCATATTTCAAAGACTTATAAAGATTTGAATAAAGATTCATCCTAAGATTCACAGTAATCAGTAATGTAAACATAAGAACAATCCCGGTATAAACTTTAAATTCTTGATCTCGCCAAAAAACACTAATCCGTCCTTTAAATGCTCGATAATAGAGAGCAAGATTCACCCCTGCTAAAAACATAAATAAAGTGACAATCCAATCAACAGCACTACTGTTATATGCGCGAACACTCAAAGTACGAGAACTAAATCCTCCTGTTGAAACAGTACCAAAAGAATGAATAATCGCATCAAATAAGCTTAAACCATTTAGATATAGTAAAATTAATTGAATTACTGTTAAAGAAAGATAAATCCACCAGAGAGTCCTAGCCGTCTCTCTAATTCGTGGTTTTAATCTATCATGCATTGGCCCCGGCACTTCAGCCTTGAATAGTTGCATCTTTCCAGCAAGTTCAGGCAAAATAGCTAAAGACATCACAATAATTCCCATTCCACCAATCCAATGACTCAAACTTCGCCAAAAAAGAATCGTATGTGAGACATTTTCCAAAGACATGATAACTGTAGCACCAGTTGTCGTAAAGCCAGAGACGCTCTCAAAAAAAGCATTAGCATAATTGGTTAAAGTACCAGTTTTGATAAAAGGAATCGCTCCAATTAAAGAAATAATAGTCCAGCTAATTGTTACAATCGCAAAACCTTCTTGATAACGAATATCTAACGACGAACGAAATAAATAATAAAAAATAAGACCAATTATCAAAACCAAAAAAGAAAGATATAAAAAAATTAAAGCATCTCCTTCACCATAATAAATTCCTACAAGAAATGGTAAGAACAAACTTACTCCTAGTAAAATAAGTAAAGCACCTACGATATGTAAAATCACTTTTATTCTCATAATAAATATCCCTCCATCCTAATATATATCCTATTAAGATAGAGGGAAATATTATGTCACTTTTTAAATACTTTAAGAGCTATATTCTTCTAAAAGCATAACATTTGGACGTTTAATGCTTAGAATTTTAAATTTATTAGCATTCAAAATTCTAATTGTCGTATTATTGACTTTAAGAATAATACCTTTATGCCACTCGCCAAGAACATTTTTATACATTATCTCATCATCAACATGAAACTTATCTTCTTTCACGAGGTTTTTTTCTTCCATTTATTTCCACCTACCTTTGCTTAATCTCTATGTAATTTATATATGATTCGATCACAAAAAGTATTTTAGTCACACTCGCCAACTATATATAGTAATGAAACCGTTTAGTCATTACTATATATAGTTGGCGAGTCTTTGTGTGACTACTTTTTGTGGGCTAATCATAATATTACTCACTAACTTATAAAAAAGGGATATTTCAAAACCTGTTATGAAATAATAAGGACAGGATAAAAAACTAAAGGGGGTGACATTATGGATACCAAAATTACCTGCCATGTTGTAAATTGTGGTTATAATGAAAATGATTTTTGTACGAAAAATAATATCCGGGTAGCCTGTAATACCCCAAAAGCAACTGGACCTGAAACTGTTAACTGCATGAGTTTCAAAGTAAAAAATGGCAGAACCCAAATTTAACAACATTTTCGACGAGAGCGAACTCTCTCCCGAATGTTATAAAACTGTGTAGAGATAAATGTGCCCCAAACTAGCATCATACCTACAAATTAGCAGGTATGGATGCTAGTTTTATCTTTTGAGTTAAGACCCCCACTTCTATAAGTGG
>JAGMES010000343.1 GCA_023128035.1 Halanaerobiales bacterium | reverse complement strand
TTATAGTTGTCTGTTCTTCTGTTTTAACCACTACTGGTATTGTATTAATAAATATGCCTACAATATCTTCTACATTTTGCAGTTCTGTAGGACGACCTGAAACTGTCATTCCAAAACAACTCTGGTCAGTATTATTATACTTTTGTAATAATAATCCCCATATCGTTTGAATCAATGCATTCATAGTTATACTGTTTTTCTTACAAAATTTTCTAATTGTCTCTGTCTTTTCTTCACTTAGTTCAATTTGTTTAATAGTATTCTTTAATATCTCTTCATTTTCATTTGCTTTTTTATCGTATGGTAATAAACTTGGCTCAGTAAAATCCTGCAAATAGTTCTTCCAAAATTTCAAACCTTTGTTCTTATTCTGCTTTTTTAACCACTCCAGATAATCAGAAAAATGCGCAACTGGCCCTGAAGGTAATGGTAAGTTATTTGCCATACTCTGATATATATTAAAAAAGTCTTCTAATACAATTGCAATACTCCAACCGTCTAATAATATATGATGAAAAGTCCAGCAGACAAAATATTTATCATCAGCTAATTTTATTAGTGAAAGCCTATTTAATTTGCCTTTTTCAAAATCAAATCTCTTATGTAAATCTTCCTTTTTTAATTGTCTTATATACTTTTCTTTTTCTAGAGTAGTAAAATTAGATATATCAAATTCATATATTTCTGCTTCTTTTTCTATTAAAACAATTTGAACTGGAGTCTTAACTTTTTTCCAAACAAAATTTGTCCTTAAAATTTCATACCGATCAATCAATTTCTGCCAAGCTTCTTTTAAATACTGTAAATCAATTTTCCCTTCCATATTAAAACATATTTGTTCATAATAATTTAATCCTTTTTCATTTAAAAGGCTATGATATAACATACCACTTTGCATTGGTGTTAAAGGGTTAATTTTTAATATATTTTTTTTCATCTTATCAAACTCCTTCTAAAATTTAAAATGAAGTGGATCTCTTTCCAGAAGGTATTATACCATCTGAAAAGAGATTTAATATTTTAGAATTCTAACAAATCATTTAGATAATCCAAATCATCTTCATCTAATACATCTTCCACGCCATAATCTGATGCAGTAAAAGATTTTTCATTTTTATTTATACAATGTTCTATTAGTTCATTCAACCAATAATTGTATTTATTTGCTAGCTTACTCATCTTTTCATCATTGATATAATTGTTATTGTAGCGAATAGTAAATTGTAGTTTTTCATTAACAATTGCACCAGTTATATCTATTAGAGTAGAAAGTTGATTATTACCATGTATAGTCATTCCCAATTCCTCAAAGCAATTTGATAATAGCTTATTCTTAATCTCCTCATTTTTTTGTGACAGCTGTCCAAAGTAATTGAACGATATTTCTGGAATTAGTTTTTTCAAGTTTTCATTATGTGTTAAATATCTTCCAATCCCAAAGTCCAATCCTTTATTTGATATTTTACGCAAACTCTCTTTGACATGTTTAATTGTCTGTTCTATATCTTCTTGCTTTTCACAAAAAACTGGAAAGAGACTAGTAAACCAACCGATAGTTCGTAAAATATCTACATCATTCATAATCTCTTCTCTACCATGTCCTTCAAGATTTAGGAACACATTATCTGCTTCCATAACTTCACTAAACGCTATTGTAAGAGCTGAGAGTAAAATATCGTTGATTTCTGTACTATATGCCCAATTAACTTTTGTAAGTAATCTGCCTGTTTGTTCCTCATTCAATTCAAAGGAAAGATGCTTATGATCTTTAAAGCAATTTTCTATATGAGATTCTTCTGTTAGTCGTTTTATCTTTGATACGTTGATCTTCTTCCAATATTCAATATCTATTTCCTCTGTTGTAGCATAATTATTTAATCTCTGACTCCACTCCTGGAACGACGTTGTTTTTAACGCTAGTTGTTTCTGAAGATTCGAATTATATAATGTTTCTATATCCTCAATAAGAACACCCCAGGAAACCGCATCAATCACAAGATGATGAATTGCAATCAATAATCTCTTACCATTATCTTTCAGATCAAATACAATGCCTTTAATCAATAAGTCTTTTTCAAGATTTAAGCTATCCTGAATATCATTACTGATCTCTTTTAACTTTTCTTTTTGAATGTCATACGGATATTGAGATAAATCAACATATCTTAATTTAAAATCAACCTCATCAATTTTTTTATTGTATTGAAGTACATCATCTTTAGTAAATTTATATCCCATTCGTAAAGCATCATGATGCTCAATAACCTTTTTAAATACATTTTCTAATAATTTTAAATCTACATCTTCTCTCAATGAGAATAAAGAACTTTGATTAAAGAAATGTTTATTGCTTAAATTTTGGTCAAAGAACCATTTTTGAATTGGTGTAAGTAAGACTTCACCCACAACTTCTTCCTGAGAAATTTTCAAGGAATCTTTTCTGTAATCAACATTTTTTAAGATATCAGTTATTGTTTTATATCTAAAAATGTCTTCAGTTTTTATATTTATTCCTTGCTGAATCACTCTTGCAAC
>JAGMES010000342.1 GCA_023128035.1 Halanaerobiales bacterium | reverse complement strand
TTGTATTACTTTAATGCGAGGTATTATGACCCGAATTTAGGAAGGTTTATCAGTGAGGATCCGATGAAGGATGGGGCGAATTGGTACAGTTATTGCGCTAATAACCCGTTGAAGTATGTGGATCCGACGGGTGAAGTCGTTCTTGCAATTGATGGTGGTGCTCAGGCTGCTGCTATTGTGGGTGGTGAAGGTGGAGTCACTTTTGCTATTGATACATTAGGTAATTATGGTTGGTTTGGTCATGCGGGATTTCAATTTCAAATTGGAGCAAGTGCTGGTGGAGCAGGTGGTGCTATATTTTCGCATACGATGAAATCTATTGATTATCTAAAAGGTGCAACATTTTGGTTTGGATATTCTCGACCGACAGGGTTGCCTTTTGTATCAAAAGGCGCAAATTATGGCATTACATTTGGAGGCGATAAATTGACAGAATATGCATTTGGAGCAGGTACATCAATATTTCCTGTTGAAGGGCATCTCTATATCGATTACACTTGGCCTATAGGAGAATTTAAACAAATTGATTATGACTGGGTAGATATGCAATTAGCAGGTGTTGATTTTGTTAGCATTAGAGCTGAAAATGGAGTAACATATGTAAGATGTTATATGAACGAAAAGAGTTTTGTGATAACACATGAAAAAACAAAAGTATATCAACTGGGCGGGGCAAACAGTGGGCAATTACTTGATACATGGGGAGGAGAGTAGAACTTATGCATATGAGGAACCAAAAGATGCCTTTAGGTCTTAAAATTTTTATAGGAATTATGTTTGGTATTGCTATTGGTGGGTTTGTAATGAAACTTCATTATGATATGCGAATAAAACAAGAGCAAAGATTTTTGAAAAGCATTCAGAATCCTGAAGCAATAGTAATTCACTTTCAAGAACAAAAAAAAATATTAAGTAAAACAGAATCTGAAAAATTCATTGAGGAATTAAAGAAAAAACATATTGGGTATAAAAATACTGGTCGTTTAAGTAAATATAAAGTATTAGTCAATTTACAATTACATGAGGACAAGAATTACTATATATCACTTACTCCAGACTCTGATTATAAAGGTGTGTTTTGGATGGTATTCGAAAGTGCATCAGGAACAATAAGAATAAAATCATCTTGGCTAATGAATTTTTTTAAAGAAAATAATTTTTATGATCATGCAAAAATATTGGAATAAGATTTTTTTATAAATTTAATATTTTAACATATTTTACTTTTGGAAAGAAGGTGTTATATGGATAACCTTTTTGTGGATTTGTCACATAGTCCGATCAAGATGTTAAGAGAAATTTATTGTATACATGGTAAAGTATTTGAACTTTATGGTTTTTAAATACACATTAGTTAAAAAAGCACTTCTAGATATGCTATATCTAGAAGTGCTTTTTTTGATACAATTTTTGATGAAATATTTATGAGAAGTGGATTATTAGTATTTGTTTGCTGAGATTGGAGATAGTTAGTTTCGAGTAGGTATAGAGAAGGTTGGAAAGTGATACGTGGAATAATTTCTATTATATTCGTGAAAGGAAGCTAGTGATGGTCTTCAGCATTAAGGAACATTCTAGTTATGGTTAAAAATTAGATTTGAAAATAAAAAGTACTCCCTGATATATTAAGAGGTGTCTACACTTTGGAAGTAACCCTTAACTTAAATATCAGAGGAAGTACTAACTATAAACTATTATATTATAAACCTTATTGTCTCATAAATATTTGATGCTTAGCCCTTATATTTACAAAGGACTTTAGATATCTACCCGTACAGGAATATTCACATTCCATTATTTCCATAGGCGTACCTTCAAAAATAACCTTACCTCCATCACGTCCACCATGTGGTTCTAAATCAATAATCCAATCTACATTATATATCATTTCTAAAGAGTGTTCAATAATAAAGACTGTATTTCCTTCATAATCTGTACCCTTTGTCAAGGACATTAAAAAATATTCCTCTGAAATCACTAGCATGATGGATTAGGGCAACAGGTAGAAAGTTGGGCTGGCCCAGAAGCACAGGCTATTTTAGTTGAAAAAATCGGATATGATGAGTTTGGTAGAAAAGATTTTGTTGAAGATGGAAATAATATCAGGACTGAATTTGACTATGATGGATTTAGTAGACCAAAAGAAATTCGTTTCGCAGATGGTACAAAGAAAGTAATTGATTATAATGATGCAGGGAGAAAAGTTACAGAAAAAATATATGATCTAGACAGTGGTTCCTATAATTTGGTGGGAAAAAGCATTAAATACTTAGATAATGCAGGAAACACCGAACGGATTGATCAATATCCTGATGTGACAGGAAGTACAGTTTATATAACAAGATATACTTATAATCTGGCAGATCAAGTTACGAGTGTAACCGATCCTAGAGGTCTTACTCTTAACTATGATTATGACTTCTTCGGTTTGAAAAAAATTGACTATCCAGGGACTATAAGAAAAGACGATATCTTTGAGTATGACTATCAGAATAACATTCGAATAAATAAAAAAGAACTTGATGGAGTAGACTATATTGAAACAGAAATTGATGAA
>JAGMES010000341.1 GCA_023128035.1 Halanaerobiales bacterium | reverse complement strand
AGTAGGCGTGTAGCTGTTTAGCCTAGCTAAATAACGTAGTCTATCGGCGAACACTCTATATTTGACTACGCATGGGCGTTTCTTCCATTTATCAGATCTTGTCATTCTGGGCTTTGGATATGGTGCGAGATTTAAAGTTATCATTATAATATTGTATTCTTAAAACTTATTTTGTAAATGCGCATTTTTATGTTTTATTTCTGTAAAATATATATTATATATGTATAAAATAAAAAGGAGATGCTCTAAATGAAATCGCTATACCAAATCCAATTTGGATTAAATGTACCTAAAAACCAACGCAACAATTTCGGCAAGTACAACTATAGGAGCTGCGAAGATATCTTGGCTGCAGTGAAGCCTCTGTTAAACGAATATGAGTGTCACCTAACAATAACTGATGAAATAGTTGTTATAGGGGACAGGCACTATGTGAGGGCAACGGCAACGATCACTGATAAATATGCATTTTCCTGCGCTACAGGGTTCGCAAGAGAGGCTGAAGCGAAAAAAGGTATGGATGTAGCACAGATAACGGGCGCAGCTTCTAGTTATGCCAGGAAATATGCGCTCAATGGTTTGTTTGCTATTGATGATACTAAGGACGCTGATTTTTTAAACAGACCGCTCAAGCCACGGCCGCAAGACGAGTCAATATTTGATGCTTGCCTTGGCTTGATATCCCAGATCAATGATGGAAGTATTTCAGGGCAACTTGTTACCAATGTTAATGCTGTAAAAAATGACGATGAAAGATTATTAAAGGCTCATAAATATATAACAACACTATTGGAGAATCAATGAGAGAAGAAAAAATGAAAATTAAAGCAGTGAGGCTAAAGGAATATTTGGTAAAACAAATAGATTCGCATTATGGCGGCTTTTCGGCATTCGTAAATGAGAAGATTAGAAAAGATAAGAATATCAAAAAGAAAAAAGGGGATAAATAATAATGGCTTGGCCAAAAGGGATTGATAAGATTCCTGTAGAAGCAAAACTTCAAGACTATACGGAGTCAGCCACAGGTTGCTGGGAGTATAACGGTTGCGTCCAAAGTAATGGATACAGCAGAATTAGGCATAGGGGTGTTACAAATTATGGTCATAGACTATCCTTTGAGGCATTTAATGGGCCTATAGCTAGGGGCCTGTTTGTTTGTCATAAATGTGATAATAGAAAATGTATAAACCCCAATCATTTATTCTTAGGCACGAGAGAAGACAACACTATAGACGCTATGGGAAAAGGGCGTGTTGCCAAGGGTGAACAATTGTCACCACTAAAAAACAAAGATGTTATATTTATAAGAAACAGTCCTCTCTCATCAAAAGAGTTAGCGAATAAGTACAACTTAAATCCAAGTTCAATTAGTGCTATAAGGCTAAATAAAACGTGGAAACACATAAAGGAGAAACAAAATGTATAATTCTGTAACGCTAATCGGCCACATAGGTGGCGAACCTGAAAACATAGTAACAAAAACTGGGACCCCTATGGCTAAAATTTCTTTGGCCACATCAAGTAAAGTAAAAGGGGAAAAAATTTCCCAGTGGCATGATGTAAAATGCTTTGGTAAAACAGCGGAGAATGTTCTGAGTTATTTACACAAAGGTTCTAAATGTTTAGTGAACGGCTCGATTGAATATACCACTAGCGAAAAAGATGGTGTGACCAGATATTATACATCAATAACTGCTTTCAATGTTTTGTTTTTAGATAGTAAAAATGATGGGAAAAGTTTTGATGGTGGTACTGGGAAACACTTAAAGATTGATGCCGCTTTTGCAAGTGATACGATACCATTTTAATTTAACTTCCCTCTAACAAAACACTAGGGGGAATAACGGCAGCAAGGTTAGAACACCCTTCCGGCCTTGCTGTTTATATTTAAAGTGTTCCGTTTTTTACCGGACCACTAAGTAGAACATAGAAGAATAGAAACTACGCACAAGGGGATTTATGACAAAGGGAATAACACATCACGGGGAAGTATTGCCTGAGCCTGACCAGAATTCGTTTAAGCTAAAAGAAATAAAGCTTATGGAAGATTTTGTTGTTGCTCGAGAATTTGAAGACATGCCAGACGATGAGGCCTATGAGATTGTTTTTAAAAAAATTGGCCGCACAGTAAAGGCTATGTCGTTCTCAATGGTCTCCACGCTTTATGCTGCAGCTTATGAGAAAGGGGAAATATGAACCCAATTAAAGGTATATACCGAAACGAAGATGCGCTGATAGACGAGTTTTGTGACAGGTCGAAATGCAGAGATTGCTTTAACGATAGTAGTAATTCCAATAGTAGTGGCTGTGCTCCGTGTGACGAGTTTGTTGAGGAAAATATTGGGCTAATATTAGAAAATGCTGAAGAGGTGCATGAATACTACGAGAAGCTTCTTGAAGAGGGCTTGTTAAAGCTATCTTTACTCGATGCCAAGATTAGTAATTTGTATGCCTTTTTCTACCACAGGGAAACCCGCAAGCCCCAGTATGACGATGATTTTAACGGTATAGCGTAGAATACAATATTCTAAGTAATGGTTAAGAATGGAGGTTTTAGGTGGATTTAGAAGTTGTATATCTTGCAGCCGCAAT
>JAGMES010000340.1 GCA_023128035.1 Halanaerobiales bacterium | reverse complement strand
TTTAGCTGGACGAGTTCACTTATTAAAAAAATCTTTAACAAGTCCTGCAAATAGAAGTACACCCAAACCTATACACCTTTCATCTACATCAAAAAGAGGATGATGACCAGGATAACTACTTGCATCTGAACCTTTAGTTCCTAAATAGAAAAACGCCCCTGGTATTTTTTGAAGAAAATACGCAAAATCCTCTCCACCCATTGCTGGTTTTCTAACTAACTCTTTGAATGGATATGGAGATTCTTTGACAACTTTGCTAAATCTCTCTACCTCATTTAAGTGATTTATTAAAGGTGGATATCCCCAATTATAATCTAACTCATAATCTCCACCAAATGAATGGGTAATACCTTTTAGAACCTTCTCAATCTGTTCTTTTATCTGTTGTCTAAGATCATCATTGTATGTACGTACCGTGCCTGATAACTCTACTTTATCAGCTATAATATTCCGGCGATATCCACCATTAATCTTTCCGATAGTGATTACGTTAGGTTCAAGAGGATCAATAAATCTGCTTGGTAATGTATGAAGAGCTGTTAAAATAAGTCCAGAAAGATGAATTGCATCTACTGTTTCATGTGGATAAGCGCCATGTCCACCTTTTCCTTTTATTATTATCTCTATCTCATCAGCGCTCGCTGATGATGGGCCTGGAACTATTTCTACTTCCCCTACTTCGCCATGATGCCAAGTATGGAGTCCGTAAATCACATCTACTCCGTCTAGTGCACCTTCTTCAATCATCGGTTCTGCTCCTCCAGGACCTTCTTCAGCAGGCTGGAAGATAAATTTAACTTGACCAGAGATTTGATCTCGGTATTCACTTAAAACTAAAGCTGTTCCCAATAAAATTGTTGTATGAACATCATGCCCACAAGTGTGAGCTTTTCCTTTTACCTTAGAAGCATAGGGAACGTCTTTTTTGTCTTCCATAGAAAGAGCATCCATGTCAGCGCGGAAGGCGATAGTTGGCCCTGGCTTAGATCCTTTTAGTATAGCCACTACTCCAGTCTTTGCTACTCCTGTTTGAACATCTAATCCAACTTTTTTCAACTCTTCTGCTACTAATTGGCTTGTTCTCACTTCTTCAAACCCAAGTTCTGGATGCATATGTATTTCCTGCCGAATCTGGATTAATCGCGACTCCATTTTTTCAATGTCTTTTTGTACTTGATTTAAATTTAGTGGCATCTTCATCTTCCTTTCTACTTTCTACTCAAAATTTAGAATTCAGCATATAAGTTTCCTTTAGACTATGTCTTCTTCGTAATCCGCTCATTTCCTCTAATAAATTTTCTATCTCTTAAAAAATGATAGAAAAATACTCTGGTAACAACCAGAGTATTTTAGAATTAAGAATTCTCGGAAAAATCTGCAATAGCAACATCCATAATCTCTTTAAAATCACGATATCGGGAAGAAATACTACTTGGAGAGACACTGTATTTCCTTGCAATATCGCTTTTGGTAATATATTCTCCTAATCCCAATCTTACTACATATTCTATTGTCGCTACCATCACTTCAACTTTTTGTATTCGAGGACTATAAATTTCACAATACTTATGCCAAAGTAGTAAAGCTCCAATCACATCCTCTGACGGAAACTCTTCTCCTAAATTATCAAAAATCCCAATAGCCACTTCCTTCTGCTTTTCGCTAGTGAATGCAAACTCGTCTAAAATCTCTTTTTTAATCTCATCATCTAAAGTTATCACCGTCTCCTTTAAAGCAGCTATGGCAGTCAAATATACTTCGTATCCGAATGGTTTAAGGAAATTCTGCCAACTCCCATTCGACATCTCTTCTTGTTTTATTCTTTCGATTTTATCAAAAAGATATTCTTTAGATGTATTAGGAAACCGAACAAAACCAGAAATAAAATAAATTGCACCCTTAGAAAGTAATCTAGTAACCATAATATCTCCAATAATTCCTGCTTCTATTTCGAAATCTTTTACACTCACTTTGTATTTATCATCAGTAAAAATATCTTTTACTATAACCATATCCTCAGATAAAGTAACATCTACAAGCTCATAAACAGATACATATGAGTTAATCCATTGTGAAAAAACTTCAACAACAGAACTTCTAAAACCTCGTCTCTCTTTTTGAAAGTATTTATTTAGAACGGTTTCACCATCTGGAAGCTTACAATCATATAAAAGACAATCAACCAATAAAGCCATATCATTCTCTTCAGATTCTGATAGCCAATTCTTTGAAGGATCATCAAACCAAGCTATTTTATCAATAGATTCACCTAGAAAATCTGATAACAAAAAAGGTATTTTTTCACTCCACTGAAGAGTAAACCACGCGTAAATATTATCAATAAGTTGGTCAACTTCTTGATCAAGAATACGTTCTCTAAATGCAGTTAGATCCGTAACTTTACCACAGCATTTTTTGTATTTTTTCCCACTACCACAAGGACAAGGCTCATTTATTCCAATTTTTTTCATGATACCTCCTATATTTTGTAAACATTATACTCATTACTTTTTGGATAATTTATTCCATACTGTTTATTATAGCTTAGTATCAATTTTTGGTCAAGTTGTAGACTGAATTTTCAGCTCTAACGAGTAAAATAT
>JAGMES010000034.1 GCA_023128035.1 Halanaerobiales bacterium | reverse complement strand
ACTTTTTGTGGTCGAATCATTTATAGAAGTTTTGTAAAAGGGGGATTATTGATGTCAGACAATGAAAAATATAAAGATGATTTATTGAAACGTTTGAGACGAATTGAAGGACAAGTTCGGGGAATTCAAAGGATGGTAGAAGAAGAACAATATTGTGTTGATGTTTTGATTCAGATTGCAGCAGTACGGGCAGCACTCTATAAAGCGGGATTTAATGTTTTGGAAAACCATGCAAACGGGTGTGTTAAAAAGGCAATGTGTTCTGAAGAAGGAAATAATCCTCAGGCGCTGGATGAATTATTAGATGTGGTTTTTAGGTTTACTAAGTGATATATTCAAATATCGACGCTTAAATAGCGCTGGATTAAATAAAGACGGGTAAAATAAAGCGAATAAAAGGATGGCAAAAAACTTTGCTGGGAAATATCCCTAATGCAACTTATTTTTGCCATCCTTTTATTCGTTTTATTTTACCCTGAGTCTGTATATATAAAGCGTTCTCTATATTATCAGTTATTCACTTATAAAGTTTTTAAAATTTTATACTTGAAAAGGTTATGAGATTGTGGTAAAATCCAAACATACCTCTCGGGGGTACTTGGATTTGGGATAGTAGAAGAATTTTTAGAAAACATATAAATGAGGTAATAGATCGGAGGAGATAAAGATGGATAAGCCTTTGCGGCTTGAACGGTTTACAGTTAAGGGTATGACGTGCGAACATTGTGTTCGACGTGTTCGGGAAGGGATAGCTTCTTTGCTTGGTGTGGAGAAGGTGGATGTTATACTTAAAGATGAGTTGGCTAAGGTAGCATTTGATGCAAGTCAAGTTAGTTTGGATGAGATTAAAGAAAAAGTAAGGAGCTTGGATTATCAAGTACCAGAGGATGATTTGGCAACAGGTGTAACTCAAATTGAACGACTAGATGTGGTTGATGAAAAAAAACCTTCTATGATTGGAGAAGTTCAGAAAAAGGTATTTAAAATTCAAGGGATGACCTGTGCTAACTGTTCTGGTTCTATAGAGAAGAATGTTTCTGAGATGGAAGGTGTAACAAAAGCTGTAGTAAATTTTGCTTCAGAGAAGTTGACAGTAGAGATGGATTTAGGAATCAGTGAAAAAGAAATTCTAGATAAAGTATCTAGTCTTGGATATAGGGCTATAGTAGAAGATTCAAAGAATGAAGTAAGAGATGAAAGTGTTGCGATAGCGCGCAAAGAGTTAGCCTGGTTGATTTTTTCTGCTATAGTAGCTATCCCTGTGGTGTATCTAGAACATTTTGCACCAGGTGGGCCTATGGCTCTTAGCAGAGGTACAGAGTTAATGCTGTTTGTTATTACAACACTGACTCTTTTTACAGCGGGGTGGACTTTTTATAGAGGGGCTTATCATTCTTTGCGTAATAAGTCAGCGAATATGGATGTTTTGGTTTCTTTGGGATTGACGGCAGCTTATTCATATAGTGTTTTAACTACTTTTCCAGATATGTTTTTTGAAGGACATAGTTTTTTTGGAACTGTTATGGAATTAATTGCATTTATTCGCTTTGGAAAGTTTTTAGAAGCAAGAGCAAAAGGACGAGCGAGTCAAGCTATGAAAAAACTTCTTGAACTTCAGGCAGATAAAGCGAGAATTATTATTGATGGTGAAGAAAGAATGATAGCTGCTTCAGAAATAGAAGTGAATGATCTTGTTTTGGTTAAACCAGGTGAAAAGATTCCTTTAGATGGAGAGATTGTAGAAGGTCATGCTAGTATTGATGAATCTATGGTGACAGGTGAATCGGTTCCTGTAGAAAAAGAAGTTGGGGATTCGGTGATTGGCGCAACGATTAATAAGTCTGGTGTGATTAAAGTTAAAATCACTAAAGTTGGGAAGGATACTATTCTTTCAAATATTATTAAAATGGTAGAAGAAGCACAAGGAGAAAAACCACCGATTCAGCGATTTGCAGATCTGGTTTCCAATTATTTTGTACCTACAGTAATAATAATATCTTTAATCAGTTTTATTATCTGGAAGTTTGTTATTGGGATGCCTTTTGTTTTTGCTTTTACAGCAATGATTGCTGTGTTAGTCATAGCCTGCCCATGTGCTTTGGGATTGGCAACACCTACCGCTGTCATGGTGGGAAGTGGAATTGGCTTACAACGCGGTATTCTCTTTAAATCAGCAGCTGTGCTAGAATATATTGCTGGAATAGATGTTATCGGGTTTGATAAGACTGGCACGATCACGAAAGGAAGTCCTGAAGTGACAGATGTGATTTCTGTTAAGGGAATTTCAGAAGAAAAATTATTAAAGATTGCAGCAAGTGGTGAGAAGCCTTCGACTCATCCTTTGGCTCAGGCAGTGGTTGAAAAGGCAAAGGAAATGGAGATAGAAATCGAAGCGGTAACCAATTATGAAGAAAAAAGTGGGTATGGAATTATCTGTGAGTATGATGGCAAAACTCTTTATTTAGGTAATATTAAGCTAATGAATTATGCTAAGGTGGATGTAGCTCCTATTGAAAAGGAGTTTGAAGGACTAGCTAAGAGAACTATCATGTATATTGCTTTGGATGGAAGAGTTATTGGTGTGATTGGCCTTGCTGATGTGGTCAAAGAAAGTTCTAAAGAGGCGATCCAGGCCTTGCATGAACTGGGGTTGAAGACTTTTATGATCACAGGAGATAATCGGAAGGTTGCAGAGGTAGTTGCAAAAGAAGTAGGAATTGATGAAGTGATGGCAGAGGTTTTACCAGAAGATAAAATTAATGTGGTTAAAGAGTATCAAGCCCGGGGACTTAAGGTAGGAATGGTTGGGGACGGGATTAATGATGCGCCTGCGTTGGCCCAAGCTGATATTGGAGTTGCCATCGGTTCGGGAACAGATGTAGCCAAAGAGACTGGGGATGTTATTTTAGTAAAAAATGATCTAAAAGATGTTGAACGGGCGATTAGATTGGGAAGAAAAACATTAAGTCGGATTAAATTAAATCTTTTCTGGGCTTTGTTTTATAATATTCTTGGGATTCCAGTTGCTGCTGGAGTGCTTTATCCGATTACAGGTCAACTTTTACCTCCACAGTGGGCTGGTCTTGCTATGGCTTTTTCTTCTGTATCAGTAGTTACTAGTTCTTTATTATTGAATCGGTATAGAAAAAAATTATAAGAACTGGTATAATGAAAACGTGAAGTAAAACAGGGAGCGAAAGATGCCTGCTAGGCTGCATAAGTATTTGACCTGGAGGAGGTTAAGGCTATGGAAGAAACGGGACAAGTAATTCGGATTGTGGATGAAAAAATGGCTGAAATAGAATTATGTCGTCATAGTGCGTGTGGAAAATGTGGCCAATGTTCACATGGAGAGAATACACGTTTTGAGGTGCACAATCCAATACAAGCTCAGGTAGGGGATGTGGTAGTTTTAAAGATGGAGACACGCCATCTGTTGACAGCCGTAATGATGGTTTATATGTTACCTTTAGTAACTTTAATTGTTGGTTATGGGCTTGGAAGTTGGTTCAATTCATTGTTAAAAATTTGGCAGGGAGAAGGATTTGCCATTATAACAGGGTTGATTTTTATGGGACTAACTTTTGTAGGGGTAAAATTTTATGATCGTAAGCTAGGATTAAAAAGTGGATTTCATCCTGAAATTATAAAAGTTATAACAAATAATTGATGTGTTAAGTTAAAATAGGGTATTTTAAAAAATAAAAGGTGGTGTATAATGCTATGGGATGTTGTGGTAAGCAATCTGAACATGTAACTTTTAGCGTAAAAGGCATGTCTTGTGGTCATTGTAAGATGGCTGTTGAAAAGACGTTGAAAGGTTTAGATGGTGTTTCTGAGGCTGAGGTGAATTTAGACGAGGCTAACGTGACGGTTAATTTTGATCCTTCGAAATTAGATATTGAAAAAATGAAAGAAGTTGTTCGTGAAGCCGGGTATCAGCCTGAATAGTGCGCCTGGGTGATGGAGAAACAAATTTTGACCCGAAACGGCAAAAAATGTCGACGGTTCATTTATTTTTTTTAAAAAAAAGAGGGAATTGATAAAAAGTCCAGAATAATTATAGATTGGGGAGGGAGGTATGGATGTACATTTAAGGGATTTTAATTTCATGATTCTGGTGGATCTTGTGAAGGTCTGACCAATAAATAATAATTTATATTATTTATTTTAAACTTTAATAGGAGGCGAATCTGATGGAAAATATAATCTTGTCATTAGGTATCTTATTGTTGGCAGGATTAGGTGGCGGAATTTTGATCAATCGATTAAAATTACCTGCAGTAACAGGCTATATTTTGGCAGGATTGCTTGTTGGCCCTTCGATATTAAAACTGATACCTTGGGAGATGATTCACGCTTTAGATCCAATCAAACCTCTTGCCTTGGGGATCATCGCTCTGGTTATCGGTGGTGAGTTGGAGATCAAGACCCTGCGAAAATTAGGTAAAAGTATTATGTGGATTGGGGTAATGGAAATACTTGGAGCAACAGTAGTGGTACTTTTGGCAATGCTCGTAATCCATCAGCCTCTTCCAATTGCATTATTATTGGGAGGTCTTGCTACTGCTACCGCTCCAGCAGCGACTGTAGCAGTTATTAAAGAAGCAAAAGCTAGAGGGCCAGTAACAGAAAGTCTTTTGGCGATTGTGGCTTTGGATGATGCTTTAGGGGTGATTGTTTTTGGATTGATTGCTGCGTTTGTTAAGGTATTGGTTAGCGGAAGTGAACAAATTTCTTTTGTAAAAATGGCGTTGGCACCCCTTGAAGAAATCATTTTTTCTGTTATATTAGGATTATTTGTTGGTATTATTATTACTTTTCTGGCTCGGAGAATTAAAAATAATATGACATTATTAACTCTGGTTTTGGGAAGTGTTTTATTCACAAGTGGTTTAGCAACTTATCTTTATTTATCACCTATTCTTGCAAATATGTTGGTAGGTGCAGTAATTGTTAATTTAAGTCCACGTAGAAGAAAGATATTCAATCTTATTGAAGGTATTGAGATCCCTATCATTATAGCTTTCTTTGCTCTAGCTGGAGCAAGCCTAGAGATTGATATGTTAGGAAAAGTTGGTCTGGTAGGTGCAGTTTATGTTGTTGCTCGTATGGTCGGTAAAGTTTCTGGAACATTTTTAGGAGGAACTCTTGGAAGAGCAACTCCAGAGGTAAGAAAATACTTGGGCTGGGGTTTAATGCCTCAGGCTGGGGTTGTGGTTGGTTTAACAATGATTGCACAAGAAATTTATCCTGAAGCTGGAAGTTTGATTTTAAATATTATCTTAACTTCAGTTGTGCTTTCAGAATTAATTGGCCCAATTTTTTCACGTAAGATGTTGGAGTTAGCTGGAGAAATCAAAGTTATTAATAAATCTTCTCTAAAAAAGCATCGTGCCTAAGGTGTATAATAAATTATTTGACCCAAAACGGCTTCAAAGCCGTTGGGTCATTTTTTATCAGCAAAAAAGAGGGAATAATTAAAATATATAGAACATTTAGAATAATAAAAAGATTAATAATTAAAGATGAGTAGATTTTTTAGGAGGGGAATTTTTTGGAAGCTAATTTAGTACTATCATTGGGAATCTTATTGTTAGCAGGATTTAGTGGAGCTATACTTATACAAAAAATTAAATTGCCAGCTGTCACAGGTTATATTTTAGCTGGACTTATAGTAGGTCCAGCTTTTTTGAAGTTTATACCTGAGACAATGATTGAAGAATTGCAGCCATTAAATTCTATTACTCTTGGAATAATAGCCTTGGTTATTGGAGGAGAATTACAACTTAAAACATTACGTAAATTGGGAAATACAATCCTGTGGGTTGGAACTTTGCAATTATTAGGAGCGGCTTTTTTGGTGATTGTAGCTTTAATTCTGGTTGGGCAACCATTACCAATGGCGTTATTATTGGGAGGGATTGCTACAGCGACGGCTCCAGCAGCAACAGTTGCCGTAATTAAAGAATCGAAATCAAAAGGACCTGTAACAGAGTGTTTACTGGCAGTAGTAGCTTTAGATGATGCTTTGGGTGTAGTTGTTTTTGGTTTATTGGCTACTGTTGCTAAAGTGATAAACAGTGGATCAGGGGAAACATCTATCGTACACATGATTATGGCTCCTCTTGAAGAAATTTTTTTCTCGCTTCTTTTAGGTCTTGGGGTAGGACTTATTTTAGTTTTTATTGCACGTCGAATTTCTAATAATCAGGCTTTATTGACGATTACTTTAGGAAGTGTATTCTTTATTTCAGGTATTGCAGAACATTTTCATTTATCAGCTATTCTTGCAAATATGATGGTCGGAGCGATAATCGTAAATATTTCCCCACGACGAAGAAAAATATTTCATCAAATATCGGGATTAGAAGTCCCTCTTTTTGCAGCATTTTTTGCGCTGGCAGGTGCAAGTTTAGAGATTGAGATGTTAAGTAAAGTTGGCCTTGCAGGTACGGCTTATTTTGTGGCGAGGATGATTGGCAAAGTTGTAGGGTCATATGTAGGAGGAAAATTAGGACATGCGAATCCTAAGATTACTAAATATCTGGGCTGGACTTTAATGCCTCAGGCAGGGGTCGCAATAGGTTTAACTATGCTGGCCCAGAGTATTTATCCTGAAGGTAGTGGGATGATTTTAAATATTGTTTTGGCATCTGTTTTAATCACTGAAATTATTGGCCCAATTTTTTCAAAGAAAGCATTAGAATTAGCTGGTGAGGTACAATTAGATAAACGGAAAAGATCATCTACAAACAGGTTTTCAAAATCGAGTTAACCATTTATTTAGATAATTTGAATAGTTGTTTGTTTTGAGTTATAATAAATTATTAAGGTAAAAGTAAGGCTCTCTAATGAGAGTCTTATTTCATATTCATTAAACTTACTTATGAAAGTTGAATAGTAAACTAGCATTTATCAAGGAAAGGGGTAAGGTGAAAATGAGTTATCGTTTGATAGCGATTGATATGGATGATACACTTTTGGGGGATGATTTAAAGATTGGATCCAGGACGAAAGAGCGGATTCAACTTGCAAGGGAGGCAGGAGTGAAGGTTGTAATAGCAACAGGACGAATGTTTCAGGCTATTGTTCCATATATTCAGGAATTGGATTTAAAGGAGCCTGCAATTGTATATAATGGAGCGTTGGTACAACGATTTGGAGATAGAGATTCATTAGTACACTATCCAATTCCTCTCAAGTTTGCTAAAAGAATTGCTAGCAGGGTTGAAAATGCGGGGAGTCAGCTAAATGCTTATATTGATGATAAGTTATATGTACGAGCTAGAACACCTGAAGTATTGTATTATATGGAAAGAACTAAAGTTGATTCAATTGAGGTAGGTCCAATAGCTAATTTTTTACAGGCACCTCCTACTAAATTATTGGTGATACATCGGAATCTCCAAGAGATTAATCAGCTTAAGGAAGAATTACAAGAAGAATTTGGAGAAGATTTGTCTATCACTGGTTCAAAATCATATTTTATTGAAATTACAGCTTCAGGCATTTCTAAAGGAGCAGCTTTAGCAGAATTGACAAAAAAGATGGGAATTAGTTCGAGAGAAGTAATTGCAATCGGAGATGGATTAAATGATCTGACAATGGTTAAATGGGCTGGTTTAGGAGTGGCGGTACAAAATGCTCATCCTGATCTACGAAAAGCCGCTGATTATGTTACAAGTTCATGTGATGAAGAGGGAGTAGCTCAGGTGATTGACCAGTTTATTTTGCAAATGGGGTAGCAGTAGATGCATAACAAACAGGGCCTGAAGAAAGTGGATTTACTTGCTTTTGGCCCTCATCCTGATGGTGAGATTAATCCTCATGATCCAGAACAGCAAAAAAAGGTAGTTCGAGTAATGCGGAAATATCAACCAGATATAGTTTTATTACCCTATTGGGAAGATCGTCATCCAGATCATATAGCTGCAAGCCAATTGATAGAGATCGCACTATTTAAAAGTGGCTTAAAGCGGTATTTAGTTGAAGATGATTTACCTGCCTTTAGGCCATCTAGATGGTATTATTATTTTCAACATCAGCAGGGTTCACCTCAGATTGTAGTTGATGTTTCTAAGGTTTATAAAAAGAAAGAAAAAGCGATTCAAGCTTATCAAAGTCAATTTTATTCTAAGAATGGTTTTCCTACTTATATTAGTCAACCAACATTTTTGAAAAAGATTTGTAACAGAGATCAGTATTTTGGAGCAATGATTAGCGTAGAATATGGTGAAGGATTAATTTTTAAAAATCCAATAGCAGCCCGAGATGTTTTTCAATTATAGGTAGGAGGTACTAAAATGCGAATCGGAATTGTCTGTTACCCATCACATGGAGGAAGTGGCGCGGTAGCAACCGAGCTTGGTAAACAATTGGCTAGTCGAGGGCATAAGGTTCATTTTATTAGTTACGATATACCTTTTCGTTTAGATAAATTTCATGATAACATTTATTATCATGAAGTGGATACACCTACATATCCTTTATTTAAATATCTACCTTATTCATTAGCACTTGCAAATAAGATTGCTGAATTGATCCGTTATGAAAATTTAGATGTAATCCATGCTCATTATGCTATTCCTCATTCGTTTGTACAATCATGGCACGTAATATAGCTAAGAAGCCAGAGTTAAAGATAATCACTACATTACATGGGACAAATATAACTTTGGTGGGAAATGACCCATCGTTTAAGGAATTAACTAAATATAGTATTGAGGAGCCAGATGATTATGTGAAGATGGCCGAGAAAGGGATTTATTTATTGCAAAATCCATCTATTCATCAGGAGTTTGCAGAGAGAGGACGGAAAGTGGTGGAAAAAAGGTTTGATGCAGAGAAGATTATTTCTCAATATGAAAATTTTTATCAAAGCTTATGAAAAAAAACAAAAGCCCGGGATATCTGGGTTTTTGTTTGATTGTAAAATATCTAATCGAATGATATAATAATGGCAGAAGTTGAAGGAGGGTGAATTATGTCAGTTTGGAAAATTATAAAGAAGAGTGGTAAGGACTTTTATAATCACTTATTTTTGCTGGGTATGGTGAGTTTCATCTGGTTTTTTCTAGTTATTCCGTTAATGTATGTAGGGATTGGTGGAATTGTTTTTAAGATGCCTATTGGAGTAATTATGAATCTGATTTTTGTTGGACCTTTGACAATAGCTGCTTTTGATCTTACAAATAAGCTTATCAAATCTGAAGAAATAGGGATTAAAGACTTTTTCAGAAGTTTTGCAAAAAATTTTAAAAAAGGGCTTTTAGCTTATTGGATTAGTTTGGTTATTCTATTGCTTCTTATTGTTGATTTTATGTTTTTTATGAATATAGGGAATAAGTTTCTCTTTTATCTGAGCGGAATTTGGATCTACTTAGGTATCTTTTTTATGATGAGTCAGTTTTATTTTTGGAGTTTGTTAGTAGAAATGGAAGATGGGATTTTTAAAATTCTAAAGCGGAGTTTTATTTTAACTTTGGACAACCTTTTTTATAGTTTAGGAATCTTTGTTATGTTTGCTTTTTTGTTTGTAATCGGATTGGCTACTGCTGGTATTATTTTGGCTGTTAGTTTTATTGGATTTTTAGGTATATTAGCAAATAACGCTACATACAATCTTTTAGTTAAATATAATATCAGAGAAGATTTTTTTATGCGTGATGAACTGAATTAAGGTATGTTTTTATATGACTATAATATATTTATATAAGGAGGGCATTCTATGAACAAGAAATTTGTAGTTGGAGTCGATCTAGGTGGCACAAAAATTTTAACTGCGATTGCTAATTTGGAAGGTGAGGTACTAGAGAGAGTTAGAGTAGATACAGGTGCGGGTGAAGCCGCTGAGAAAGTAATAGATCGAATAGTCGCAACTGTAGAAGAAGTTATTGAAAAGATCGGGGCTAAAAAAGAAGAAGTGTTACAAGTTGGAGTTGGTTCTCCAGGTCCTTTAAATATACGTGAAGGTGTAGTGCTTTTTTCTCCGAATTTGAAATGGGATAATGTACCTATTGTTAGAATGATGGAGGATGCTCTTAGTATACCTGTTTCACTTGAAAATGATGCCAATGCTGCAGCAATAGCTGAGCATGCATTTGGAGCAGGAAAAGGAACAGATCATATGATTTACATGACGATTAGTACAGGAATTGGCGGCGGTGTGATCATTGATGGTCAAATTCTTCATGGTAGTAATGATAGTGGTGGAGAGATTGGACATCATACCATTGATGTAGATGGACCTGTTTGTGGTTGTGGAAATAAAGGGTGTCTTGAAGTTTTAGCTTCTGGTACAGCTCTTGGACGTTATGGACGGGATGCAGTAGCAAGTGGTGTAGATACTATGATGACTGATCTGGTAAATACTCTTGATGAAGTAGATGGCTCTGTTGTAACTAAGGCTGCAGATGCTGGGGATAAAATAGCTTTAGAGATTGTTGAAAAGGTTGCTATATATATTGGTATCGGGGTTGCTAATATGCTCAATATTTTTAATCCTCAAAGAGTGGTTTTAGGTGGTGGTGTTACAAAAGCTGGGCATTTATTTTATGATACCATCATTAAGACTGTCAAAGAACGAGCATTAAAGGCAGCATCGGAAAAGTGTGAGATTGTTTTTGCATCTCTTGGTTCAGATGTAGGAGTAAAAGGAGCAATTGCTGTAGCCCTAAAAAATCATCAGGAATCATTTTAATCTAGAACTCTTAGCTGGAAAATCAGGATTAAAGAATCTTCTAACAGTGACAGATATTAAGCTTCCGGGAATTGAGTTGGCTGGATATTGGGAATACTTTACGCCTGAAAGAATCCAGGTTTTAGGAAAAACAAAAATTACTTTTCTTAATGGATTGACTGATACCACAAGAAGAGAGAGATTGAGAAAATTTTATGATTATCCTTTACCTGGGGTGATTATCACCAGAAATTTCCTACCACCAGATGAAATGATTCTTATAGCAAATGAATCTAAAATTCCACTTTTGAGAGTAAATGTTTCGACAACTCGTTTTTTAAGTCAGCTTTAGAATTGGTTAAACGGGGACATAGGTTAGTAGCAGATGATCTTGTGGAAATACGCAAGATAGGAGCAAATATGCTTATAGGGAATGCTTTAAAGTTAAATCAACATTATATGGAATTGAGAGGCCTAGGAATAATTGATGTGAAAACACTTTTTGGCGTTGGTGCAATAAAATTGGAAGTACTCTACTCAGGATGTTTATGATCGACTGGGATTGACTTCATTGACTGATACTATTTTTGATTTAGAAATTCCAAAAGTTATCGTCCCAGTGCGTAATGGGCGAAATTTGGCGACCATTATTGAAGTAGGTGCCATGACACATCGTTTAAAATATATGGGTTTTAATGCAGCTTACGAATTTACCAGACGTCTAGATGCTGAAATTGCTCGTAAAAAAGAAAAAAGTTTCGAAAGTTCTGAACACTAAGAGGTGGAAGGTGATAAATAATGTTTCGGAAACTTTCACTTGTTCTTTTGATTTTTTTACTTATTGGTGTATGGGCAGTGAGGGGACAGAATGAAGGTGAATTACCAAAAAATATAGAAAACGAGAACTGGGTTATGATATTAGATATGCCTGATCCTTTGGGAGATGATTATGGGCCAGGTACATATCTATACCCTACCCATCCTCAATTTTCCCCTTATCAGGGATTGTTTGATATTGAAAGTTTTAAGGTGGAAGCGAGAAAGGAAGAAATTCGTTTTCAGATTTCTTTTGGCTTGATTACAAATCCGTGGCATGCGCCTTTCGGGTTTAGCCATCAGTTAATTCAAATTTATATTGATCATCGTCCAGGTGGTGAAAGACGACCTCTTGTTCCGGGAGCAAGGATTGTCTTTAGTCCTAAAGCACCCTGGGATACACTAATCAAAGTAACAGGATGGAGAATTGATTATTTTGATTGTGAAGAGACGGGTGATGAAGAAGCATATGCTAAACAGTATTCTGGAGGAACAGTTCAAGTTTTGGAAGATGAGAAGACAATTGAAATTAAGATACCTTTGTTAGCGGAGAGTAGTTTAGAGGATATATCTGATGCTTCATTTTATCTTTTGGTTGGTGGGCAGGATGGTTTTGGCTCTGATAATTATAGAGTGGTAAAGGAAAATATAAGTGAATGGTATTTTGGTGGTGGTGATGAATCCAAATATTCCCCAAACGTAATCGATATTCTCACTCCTTCTCATAAAAGCCAAAAAAAAATTTTAGGTTCTTATGACCCCGCAAATCGGATTTTGGCTGTTGTAGAACCTGTTAAGAGACCTAATCCAGTTCGCAAAGTATTTATTTATTTGATTTCACTGTTAATTGTGATTTTGATCTGGTTTGGTTGGCGAATACGTGAAAAAGAGGAATTTTCTTCGTAAATGTAGAAAATATAGATCAAGGCCCGACGAAGAGGGGGAATCAGGTTGAGAATAGGAATTTTAAAATTTATAACTATTATAGGTATTTTAGTCATCTTTTTAAGTTTTAATCTTCTTGCAGAAGGTGAAGTTCAGCTACCAGGATTAATTTTTGAAATGAAAGATCCAGTAGGTGATGATTGGGGACCTGGGTATTATACATATCCAAAACATCAGCATTTTCAACCATTTAAGGGGTTGTTTGATCTGACTAGATTTGCTATTACAGATATTGGATCTGATTATCTTCTAGAATTTGATTTTGGCAAAGTAGATGATCCATGGAATTCAAAGTTTGGTTTTAGCCATCCTTTGATTCAAATTTATATTGATAATTTACCTGGTGGTAGTGTAGAACTTTTTAGACCTGGGGCGAGATTAAAATTAGATGAAGATGCACCATGGGATGTGATGTTAAATATTACTGGATGGTGGGTTAGAGCATTTCGACCATCTGATCGCGCTGAAATTGAAGAAAAAAAGATTTTTTGGAATGACACAAAAAATCCTTTTGATTTAGAACAAGTACAGGTAAATATTGAGGAAAATGTAATCAAGATTCAATTGGCAAAAAAAGTGCTAGGGGATTTAAAATCTGCAAAATTATTTTTATTAGTAGGAGCCTTTGAGCCTTTTGCTCCAGATTATTTCAGAGAGATTACCGAAGATAGTGGAGACTGGATATTTGGAGGGAGTACGAATCCTGAGTTAGACTCCAGAGTACTGGATATTCTGGTTCCTGAGGGAATGATTCAAGAAGATGTTTTGAAGGTTTCCCCAGATAGTAAAGATTTTGCAACAGTCTCTTATATCAATATCGCGGTTGAGAAGGAAGTTGTTGTTCCTGTTGAAAAAAATAGTTACATCTGGTTAGCTGTTCTAATAGTGGTTGGATTATTGTTTTTGATAGTGAAGATGAAAAGTAAAAAAGATCCTATTAGCCAGTAGTATAATCTTTGCTGCTTCTTCAAATATTATTACTATAATAACTCTTTGAAGGAGGAGAATTAATGCATACAACTGGTCAGATGCAAGCAGATTTAGATCAAGGAATTAAGGTTACACCAACCCCAATTATTGCAGGACAACGTGTTGATATTCAATATGAAGGTCTTTTGGCAAAATCAGGTGCACAAGATTTATATTGTCACACTGGTTTTGGGCTCAATGATGGTTGGGAAAATATAACTGATGTAAAAATGAATCGGTTGGGTAATTGTTTTGCGACTAAAATTGCAGTTGATAAAGATTCACGTTTAAACTTTTGTTTCCATGATAATGCAGGAAATTGGGATAATAACAGTGGACGGAATTGGTCTTTTGAAATTCATAATGGTAAACTTTATTAATATATCTTTCTGATAATATTGAAGGGTCTATCGGAATATTGATAGGCCCATTTATAATTGAAGAGGTGAAGTACATAATGATACGTTTAACAGGATCTATTATGAAAGATGAGTTAGCCTATCGTGAATGGATTGTAACGAATGGGATAGGTGGATTTGCGGGTTCATCACTTGTAGGAGCTAATATGAGAAGTTATCACGGTATTTTAGTAGCTGCCCTTCGTCCTCCACTTGAAAGGACGTTGCTCGTTAGTCATCTGGATGAAAAAGTACAATTTGCTGATAAGGAAATTGATTTGACTACTCATTTATATCAGAATAATGTGATTACTATAGGATATAAGCATCTGACTGCTTTTACATATCTTTTTCATCCTATATTTACTTATCATCTAGATGGAATAGTTATTGAAAAAAAGATATATATGATCTATGGTGAAAATACAACTATAGTTGAGTATCACTATCTTGATGGAGCAGATTCTATAGAACTTAAATTAACTCCTCTATTGAATTATCGTGATTATCATGGCAATATTAAAGCAAATGACTGGCCTTGGATTGTAGAAAAAAATGGCTACCAGTATCAGTTCACGGCTTTTTCAGGGGCTACTCCGGTTTATATGACTTCAAAAGCAAAGTGGACAGAAGAACGATATTGGCATTATGGAATGTATTATCCGATTGAAGCATATCGTGGTTTAAAAGCAGTGGAAGATCATTTTGTGCCTGGATTTTTAAAAGCTACTTTAAAACCTGGGGAGCGTTTAGAGGTAATTTTTTCCACTGAAGATAAGTATTCTAAAATTCCTGATGTTTATCAAGAACAAGTTGTTCGGATAGAAGAATTATGGTTACAGGCTGGAGCAAAGGATGAAGTGAGTCGTAAATTGGTGGTAGCTGCCGATCAATTTTTAGTTCATCGAGATTCTAGTGATACAGCTACGGTAATAGCAGGTTATCCATGGTTTACAGATTGGGGTCGGGATAGTATGATTGCTTTGCCTGGGCTAGCATTAGTAACAGGTAGATTCCAAGAAGCTAAAGAGATTTTAGAGACCTTTGCTAAATATTCAAGTAATGGTCTTATTCCTAACCGTTTTCCAGATGTTGGGGAAGAACCAGAATACAATACAGTGGATGCTACTCTTTGGTTCTTTGTAGCTTTTTATGAATATTATCGTAAAACTCAGGATTTAGAATTTGTAAATAAATATTTTTCGCTTTTAAAAGAGATGATTCGTTACCATACAGAAGGTACCATTTGGGGAATCAAAATGGATGAAGATGGATTGTTAACTCAAGGTCAGGATGGGGTACAATTAACCTGGATGGATGCCAAAGTAGGAGATTGGGTGGTTACTCCTCGAGAGGGAAAAGCGGTGGAAATCAATGCTCTTTGGTATAATGCTGTGAAGATTATTACGGAATTTTCTAGAGTTACAGGGAATGAAGAGATTGCTTGTGAGTATGAAAAGTTGGCTGAAAAGATTCTCGTAAACTTTCGAAAAGAGTTTTGGCGAGAAGATGTGCTGGCTAAAGAAGGATATTTATATGATCTTATTTTAGATGATTATAAGGATCCAGCTATAAGACCAAATCAGGTGTTCGCTTTAAGTTTACCTTTCCCCCTTATTGATCGGGAGAAAGGAAGCCAGATTCTAAGGGTAGTGAAAAAACATTTGTTGACTCCATTTGGATTACGTAGTTTATCACATATTGATCCAGCTTATAAAGGTTACTATGGTGGAGATCAGTATCAAAGGGATGGAGCATATCATCAAGGTACTGTTTGGAGCTGGTTAATGGGGCCTTATCTTGGAGCAGTACTCTATGTAGAAGGTAATACTCCTACTATTAGAAAGAAGATTCACCGTTTAATAGAACCATTACTTACCCACTTAGAATGTGATGGAGCGATAGGACAGATTAGTGAAATTTTTGATGGTGAGAGTCCATATCATCATCGGGGATGTTTTGCTCAGGCATGGAGTATCGCTGAACTTTTAAGGATAAAAGACCTAATTGAAAAATGAAGGCAGGAAGTTAAAGTATGATGGCGAAAGATAAATATGAGGAATTAGAAAGATTCATAAACTTGAGGAGGTGCTTTATGAAAAAAGCACGTTTGTTTTTATTTGTTATTTTAGTTTTTGTCGGGATAATTACTTATTCGATGACAGCAGTTTGCCAGGAAAGTGATTTCCACTTGGGAATACAGTCATATTTATCTAGTGAATATGAGACAGCTATTAATTACTTCGATCAGGAAATTGATAGCAACGATCTCTTTGTCTATGATGCATACTTTTATAGAACAGTTTCGTATGCAAGTTTATATAATTTGCTGGAAACGAAGAATTCTTTAAAAGCTATGATCAATGCAGGTTATGATGTAGGCTATCTTCATTGGAGGGTGGGCCAGCTATATTTAAATAAAGATTCTCAGTTTGATTCTGCTTTGTGGAGTGAAGCTTTAGAAGAATTTAATAAAGCTTATGATATGGGCATCCGTACTGCTGAATTTCATTTAGACATGGCTGCTGCGTATCAGGGAAATGGTCAATATGACAAAGCAATTACTGAATATAAGTTAGCCTTAATGCAAGAACCTAGAAATGTGAATGGTTATGTGAGTTTATCAATTGCTTATAAAGAGCTAGGTAAATATAATGAAGCAGTAAAAGCTTTGGAGACTGCTTTGGAGAATGATGCAGAGAACCTATCGATTTATCAAGGGTTAGCTGATCTGAAGTTTGCTATAGGTGATTATGCAGAAGCTGCAGAGTATTATAAAAAGACCTTGGAGATGATTCCAAACCGTGTTTCTAGTTTACTAAAACTCTCTATGGCATACTACCACATGGAACAATATGAGTTAGCTAAAGATCAATTCTTAAAGACGATTGAGGAAAATCCATACCTTTATCAGACATATTATTATCTAGGAAAGATTGCAGAGATAGATGAAAATTATACAGAGGCAATAAAATATTATGAACTTGCAATCGAGTATAATTCTCAATATGTAGAGGCATTGATCTCTTTAGGTGATATTTACCTAACACAGAATAATCAATATCGTGCTAAGTCTTTATATAATCTTGCTCTTGAAAAGAATCCTAACTATCCTAAAGCTCATCTACATTTAGCAAAGGCTTTTATAATGTTGAATCAGAAAGAATCTGCTATTTATGAGCTTAGGGAAACATTACATTTGGATTCTGATAATGAGGAAGCAAAACAATTGTTAGAAGAGTTATTGAAAGATCCGAATTAAATTTCGGGTCTTTTTTTACGTAATAATAATGTGAAGATAAGCAGGAGATTTGGATTTCTACATAGAAATTATAATGGGCATATCAAAACATTTTAAGAATATTTACATAGGAGGAACGAAAGATGATAAAAGAATTGCACGTTTCTTTAATTGACATTATCATTAGCTTATCTAATGCTTTAGATCTTATAAGTCCGAATGTAACTAATCATCACAAAAGAGTGGCATATATTGCTTCAAGTATCGCAGCAGAATTGGGCATGTCAAAAAATGAAGAAATCGATTTGATCATCGCAGGTATTTTACATGATATTGGCGTTTTTTCAATACAAGAAAGACTTACAAGTTTAGATTTTGATCTACAGGATCCTTATACTCATGCAAAAAAAGGTTATTTTTTACTCAAAAATTATGGACCGTTTTCGGAAATTGCACCTCTTGTGCTTCATCATCATGCAAAATGGAATAACGAAAAGAGTTCTATTGATGATTATATTCCTCTGGGAGGACATATTTTACATCTTGCTGATCGGATTGATGTTTTAAGTGATAGAAAAAAGAATATTTTAAACCAAAAGCGCGATATTTCAGAAAAAATTAACCAGTATTCGGGGAACTTATTTGCTCCGGAATTAGTTGAGATATTTAATCGTTTAGCTAAGAAAGAATGTTTCTGGTTAAATATGGTTTCTCCCACACTTGGTCGAATTCTTAAGAGGAAGACTAAATTTTATACAGTTGAATTAAACCTAGAAGGACTTCAAAATTTAGCTAAATTATTTAGTAAGATTATCGACTTTCGAAGTAGATTTACTGTGACTCATTCTAGTGGCGTAGCAGCAACTGCTGAAGGTTTGGCTTTAATCATAGGAATGTCAAAAAGGGAAGGTACAATGCTGAAAGTTGCAGGATATCTTCATGATTTAGGCAAATTAGCTATAGATTCAGAAATTTTAGATAAACCTGGTAAATTAACTGATGATGAGTTCAATTTGATAAAAGGACATACATATCATACCTATAACATATTAGAAGCAATTAATGGGTTAGAAGAGATTAACACTTGGGCTTCTTTCCATCATGAGAAGTTGGATGGTTCAGGATATCCTTTTCATCATCATGGGGAAGATTTGCCTTTAGGTTCAAGAATTATGGCAGTTGCAGATGTATTTACAGCGATTACTGAAGATCGCCCTTACAGAAAAGGGATGTCAAAGAATAAAGTGATTGATGTTTTGCATAACATGGTGAAATCTTCAGCTTTGGATAATCTAATAGTAACAGTCCTACTTGAAAATTATGATCATATTGATAAGATACGTCGAGAGGCTCAGGCTACAGATACTGAAGATTATGAAAGATTTGAAGAAGAGGTTGGATGAGAAATATAGAAGTCTTGTTATTGTAACATAATTATGATGAAATAAGTTTGATAATATAATCACAAGAAGTGATTACATACAGAGGCGAATCTCTGGTTTTATCATTAATCTGAGTACTATAAATTAAGATATAGAATAACCATGAAGGTTTAAGCTATTTGAAAATAGCTTTACTTTTCATGGTTTTTTTATGTGAAGGAGGAGTTAGAATGATTGGAAAGACAAAACAGATGGTGTATATGTCACTCTTAGTAGCAGTGGGTGTTATCTTACCTATGGCATTTCATATGGTGGGAGCAGGAGGCTCGATATTTTTACCAATGCACATACCAGTATTCCTTGCTGGAATAATTTTAGGGCCTTGGTTTGGGATGATAGTTGGTGCTGTTACACCTTTCTTGAGTAGTTTTTTAACAGGTATGCCACCAATGCTTCCGATGTTGCCGATTATGTTTGTTGAATTAGCACTCTATGGTTTGATAATTGGTTATATCTGTCACACAAAAAAGTTGCATATTTATATTGGATTGATTTTAAGTATGGTGATTGGACGAATTGGCGTTGGACTAGTGGTATGGGTAATGGTTTCTTTCTTTAATATGACCAGACTTCCAGCTAATCCCGTACTCTTTATTTCAGGTGCAATAATAACAGGGTTTCCTGGTATTATTATTCAACTAATATTAATTCCATTAATTAGTGCTCGAATTTTTAATTACTCGAAAGAGGAGATGAAAAAATATGTCTAGAGAATTCTTTAATAACAAAGCTGAGGAATGGGATAAGATTGTAAATCATGATTGTACTAAAATCAAAAAAGTAATAAGTGAGTTGCCAGATTTAGATTCTCCAACCATTTTAGATGTAGGGTCTGGAACAGGAATAATGATCCCATTTTTACATGAGAAGTTTGGTGATGTAGCACAGATTAATGCCATTGATTTTGCTGAAAAAATGATTCAGGTTTCTCAAAGAAAACATGAGCATTATGAAAATGTAAAATTTGTGGTGGGAGATGTGTACACATATCCATTCTATGATGAAAAATTTGATCTGATTGTTTGTTATTCGGTTTTTCCACATTTTTATGATAAAGGAAAAATTCTCGCTAGATTTCGTGAGTTATTAAAAAAAGATGGAATGCTTGTAATTTTTCACTCTCAATCAAGAGAAGCAATTAATAACTTACATAAAAAAGCAGGAGAAGAAGTGAAAGAAGATAGATTGCCGCCTGCTGATCAGGTCGCTGAACTAGCCAGTAATATGGGATATATAATAAAAGGAATTGTAGATGATAATCAAATGTATCTTTTAAAATTATCAATTATTTTACCGTGGAAGAAGGATACTTAAAAAGGTTGTTGAATATACTTAATGATAACTGATACATACATGCTTCTTGTGGAGGTGACAACTGTGCATATTGACCAACAGACATATGGATTGGCTTTAGGGGGAGGTGCGGCATTAGGTATTGCTCATATAGGAGTTTTACAGCATCTTCAAGAGCGTCAGATTAAGATTTCTCACTATACAGGTACAAGTGTAGGTTCTATTGTGGCAGCTGCTCTGGCGAAAGGGATTCCTATCGATGAATTAATGGAATTTGCACGTTCAGTTGGTTGGCGACATTTTACAGCCTTACGGTTACCACGGCAAGGTTTTCTTTCATCCAATGTTTTTCAAAATAAAATTAAAGAATTGATTGGAGATTGTTCTTTTGAAGATTTAGAGGTACCTCTTGCAGTGGTTGCAACCGATATTCTTACTGGTAAACGAATAGTTTTAAATCAAGGAAAAATATTACCTGCTGTAGCTGCGAGTTGTGCGCTTCCTGGAGTTTTTGAACCAGTTAGATTAGGAAAATATTTACTTAGTGATGGTGGTCTTAAAGAGAATGTACCGATTATTACTGCAAAAGAGTTAGGAGCAGAACGTGTAATTGCTGTGGATCTTATTTCTAACAAGTTACCCACTACTGAACCAACCAATCTTTTTGATGTACTTATTCGTGCGATAAATATTTTTCAAATCCAGTTTGATCACAATATTATGGATAGTGATATTCTAATTGCACCTGATTTGCGAAATTTTACAGGTCTTGATATCCATAGAGTGGATGATTTAGTAGAAGCAGGTTATGTTGCAACAAAATGTGCACTCGAAACTTTTGATCAAAAAGAAAATGTAATATAAGAAAGCCTTTCCTAATTTTTGGAAAGGCTTTCTTATATTCATTTTTCTATATTTCTCTACCCTTTTCTCTTTGAGATAAACTCCGGAGAACCTTCAGCTTTCATAAATTTTCTCTGACCATAAAATTCTTTTATCGTTCCCCATTTGGCATCCACTTTATCGGATGGACGATTAGGTGGAGTATGAATTTCATTTGATACAATAATTGGATTAAATTTTCCATCTATATCTCTTATCCCAAGAGTAAAGATAAACTTTTGATCAGGTTGATTAATGGGTAAATACCAGTTCCCCGATTGTGGATTAATTCTTTCATATTTCTCAGTCTGTTGGGAAAGATTATGAATTTTTAACTCCCATTTCCCTATGGGTGAATCAGGGGGAAGAACCCAATAAACATAAATCCAATAGGGATCTTTTGTTAATGCTACAAGAGTAGGAGTTAATTCTAGATCGATTTGCATTTCATGTCCAGAAATCCGTTTAGTTGGAAAACCGATTTGAATTATATGGTCTGATGTTACAGGTTCCAGTTCTAATCCAGATTCCTGATCATACTTTTCCCGAGATAATATTGTTTGCTCATCACCATTAGCTTTCATTTGCCCAATCTCTTTCTTGGTTTTGATGAAATCCTCTGCAAATTCGTCATCTTTGTTTTTATTATTTGCTAACCTGTGACCCGGTGGAAGAATAATTTCTTCTGAATTAGTATTTCGATGACGTAGAAAATTGAAAACTACAAAAATTCCGATGGCTAGTAAAAGAAGCCATTGAATCACAACAGGTCACCTCCTGGATAATGTTAGCTTGCGAATTTTTCTACATACACTGATAAATGTGATAATCCATTTCGGGAAAAAGATTATTTTCCTTTTCATATTTTGATAATACCACTTCATCAATATGATCCTTTCTAATCATCTTGTTGATATCAGCAAAATGATTTAAATGAGTTTTAGTTCGTCTAATAGCATAGTCTACCATTGTTCCAGTTTTCATAATAAATGCCCAATCACTGCTTTGTGCTAATAATAATTCACGAGCAGCTTGGTTTAAAGCTCTCTGTTTCAGATAAGATGGATTTTGCTGTTTAGAAAGTTGAATCATTTCTTCTGTTGCTTTATGCAAGTAAGGATAAATCCAATCATTGGTTCCATTTAACCAAACTTCATGAAATCCTTCATGACCCCAACTTCCTTCAGATGGTTGGGCAATTTGTAATTTGGGAAATTGCTCTAAATATCTAGAAGGTGTAGTTAGTTTCACTTCATTTTGATCAAAGTGAATTTTTTTGAATAAAAACTCTAAAAATTGTGGTCCCTCATACCACCAATGGCCAAAAAGTTCTGCATCATATGGTGCGTTGATGATGGGTGGTTTTCTATAAGTATTAGTACCCATAACCATGCTTAGATATTTTAGTTGTTTTTGGCGATTAGAGATAAAGTTATCTGCATGAATTGCTGCTTTGTCTCTGCCCCAAACTGGATTATATATTTCTTTATAATTTGTTTTACCTGTTATTCGATAATATTTGATGCCTGTCATTTTACGAATTCCCGTTGAATGAAGATATGGGCGAATATAGTTATAATCGAGATCATAACCAATATCACGATAAAATTCACGGTAGTCAAAATCTCCAGGATATCCTTCTTTAGCACTCCAAACCTGCCTTGAAGTTTCTATATCACGTCCAAAATAAGCGACTCCTGAAGGAGAATAGATTGGAGCATGTACTCCATATTTTGGACGCGGGGAAGCATGAAGCAAGCAGTGTGTGTCAATAAAAGTATACTTAATTTCTTCAGTAGCAAGAATTTGATCTATTTGAGAGTTATAACCACATTCTGGCAACCAAATTCCTGAAGGTTTTTTACCAAAGAAACGCTCATAGGTTTTTATTCCTTGCCGAATTTGAGCTTGAATTGCTTCTTTCTGGACCATTAATGGCAAATACCCATGAGTTGCTGCACAGGTTATTATTTCAATTTGACCTCTATCCTGCAATCCTTTAAAACCCTGAATAATATTTTTGTTATATTTATCACAATATAGATATAAGGATTTTTTGAAAAGATCAAGATACATCTTTGCAACGTTTAGAAATTCAGGTGCTTCTTTTTTTGTTCTTTCCACCTCTTTTTCGGCAAGTTCAATTAATCGCTCCAGGCGTCTTAGGTAGCGTGTTTGTAATAAATCATCATCTAACATATTGAGTAATGTTGGACTAAGAACGATAGATATTGGAAAGGGTACCTGTTCAGATTCTAATCGCTCCATTATATTTAGCAATGGAAGATAGGTTTCAGTTATAGCTTCATAAAGCCAATCCTCTTCTAATGGGTCCGCATCATCTGGATGACGTACAAATGGTAAATGGGCATGTAAAACTAAGTTTAAATAACCTACAGTCAAATCTATTCACTCCTATCTTTGTTTACTATCATAATACCTCTATTTAATATGAAACAAGAGCAAGAAATTTATACATCTGATAATTGAATAAAACCTCCAATACTGGAGATATTAAAAGGCTAGAGAATGTTTAATAACATTTTCGGAAGGCATAAATTGCTCAGATTCCATAGGTGAGGTAAATTTTCAACAGTGACTATAATTTTGTGGGAATCAATTTCCTTCCGAAATGTTATTTAACCAACTTCGTTGGTTATAAAGCTACGAAGTAGATTATGTGTAAGGAGGAGATTCTTTGCAGATTTTAACTTTTTCACCGGAGTATCCACCTTTGCAAGTAGGTGGACTCGCACGTCATGTACATTCATTAAGTGAAGCATTAGTTGAAGCAGGTCATCAAGTTACAGTGATTACTCAGATGACATCTGGAGCGGATGAAAGAGAGATACTAAATGGAGTGGAAATTATTAGAATTAACCCTCTATTTATTAATGCTCCTGATTATGCTTCTTACATTCTTCAAGTTAATTTTGAAATGGCACAAGTTGCTGGTAGATTATTTGCCAAAGGGCGAAATTTTGATTTAATTCATGGCCATGATTGGTTAGTTATCATGGCTGCTCGTACATTGAAACATCAACAAAAAATTCCAGTGGTGATGACAGTTCATGCTACAGAACATGGTCGAAACCATGGAATTCATAATGAATTGCAGCGGTATATTAATGATTTAGAATGGCTTTCATGTTATGAAGCCTGGCGGATCATTTGTTGTAGCAATTATATGAAACAGGAGCTAAAATATTTGTTTCAGGTACCTGAAGATAAAATTGATATTATTGAAAATGGTGTCAGAATAGAGGACTTTACTTTAAACGTATCGAAAGGTTTTCGGGATAAATATGCTCATTTAGATGAAAAAATGATCTTCTTTGTGGGAAGATTGGTTCAGGAAAAAGGTGTTCAAGTTTTGATCGAGGCTATACCGGAAATATTATTAGAATATCCTAAGACCAAATTTGTGATTGCTGGAAAAGGCCCAAAACAGGGAGAGCTTAAGTATTTAGCTTCTAAATTAGGTATTTATGACAGAATATATTTTACTGGGTTTATTGATGATGAGATTCGAAACAATCTTTATCAGACTTGTGATCTAGCAGTATTTCCTAGTATGTATGAACCATTTGGTATTGTGGTCCTTGAAGCGATGGCTGCTAAGGTTCCAGTATTAGTTACGAATGTTGGAGGATTAGGAGAGATTGTTGAAGATGGTGTTAATGGAATCAAAGTACATCAGGGATCTTCTCATGAGCTGGCCCTGGGAATTTTGCGTGTTCTTAAAGATCCTAAGTTGAGTGATAAGCTCAAATTGAATGGTTTCAAATTGGCGAAAGAGAAATACAATTGGCCTGGAATTGCAGATAAAACTGCGAAGTTTTATAAAAAAGTTTATCAAGAGTATCTGGATAGTAATTGGGGTGATGAGGAAACTATTCTCGATGGTAATTTTAAGTTGGTCACAGAAGATAGAGTAAAATATGCATTTCAATCTGTAGGAAATAGAAAACTTACGTAAAAAAGGAGGAACTGGTTGAATGAAAGCAATTATTATGGCAGGTGGGCAGGGAGCAAGATTACGCCCATTAACATGTAATCTTCCAAAACCGATGGTGCCAATACTGAATAAACCAGTAATGGAGTATAGTATTGAACTATTAAAGGATCATGGAATAACAGAGATTGGTGTTACAACTTACTATCTTCCAGAGATGATTAGGGATTATTTTGGAGATGGCAGTAGATGGGGAGTGAAACTTCAATATTTTTTGGAAGAAGAACCTTTGGGAACTGCTGGAAGTGTGAGAAATGCTACAGAGTTTCTAGATGAATCATTTATTGTCGTCAGTGGTGATGCTTTGACAGATATTAATTTAACTGATGCTATTAGATATCATAATTCTAAGGGTGGATTAGTGACACTTGTTTTAAGCCAGCAACCAGTACCTTTGGAATATGGGGTTGTGATGATTGATGAAAATGGTGAAATTAATCGTTTTCTAGAGAAACCATCCTGGGGAGAAGTTTTTAGTGATCTAGTGAATACTGGGATTTATATTATGGAGCCAACAATTTTTAACTATTTTGAGCGTGGAGTTAAATTTGATTTTAGTAAAGATCTTTTTCCTTTATTGATGCAAAATGGGGAAGTTCTTTATGGATATCCAACTGATAGGTATTGGTCAGATATTGGAGATGTTGAACAATATATAAGGACACAATTTGATATCTTAAATGGCAAAGCTGATGTATATGTTTGTGGCCGACAGATAGATGAAGGAATTTGGGTGGGAGAAAATACTGAGATTCCTGGGGATGTTTATTTGAACTCTCCTGTTTATATTGGAGAAGATGTGGTGCTAAAACCAAATACTTATTTGGAAGCGGCAGTAGTCGGAGATCATACTATTATTGAATCAGGTTCATCGCTTAAGCGAAGCATTCTTTGGTCTGGTGTGTATCTAGGTAAAAATGCAGAAGTGAGAGCTGGAATTTTGTGTGATGGGGTAAAAACAAAGGATAATATTCGAATCTTTGAGGGTGCCTCGTTGGGTAAAGATAGTACAGTGGGGCGGAATGTAACGATTCAGGCTGAAGTTAAGATTTGGCCCAGAAAGAAAGTTGAAGACTATACAAATCTTAATAGAAGTTTGGTTTGGGAAGAAAAATGGCGCAAGCGAATCTTTAATACCTACGGAGTGCATGGCCTTTCAAATATTGAGATGACACCAGAATTTGTGGCTAAACTTGCTGCCTCATATGGGTCAACTTTTAATAAATCCGTTGAAATTGCGATAAGTTCAGATAATTTTTCAATCTCTAGAATGTTACAAAAAGCTGCTGTATCCGGACTCTTATCTTCTGGTCAGAAAGTTGTGGATTTAGGAGAAATTCCATCTCCAGTAGCTAGATATAGTATCGCTGCAATAGATGCAGAAGGTGGATTACATATCAGATGTTGTTATGATAATCCTGAAGAGGTAATTATTGAGTTTATTGATGGAAATGGAATTAATATTGATCGTACAATGGAACGAGAGATTGAAAAGAAATTCTTCAATGAAGATTTTAAACGAGCTGATCAGGAATTGATTGGAGAATATTATTATGCACCGCAGATGGTGGAGAGCTATTTGCAGGGACTTCTTTCACTATTGAATCGTGATCAAATTCGGCGACAACGCTATCATTTGGTAATGGATTATGAATTAGAAAGTCTGGCCCCGATTATTCCTGTATTATTAGAGAGATTAGGCTGTGATGTGGATTCAACTTATAATTATGGACGAGGAATGCGACCATTGAGTTATGCCGAAAGGTTAGCTACTAGTAATCGGATGGGTAACATGATCCAGGATCTAAACTCCAATCTAGGAGCAATTCTTGATCATAATGGAGAGAATCTGACTTTAATTACTGAAACTGGACGAGTTGTGACTGATGAAGAGTTTCAAATTTTAATTGCTATGATCCTTCTTAATCAGGGTTTGCGTAAACTTGTTGTGCCAGTTAATGCACCTGCTTATATAGATAATTTGGTCAATGAATATGGTGGTGAAGTTATTCGTACTAGAAGTGATAGACCAACTGTGATGAGAGGGTTTTATGAAGAAACAGTAGTAAATGGCAAACCATTTTTCTACCCTTACAGTGATGCTGCTGTCTCTCTGGGATTGGTTCTTGATTTTATGGCTGACCAGGAGATGACATTAGAAGGTATAATTCAGACTATTCCTGAATTTTATACTAATTTGGAGGATGTGAATTGTCCCTGGGAAGAGAAAGGCCGTGTAATGAGGCGGTTAATCGAATCTACAAAAAATGAAAAAGTTGAGTTAGTAGAAGGTGTCAAGGTTTATCATGATCATGGTTGGACTTTGGTCTATCCTGATATTGATGAACCAGTCTTTCATGTATATACTGAAGCAGATGATCCAGGAATTGCCAGTGAAATTTCTCATGAGTATGCATCGAAAATCGAAGATTATTTGATGAGTTAGGGTGAAAACTTATGCCACGACCATTAGTAGTAGGAAATGGAAATCTACTGATAAATTTTGATAAAGGTTTAAATATGAGAGACTTGTATTTTCCTTATGTTGGAGAATTGAATCATATCAGTGGTCACAAAAATAGCCTCGGAGTATGGGTAGGTGGGCGTTTTAGTTGGCTTGATGAATTTGGTTGGGAGAGTAAGCTTGGGTATAGAGAAGAGGCTTTGGTGACCGATGTTTTGACTCGCAACCAAGAGTTGGGAGTAGAGCTTAGTATAAATGATTCAGTTCATTACAGAGAAAATGTTTATTTGAAAAAAGTTAAAGTCAAAAATTTGCGAGATACTCAGCAGGAGGTTCGTATTTTTTTTACTCATGATTTTAGTATCAATGAAACCAATATTGGTGATACTGCTCTCTATGATCCTAGCTTAGATGTAATGATTCATTATAAACGAGATGTTTGTTTTTTAATCAATGGTTTTACTGAAACTGGAGATGGATTTTTTCAATATGCATGTGGCACGAAACGCTTTGGCGGTGCTGAGGGAACCTGGCGTGACGCAGAAGATGGTTGGTTAGAAGGAAATGCGATTGCACAAGGATCAGTGGATAGCACTGTTAGTTTTAAAATGGACCTTAAAGCTAATGAAGAAAAGGTTCTATATTACTGGATTGTGGTAGATAAGGGATTTGAAGAAGTTAGAGAGCTAAATTCTTATGTTTTAAGCCGTGGGCCAGATCAGATTTTGCATCGGACTGAATGCTATTGGAAAGCCTGGGCCAACAAAGTACAAAAAGATTTCTGCAACTTATCCAATCAAATTATTAAACTTTATAAGTTGAGCCTGTCACTGGTCAGATCACAGATCGACAACGGAGGAGCGATTATTGCTGCTAATGATTCAGATATTTTGCAATATAATCGTGACCATTATAGCTATATGTGGCCTCGAGATGGAGCATTGGTAGCTTATAGTTTAGATTTGGCAGGATATCCAGAAATAACTTCTCGCTTTTTTCGCTTCTGTGAAAAAATTCTTGCTGAAGGTGGCTATGTTTGGCATAAATATAATCCAGATGGGTCTGTAGGTTCAAGCTGGCATCCTTATCTTAACAATGGAGAAATTCAATTACCAATTCAAGAGGATGAGACAGCCTTGATTCTCTTTGCCCTATGGCATTTTTATGAATGGTTTAATGACCTAGAGTTCGTTGAATCTCTATATCGACCATTGATCAGAAAAGCTGCTGATTTTCTGGTAGATTATCGTCATCCAGATTTAAAATTACCATCGATGAGTTATGATCTCTGGGAAGAAAGATGCGGAATCTTTACCTTCACAACAGCCTCAGTTTATGGAGGGTTGGTGGCAGCAGCGAATTTCGCACAACTTTTAGGAGATCAAAAGCGTTATGAGAGATATGCCTCTACAGCTGAAGAGATAAAGGAAGCAATGTTGACCCATCTTTATGATGAAAAGCTTGGCCGTTTTATCAGGGGAATTTATCTTAATGGCGATACGATTGAGAGGGATTTAACACTGGAGAGCTCATTATATGGTGTTTTCAGGTTTGGTGTCCTTCCTGCCAATGATCGTAGAGTGGTTCAAACGATGAAAGCAATTGAAGAAGGCCTATGGTGTAAAACTGAGGTCGGCGGAATTGCTCGTTATACTAATGATTATTATTTTAGGAAAAGTAATGATATTGGCAATGTACCGGGAAACCCCTGGTTTATATGTACTCTGTGGCTAGCTGATTGGTATATTGAAATAGCACAGAGCGAAGAAGACTTAAAAAGACCTCTGGAAATTTTGCAATGGGTGGTCGACTATCAAAGTGAAAGTGGCGTTCTTTCTGAACAGATTAACCCATATACAGGGGAACCTCTTTCGGTTTCTCCATTAACCTGGTCTCATGCTACATTGGTTATGGTTGTAAATAACTATCTAAGAAAGTTTGCAGAAATTAACAATAAGTGTTTAGTTCATATTCACTCTTAGAGAGGAATGGGGGATGATCTGTGGTAAAAGAAAAAGTGATCATTCAGGATCAAAATGGATTGAACGCTGAAAATGCTACTCGATTTGTTCAGATTGCTAGTAAATATACTTCACGAATTATGATTCATTATGAAGATAAAGAGGTCAATGGAAAAAGTATAATGAGTTTATTGACTCTTGCGGTACCACCCGGAGATCAGCTTACTATCAAGATTAAAGGTGAGGATGAAGAAAAAGCTCTTGCAGATTTGGTGCATTTCTTAAAGACAGGTCAGGGTGATTCATATCCAGTCTCTTAAATAGACTTTTTATCAATTAGCCAATTCATCTTTCTCCTCTAAGCTTTTGCGTAGGAGGGAGATGAATTGTTTGTTTTGCGATATACTTATTGAGTTGAGGTATAAATATTGAGACGATACATGGTATAATAAAAAAGTTTTTTTATTTTTATGCCTTATTTTATGATTTAACGTTTCTAATAATGTTAATTAATACCATAGGACTTACCTAGACGATATACAAAAAAACCTGATTGATTTATACTCGGAATAATGGTACAATTAATGTGCATTATTAGCCATTATTTGACGAAATAGTTAGAGAAGTGCGATATTACTGCGATTAAAACGGGATAACAAAGTTGTTAATTGCTGGGGCGCAAACTTGCTTAGGTATTTCTGTATGTAACAATGTTTATATCAGATACGAGAAGGTGGGTGGCAAAGTGAGATGTAGAGAGTTTCATGGTGTATTACGACTTTAAATATAAAAAATACTTAGTTTTGTAATATCTTCTATATGACTTGCGTACAATTAGGACAAAATGCTTCGATTTACGGTAACACATAATCGAATAGTTTTACTATGTTAACAATTATGGACAGGATCTGTGTGAAATAGCAAAATGGTAAAAGGTTTAATTTTTTTCAAGAAAGGCCATTCCAATGAGGAGAATAGACATGAAAATAAATATTAAACCTTTTCATAACAATAAATATACATATGATGAAAATTCTATTGCTTGTTTAACTAGTTGGTTAAATCGTAATTACTTTATGATTTTTAAAGATTTATGGAATTTTAATTTTATAAACAAAAATAAACTAACTAATAATATAGGGAAAAGAATAGTATTTTATGAAAAATGTAATCTATTTTATCTTGATTATTACCATGGAATAAAGTTGACTAAACATGATACTGTAAAATGTCTAGATGTAGTAGGATATATAACAAATGAGTTAAATAATGGTCACCCGGTACTTCTGTTAATTGATGTTTTTTGGTTACCTTGGTGTGATGATTATCAAAAGCAGCACCAATTACATTATTGTCTTGCTTTAGGTCATAAACACAACAATATTATTTGTCTTGAAAATCATTTTGATTTAAAAGATAGAGAAGTAATTTTGCCAATTAGTAACTTGATCAAAAGTTTAGATTCCTTTTATACATATGAAATTAGTAAAAGGGAGTTGATACTATCTAATTGGAGAGAATTGACAGACGAAATTTTATATAATCTTGCAATTACTGATTCGTTTAATGATATGAGGAATTTTGCTAAAGTGTTTGAAAGAGAGATGGATTTAGAAATTGAGTTTAGTGGGTATGAAGATACTCGAAATTTATGGAAAATACCACTAATACATAGAATACTACAAATTAGTAATGGAAGATATAAATTTTCAAATGTAGTAGAATATATTGCAAAAAATACTAATTGCATAGACTTATTGTTAATTGCTGACGAGTTTTTTCTAGTAGCAGAAAAATGGTATATTATAAGTAAACTAATCTTCAAAGGTTATATAAAGTCAGATATTAAGCTATTACAAAGTAAAATTGCTGATAGAATAAGGGATTTAGCTGATTGTGAAGAATCATTAGCTTGCAAATTATCAAATATTTGAAGCCAATTCTCTAAAAACTATAAATAATTAATAAATAGTTAATATTTGTTATCAATAGTAACACTTTAATCTTAGTACACTTTTTAGAGTGGGTTAACTAAAAATAGATTGACATAATAGTTAAAGTTACTGTGTTATGTCTCTAAGTGATAAATTGGTTTTAATTATCACTTGACGATTCAAGATGATATGAAAGGAGAGTGTATCAAAATGAAAGAAAATCTAATTGATTTATTGGAATGTCCCCTTTGTCATAATAAGCTGTCTTGGAAAATAGAAAGGATTAATGCACAAGATATCATTTCAGGTCTAGCAAGATGCACAAAATGTTTATGTGAATATCCAATTTACGATTCAATTGCTTTATTTTTAGAACCAAAATTACAGAATATGAAAATATGGAAACGCAAAGAAGAATATATAAAAAGACATTATGATAAAAATTTAGAAAAAATGCAAAAATTATTAAATACTCCTATCAATGAATTATCTGCCTCAGATTTATTAATTCGAGCTAATTTGATGCGTAATTGTGGAAAATACGATGAAGTAACCAAATTAATACAATTTTCTATTTCAAAATCAATGTTAAATGATTGTTTTGAAACAATTGACATTCTAATAAAAAAATGTATTAATTCTATAAAAGATTATGATGGAGTGATCCTTGATATTGCTTCAGGTAAAGGGTACTTAGCCTTTAAATTACTAAATGAATTCTCTGGGCAATTGGTTATGAGCGATATCAATCCAGCAGTACTTAAGCAAAATTTTGATATGATGAATGAACTTGATATGAATAAAGATGTAAGTTTTGTGGCATTTGATGTTAAAAAATCTCCTTTTAAAGATCATTCTTTCAGCATGATGACTACCTTATTGGGACTTCAAAATATATTTTATTCTCAAAATGTATTAAAAGAATTAAAGAGAATTTGTTGTGGCAAATTCTATTCTATATCGTCTTTTTGCAAAGAAGAAGATACTGTAAATGTACAGGAATTAGTAAGACGTGGTTTGGAATCAATGTGGCTTCGTCTAAACTATGAAAAGTTATTTGAACTTTCTGGTTGGAAACTCGAATGTCTTAGTTCTCAATTTGTCAATGCACCAGTTGTTGAAACTGACAATATTCTTAAATCAGTAAGTGCTATTACGAAATTTCCTTTGAAAAGTACAATTTTTGAATATTGCCTGACCGTGGCAATTTAATATAGAAAATTATCTTGTAAATATTTTAAATAAGTAATTATTTTCCTGGCTTACTGAAACTTAGCTAGGATCAGCACCAAAATGTACTTCATATTACAGAATATAAGTCTGCAGAACTTTTTACCAAAGCATACCATGCACAAGGAAAATTGGTTTTACCTAAAGTCGGAGGCATTATGACCAAATTAAAAATTAAATTATGTTGAAGTTTAGGGGATCAATAATGGCTGTAAATGAAAAAAACCTTGGGCAAATAAAGATTTGCCACCACAAGAAACGATAAATACTATTAAAAAAATACTTTATAATAATAAAATAAATATTAATTTTGTTGAAAAACGTGGTCATAATGGCTATTAGTATTCAACCAGAGTTGAAATAGAAGGATTAAAAAATATTGAGTCAAACGGAAAGGGTATAACGTTAGAGTATTCTATAGCTAGTGCTTTAGCAGAATTAATGGAACGATTACAATCAAATATGTTAATCCATGGTTACTATTACAAATTTAAAAAGAATGTGAATATGGATAATTCTTTAGAGTTAGATGCCATTATCGAGATATATAAAAGTTACTTTCAACAATGTTTTGATATGAGAGTAGACGAAAAGTTAAAGGAAATTTTAAGTAGTATTCCGGAATTATGTGAAATAAAAAACTATTATTCTATAGAGGATGGTAGCATTGTTAGTCTACCAGAAAATACCATTAGATATCTTTGTGGGTCTAATGGTACATGTGCTGGAAACAGTAAGGAAGAGGCTATTTCACAAGGAATTTGTGAATTGTTAGAACGATATGCACTAAAAAAAATTCATTGTGATTTTTCATATATTGGTCAATTCCCTTCTGTATCTCGAAATTTATATAGTAATACTTATGCATACAAATTATTATTGGAAATAGAGAATAAAGGCTACACTGTTGAAGTGAAGGATTGTACTTTGGGTGGAAAAATACCTGTTTTAGGTATAATCATTTTTAATAAAAATAAAACACGGTATAAATTTGCAATTGGATCCGACCTCAATTTTGATATCTGTCTACAACGTTGTATAACTGAAGTTTTTCAAGGTAAAAATTTTGATTTAACTTTTAGAAAAAGTATGATTCCTATTAATAATGATAATATAAGGGGGGAGAATTGTTGGAGCAATAAAGGTCCTCATAATGAATACATAAAATCAGTAATTGATGGTTCTGGAGCCCATGTTTACGAATAATGAATATTCAAATATTGTTATGCAGCCATTTCACGAGCAATGCTTGTCTAGCTCAGAAAATCTAAAAAATTTATTAAAAATATTCAAAAATATAAGCAAAACTTTATATATAAGAGTCTGTTTCATAATTGGGCATTTTAGCCTTACAACTGTATAATTATTAGCTTGAAGTATCAAAATGCCAAAAAATAAAACAGACACAACTGATTAGTATGAATTTTAGTTCAACTAAATGGTTATATTTTCCTGTATATAAGTACACTAATCCCTTTTGTAAAAATATATCTTTAAAAAATGTAGCTTACTTTTTTTTTGATTTATTAAGCAACCTGACTTGTGCTAAAATTCCAATCAAGTATCGCTTTATTTGCTAGATTACGTATCTGTTTTTTCTGATCTTTTGAAATAAAGTGTTCTATGGCATGATGAACCATTCCAAGGATCAAACGAAACAAATCTGCCAATCTTAAATAAGTCTCAACATTCTTCTGACCTCTAACTGGGATTTTATTATGACGAAACACTTTATCTAACATGTTAGATTCAAGAGCAAAGTTTAATTCAGACTGTTTGCGAAATTTAAGCATTCCCTTCTGTAATATAGAGTTTTGTGGAACAGGGCCAAAGAATTGTGGCGATTCCTCAAACGACAGCATGATTTCTCTTGAACAGGTCTGATTTCTAATACAAGAGGAACAATGATCTAAGTTGCCACCATATATGACTTGTAGCGTATCCATATTAAAGCCAAGGTACTGAGCAACATGCCCTTCTGGACACAATACCTGACCATGCTCATTGCATGTTTCTGGAGTAAGCATGTTATTTTTTACTTGTGTGGTAACTGCAATTGAATAGTCTTTTAATGCTTTAATCTTGTTGTCGCCCTTAATATATCCCATATCGCCTATCACATATGGAATAGAGATATCCATTTCTTTTAAACGTTCTAAAGCAGGAATAAGCATATCGTGATCGGATACTTTAGCATTTACAACATTAGAGACTAAAGGCATAGGGCCTTGGGAACTTGGACAAATAACAGTTGTTTTCCTATAGCCTATGAAATACCGATTTTGATTTACTTTGATACGTTGTCTTCCGATAGCAGTGTCAGTATCAGAAAAACGAAGTTTACATGTACAGTTATCTGGATTATTACAAACGCATTCTTTTTTAAAGCCTCCTACATTAGCAAATATAGGACGTGAATCTAAACTACCTATCATCAGATTTAAGAAACCATCCATATTTTTTGCCTGATGTACCACTTCTTTATTTAATTCATTTAGTAAATTATCATCAATTCCGAGCTGTTTACGGAATTTGCTCAAGGTAGAGTGACTGGGTATATTGAAACTATAGATTCCCAAGAAATTTCGATAATCCTGGTGTTTTGGCTTTCTTAGCTCACGACACATTTGACGAAATGAAGTAAATTCAGGACGAGTAAAGTACAAAAAAAGCATTCGAAATAACACAACTGGATCATAAGATTTTCTACCACGGGTGCCACTAATTGGCTCAGGAAATATTTTTCGTACAAATTCATCTTCAATAAAAGTATTATAACTTATTAGTTCCAAATCATAACCTAATGTGCTATAATATAGGGGTGAGAACAAATCTAATTGAGTATTCAAAGCTTACACCTCTTTCATTTGGTATTTTGGTTTGCTACCTTTATTTTACCATAATATGAATAGAGGTGTAATTTATTTTGAAAATAATTTTTTATACATACTTTTATATATTTATGCAACAACATCTTTTTTGAAACAGACTCTAATAATAATTACTTTGGTATTAGAGAGGATGAAGGTAGTAATT
>JAGMES010000339.1 GCA_023128035.1 Halanaerobiales bacterium | reverse complement strand
AATAAAACTTTTGATCACTGTTATCAGGATTTATAATCTCTGCCACTCGATAAAGTTCATCATATTCATATCGAATAACCACATTGGCAGGATCGGTTACACTCTTTTTATTCCCCACATTATCGTAGCTGTGAGTTGTAATATACTCTTTACCAGTATCATCATAAGTAATCTCTTGATAAAGCCAGTATTGAGGAGTGTATTTAAGTTTCAATCTCTGTCCTTCTGGATTAATAATCTCAACTTTATTACCAACTCTGTCATAATTGTAGTTGGTAACAAAATCAATCTTCACATTATCCAAAGTAACCTTTCTACTCTCTTCAATTACTCGACTTAGCTTATCATATTTTATGATTTGTGTGTATTCAGGATTTATTTGGAAATAAGGCTTCTCATGATGTTCATAAACTTCATCGTTAAAGAGTTTAACTACTTCATCTTCGCCATTATCTCCAGTCTCACTACTAATGTCATCTTCGTTACTCAATAACCCGTTTACAATAGATTCTGCCACAATCCATCCACGAGTATTGTACATTCTCTGAATGATATTTCCTTTGGCATCTGTAATAGTTCTCTTGTTCAATACTGGATCATATTCAACTTTTGTAAACAATAGATTATCCGCTGAATTAAGCTCATCTCTACTGCCATCTGGATAAATAATCTTCGTTATCCGATCTAACTGATCATATTCAGTAAAGGTCACATGTCCTTCTGCATCTTTTACGGCAGTTCTTCTATCACTTTCATCGTAGTAAAAGTAAGTACTATAGATTTCAACTTGTCCTGTTTCATTCTCATTAAATACATCTACACTGACAAATCGGCTCAATCCATCATAGTAATATCTAGATTTATTAAAGATAGGATAACTGAGAGAATTATCTGTTTTATTAGATCAGATTATTTAATCCACAAATTTTAGTATTTTCATAAGTAATTTAAACTAAAATAATTTGATTTTTGTTAGATCAAATAAAATGACGTTTAACATCTACTGATAAAATTGAATACCTGCTACCCCTATACTATTCATCTCATGTTCAAATAAAATCATTCTTCAGAAATATATTCTTCTTAAGGGGCTAATCCAATCCGATTAAAAAAGGAAGGCTTAATTTCAGCCTTCCTTCTAACATTTATCACATATGCTTTTGTAATTTCTTCATTGCTTTTTCGGCTTCTTTTCTTATCCATTTTTCTTTATGATCCAAAAATGGTTTTATATTTTGAATAATTTTATGATCTTTGTAATAACCCAAAGCAATTATTACATGACCACATACTTCTTCATCACTTAACAAGTCAATTAAATAAGATATAGCTTTTTCACTTCTTACTTTCCCCAAAGTAACTACTACCATCTGTCTAGCTGTTCCGTGCTGTTTATTTTTAATAATATCAATATAATCATTTTCATATCTTTTATCTAGAATTATTGACAATGAATTACCTATAGCCCATTTATATGCCCTATTATCACTAGCACTAAACTCATCAATTAAAAACTTTGTTGCATCATTAAACCCTTTAACTCCCAAACACCTAACAAAAAATTCTTTCTCGTTAATGAAATTAACATTTTTTAAGTATTTCACCAATACTGGTACAATAACTTTATCTCTAGTTTTTAACTTTTTTAAATCTTGATGTGATACTATTTCATAACCTTGTTTATTAACATCTATAATTAATTGTTCTAAATTAAGTCTTTCCATATTTTCCTCCCTTATTTATTATTGTTCAATGAATTCATGAATTATTTTGCCAGCATTAATAAGTTTTTGTAGAGGTCGTGAGATTATTGTATTAGGTCTAGTCTTGAGTACGAATTCATAACCATTATTTTTAGACCATAGATAAAAATCTTTTATTTGACTAGTATAACCTTGTCTTTTTACATTTTTTACTTCTGTTAACACTTGGCTTAATTCATCTAAACCGTCTGGTATTCTGTACTTTGCCTTTCCAGTAATAGATTCTATTCTTTTTGTATTCTTAGTAATTCCAGCTGCTTCTTCACCTATTTTCCCCCTACGTCTAGCATATTCAGTTTTACTCTCTTCAGCCAACTCCCCTGCAACTTCATCTGCTTCCTTTATACCTTTATTTATAAAATCATCACCTAAATCATCTAATAATCCTGATCCAGCTGATCTATTTAATAACTCCATACCACTAATAAGCATTCCTGCTGCCCCGATACTATTCATCCAATGTTCAGCAGAAAATCGTTCTTCAGGGAATAAGGCTCCTTTAAAAATACCCACTGTATCAAAAGATAACCAATTCACGAAGTCATATGGCGAATCCGTCATTTTAGATGCTCTTTCTTTTGCTCCTGACCAAGTGGCATCTAATATTCCTATTGTACAATAGTTAAAAAAATCATATGGCGAATCAAAAGAATGTTCTGATCTATATTTAAAACCATTCCAAAAACCTATCCCGATTTCTTTAAAGCTATTTATTGATTTTGTTATTGCATTATTTCCAGTCGGATCAACATACCTCATGGGGTTGTTCATTACATAAATAAATATATTCTGACTTTGCGAATTCGAAATTTCTCCCTGATACGTATCCTCCGTTATGAATCTTCCAATCTCAGGATCATAAA
>JAGMES010000338.1 GCA_023128035.1 Halanaerobiales bacterium | reverse complement strand
GAAAATAAGTTTCATACCTAATACCTTCTTTAGTATAGCTCCTAGAAAACATGCATATTGTCCATGTGCATGAATAATTTTAATTTTTTCTTTTTTAATTATGATCGTTGCGAACGGTATTGTAATGCAAATATTTAGGATAAGACAAATGTACATCATGATCAGATGCTTTCCTATTGGAAATCTAGGTAAATTATAAACACGATGTATCTTCTCTTTTTGATATTCGGTAGAGCTACCCCCTCTCATCTCCTTAAGGTAAAGATTTATTGGGAGTATAGATAGCTTGAATAATTTAATGCCTCTTTCACTTAATCGTTCTGCTTCCATCATAATCCTGGTGCCATGCATTATGTCCTGAATATGTCCTGTCAAAAACATTACTTTCATTATATTACCCCTCTATTACAATACAACAATCCGACAATAGCAATATACATTTTACCTCCTCCCCACCTGATGATCTTTTACTTTATCTGCATAAATCTTGGCAAATTCGTCAGCGATCATACTCCATGAACATTTTTCGATTGTTATTTTATATGCATTTTCTCCAAGCACCCTCATTTTATCCTTGTCTTTATATAGCTTAAGAATGACTTCTGCAATCGCTTCAGGATTTGCTTTAACCAATATACCATTCTTACCATCCACGATTATCTCAGGAATACCCCCAGTACTTGTTGCAATTACTGGTTTTCCTATATTCATTGCCTCAAGTAAAGATATCGGGAACCCCTCCTGCAAAGATATATGAGTATAGATATCTGTTATTGTTAAAGGGACAAACACATTTTCCAAAAAACCAATGAATATAACATTACTACTAATTCCAATTTCTTTTGCCTTCCCCTCTAAATTATGCCTAAATTTTCCATCCCCGATAATCATTAATCTAGCTTCAGGATAACTATCCACCACGTACTTAAAAGATTCGATCAATAGATCAACACCCTTAACTTTCCTTTCCCACTCTAGTGGACCTATAAAGGATATTATTGGGGACTTATCTTCTAAAAGAAATTTCTTTTTGAAATCCTTTAAGTTCTCTAGATTAACCTTCTTTTTTGAAACCCCCGCATATATGACTTCCTTTCTGGTTTTTATATCCAAATTTTCACAGATCTTTTCTAGTAGAAAATTGCTTACAAACGTCACTGCATCACATTTTGATAGCAACCATTCAAAAACAATTTTTTTAAAGCCGTCGATTTTTTTTGTTGGCTCCGTGTGGAATGTATGAATGAGAACTACATTCCTGTTGAGCATTTTATATAAACTTCCGGGAAATAGGGCGTACCAAGCGGCATGAGAGTGGACTACTTGGGGTTTCATCTTCATCATGCTGAAAAATGTTTTTAATACAAAAATAAATTTTCCATTGCTGTAGGTTATATCACCATTTCCTGATCTAGATATGATCGAGACCTGAAATTTATCATTCTCTCTAAGTATATCTGAAAGGTTTGCAACATATGTTGTGATCCCCCCTCGAACGGGAAGATAAAAAGGTGTTATAAAACAAATTTTCATGGAAATCACTCTAAACTCCAGATACCTTGTAGTCCATTATCATATATCTTGTCTTTAACTTTACGAACTGATTTAAGAAACTTCGAGGATCGTCTACCTGACCAATATTCCGTAAGGTCCCCTGGAGTGTTCTCGTTTTCTACACTGTATTTTACATTATATTTAGAGATTACCTCTTGAGACTCTGCATTGTCATATGATTTACCTAGCATTATACCCCACCCCGGCCATACTATCCTATTCACCAGTAAGAAGGCGGCGATTTGACCCTCAAAACCTGTACCGCCTACAATTACTGAACCTTCTCTGTTATCCAAAAATAATGTAACATGATATGTTCTATCTTGCATCCACTGTGTTGTTTTTGTTCTTGGATTTATAGAAAATACCCAGTGATTAGGCATAAAAGATGAAAACAAGACGGAGATTATTACGCATATCACGACAAAACTAGTACTAAGTCGATTACTCCAGATACCGTTTAATTTACCTATTATCCTTCTCATCCCAAGTCCAACTAGTATAGCAAAGAGGGGTGATAAAAATATGGTGAGGTACTCACCATAAACTGATATTGGAGTGCAGGATAATAGAATTAGAATCAAAAACAGATACTTCTTATTTTTATTTACATCTGATAGTAGGGTGACAAAACCTATAAATGCAAGTGGAAATAAAATACCCTCACTGCTCCAATAGTCTACGCCCATATTCAAAATTATTTTATGAATTTCAGATCCTTCAAAAAACATACTACTATGATACTTCCATCTAAACCCTCTAAAAAATCCTAACTCCGAGAAGAATTGTGGCAGAAACAACAGAATAAATAAGAGTATCAAAAGGATCGGTATACTAGTCGGTAGATAATTTGGGATAGACTTTATTTTAGCCTTAAGGTGATGGTAACGTTCACGAATTAGATATATGGCACACCAAAGGATTAAAATCAGGAGGAATAGGGCTATATTCACTGTTACTATTTCTAAAAGAGTATTTGCTACGAAGAATAGTGATAGGAGGAGTGATATGAACAACATAAATAGTATAGTGTGTAGGTGTACTGGTATGTGTTTTGTTATTGGTTTTATCTTTACCTTAACACA
>JAGMES010000337.1 GCA_023128035.1 Halanaerobiales bacterium | reverse complement strand
GTTCAATTTTTAAATCATTCGTTTCCTTTTTATCTGCATTATCTATTAAAGGTAAGTCAGTACTGATATTTTGTACTACAAACATGACATCAAACAGTGGATTACGGCTTAAATCTCTTTCTAAATTAAGTTGATCAACTAACATATCAAATTGATAATCCTGATTTTGATATGCTTCTAATGATTTTTCTTTTACTTCTTCTAAAAAGTCAACAAATCGTTTGTTACCCTCTGGGTAATTTCTAAAGACTAGAGTATTAACAAACATTCCGATAATACTTTCCAAATCTGCATGTTTTCTACCTGCAATCGGTGAACCAACTATAATATCTTCCTGACCAGAAAGTTTAGCTAAAAGAATATTATAGGTTGACAATAATGTCATAAATAAAGTTGCACCGTGTTTTACTATTAGGTAATTTAATTGATTTGTTAATTCTTTATCTAAATTAAACTGGATCTTATCACCTTCATATGTCATAATTGCTGGTCTTGGATTATCAGTTAATAGATTCAATACCGGGATTTCTCCTGCAAAGGTTTCTAGCCAGTATTCTTCTTGCTTTTTGATCATTTCAGATGCAAAGAGTTCATTTTGCCAGACTGCGAAATCTTTATATTGTAAACGTAATTTTGGTAAGTCATAATCTGCAAATAAATATACCAAGTCACTGATTAAATTTCTCATTGAAAAACCATCTGAAATGATATGGTGCATATCAGCGATAAGTACATGTTTATTTTCAGCAAACTTAACCAATGTAACACGTAGTAATGGTGCTGTACTTAAGTCAAATGGTCTAATTAACTCTTTTACCGTATTCTCTAGTTCTGATTCGGCGATTTCCAACTCTTTAAGTTCAAACTCTACTTCATCATGAATTCTTTGTACGATCTCTCCATCTATTATTTCAAAAGATGTTCTGAATGCTTCGTGACGTTCTATCAGTTTTTGGAATACATTTGTAAAGTGTTCCTTATCTAATTCACCTTCTAAAATCAATACTGTTGGCATATTGTAAGTAATATTTTCGCCTTCTAATTCTTTCAAAGCATAAAGTCGCTTTTGGGCAGAAGATACTGGATAGTATTCTCTCATCTCTACTGGTTCAATTGCTGTAAATAAAGTTTTCTTAGCTTTCCGAACAAATTGAGCTAAATCTTTGACAGTTGGTGTTTTGAAAATCTCTTGTAAAGGCATTTCAACATTAAATTCTTTTAATATTTTAGCGGTTAGTTGAATTGCTTTTAAGGAATGACCACCCAGCTCAAAGAAGTTATCATTTATACCAACTTTCTCAACAGATAAGACTTCTGACCAGATTAATGACATCTTTTCTTCTGCTTCATCTCTAGGAGCTACATACTCTGTACCTAACTCTAGATTACCTTCTGGGGCTGGTAAAGCTTTGCGATCTACTTTACCATTTCGGGTCAATGGCATTTCATCTAAACTAATAAAATATGATGGGATCATGTATTCTGGTAAATCTTTCGATAGATATGTTCTTAAATCTGCTACTGGAATTTCTTCATCTGTAACAATATAAGCACAGAGATATTTAGCATCATTTTGATCAGTTCTATCTATTACTATCGCTTCTCTAATGATCTCATGTTCTAATAAACGGTTTTCTATCTCACCTAATTCGATTCTATACCCTCGAATCTTCACTTGATGATCTATTCGTCCAATAAATTTGATATTTCCATCTGGTAACCAGCTTACTAAGTCCCCTGTTCTATATAATCTCTCCCCTTCGCGAAATGGATTAGTTATGAATTTTTCAGCGGTTAGTTCTTCACGTCTCAAATATCCTCTAGATACACCTGCACCGCTGATACATAATTCGCCCGGGATTCCTATTGACTGTAATTTTGTTTTTTGATCCATAATATAAAGCTGTACATTTGGCATAGGTTTACCAATTGGAATCATATCATAAAGATTATAATTGTCAATGGTGACATCATATGAGCTGGAGTCAACACAGCATTCGGTTGGCCCATAGACATTTGTAATGATTGGTTTTGAGTTGGTAAATCGACTTAAGAAACTTTCTGCTAAGTTCTTTGTTAAAGCTTCTCCACCGATTACAAAATGTTTGATGCCTAATTCGTTATGTTTTTCCTCCATATTTTCTAACAATAAGCTAATGTGTGTTGGTGTACCATCAGAAACATCTATATTGTACTTTTCATAGAATTCTAGTAGTTTTAATCCGCTCAATCTAGTGTTTTCTGGCACGATATATAAACTATGTCCTAACAATAATGCTGCAAAAATCTGTTTTACTGAGGCATCAAAGACATATGGTGAAACCACACAAACATTTAAACGTCTTTGATACTGAGCATAGATTTGTTGATCTAAACCACTAACAAGATTTGCTACATTTCTGTGTTCTAGCATTACTCCTTTTGGTTTTCCTGTTGAACCAGAGGTATAGATTACATATGCCAGGTTATTCGGTAATGTAATGTTTTCTAATTCTGTTTCTCCGCTATATATCTTTTCATCATACAAATCTATAGATTCTACTTCTATCTCATTTAAGTTTTGAATTAAACTATTTTCTGTTAAGAGGATTTTAGCATCACTATCTTCAAGCATATACTTAATTCTATCTTCTGGATAGACAGGATCAATTGGTAAATAA
>JAGMES010000336.1 GCA_023128035.1 Halanaerobiales bacterium | reverse complement strand
TAATCAGCTTCGTGGGGTGCTAAATCATCAAATACAATACAATAAAGTTGCTGTTCCATTGATTGAATTAATCACTACTAATGTGAGAAAGGGTGAGGATATTTTTACTGTGCTTGACGACTGATCATTCATAAGGAGCAATGTATGAAGTAAATACATTAACTCTTAACTTTATTATACACTTGCGTATTATTTAAGTCAACAAAATTTAATTATGAGTCTTTAAATAATACGATATGAGAATATTTACTACCATTTAAGTAATAATTTTCTAGTAATAATTATTTTGTGCTACACTTTATTATTTTTGTTTCTTTAAATGAAATTTTTTAGCTAGTTTCATTGACTATTTTGGTAAATAAGTTTATAATTTTAATATACTCAGGGCTCATTTCGAAAGTATGTGCCTAATTTGGAGGGAATTATATGTCTGTCGAACTTAATATTTTCAGAACAAAATTGGCTGAGTTTCGAAAAAAACATAACCTTTCCTATCAACAAATAGGTGATTCCATCAATATCACCAGAGGACATGTCTGTAAAATAGAAAATGGGGATTCTTATCCCTCAGTTGCAGTTTTGATCAAACTCGCTAAATACATGAATGTTCCTCTATACTACTTATTCATGCCTACAGAGAAGATGAACAATCGCTTCTTTATAGAAAAGGTTGAGAAAAGTCTAGCAGAATCTAAGTGGCGTTTAGAAGAATTGCAAAAACATACAGGGATCAATTATTTTCGCTTGAATGATTTTATGAAGGAAAATATAAACTTAACGAGAGAAGAAATCAAGAAAATCGCGGAATTATTAAAAATTGAAGAAGAAAATTCTCTGAATTTGAAATTTGGTTTGTTTGAAGCACTTTTGAATGAGTTTCAGTTTGAAGAATCACAGATTGGTAATCTAATGGAATATGTGCAATCAAATGTGAAATAAAAAAGCTTCTGAGCATTCAGAAGCTTTTTTATTTGCTAATAGGCTATTCTTCATTTGGATCCGGAGTACAAATAAGGTAATTATACCCACTATTTTCAGTAGCTACAATATTAGAAGCAAAAACAGTAATTCCAGATATTGAAAACAAAAGCAAGGTCAAAAATACACAAATAAATTTTTTCATCAGAAAATCCCCCTGTTTATTCTTTTATATTTTTTCATAAAACGGAGTATTTTTAAATTGACATTTAATACTCTCTCTTAAAGAATTAATACAACTTATATTAAAACTTTGTGATATTTCAAGAATTTTTGTAAAACAATTAAATGCATATGGAAAAGCTTGTGCAAGTTTGAAATTTTCAAAAGCAACATATAATGTATCTACTGCCTTAGACCATTCCTCATTATTAATTTCAATATTGCTTGTAATGAATAAAGCTTGACCAATTTCGAAAAAGTTGCTATACTTATTTGCTATTATTTCAGCCTTGTAAAGATAGTCATTAACTAAAACTAATTGATTATCAATTAAATATAACTCGGCTAAATTATTATAAATTTTAGGTAGGTCTTCTTCTTGACAATAGTTAATAGCAGATTTTAATTTTTCTATAGCTTTATCATGATCCTTCTGCACAAAGTAATAGTCGCTGTAATTTATTAAAATTTGCTTTTTCTTTATATTTGTGAGCTTATCAAAAACTTGATTTGCTTTATCTAAATAGATTTTAGCTTCTTTTAACACTAAATCTTCTTCACACTGCCTATATAATATTAGATTAGCCCACGCAATATTAATATACAACTCAACCATAAGTGTAATATCATCAGTTTGTTCAACCAACTCCTTAAACAAACTAATTGCATCACCTAATCTACCATGATAGCCAAAGATCAGACCTTTATATTTCTGTAATTTGATCATTTCTGAGCCATCATTATACTCCAGTGCTTCATTGATAGCGTCAAATGCCATCTCAAAATTTCTAAATAGATATAACCCTTTAGCTCTCCAGAAAAGAATCTTCGCAAAAAACTTTTTGTCATCTCTTGCCAATAATTTTGCACTGGTAATATTCTCTACAAACCCAACCAAATTCCTTTTCTCTAACATCTCTTTAGCTTCTTCAAAAAAATTCTCTACAGATAAAACAGTTTCACTACCTTTCATTGACACCCTCTCCCCCTAAACTATCAAAATCAAATTATATTTATTAAACAATTTGTTTCAAAATACCTATTTAAATTATATCAGTCACCAGTCAATAAAGCAAGTATTTTTTCCATAATAGATCATTTTAAGACAATATTTTTATTTGTCTTTCGCAATAAAAAACTCCCCTATGTGGGAAGATTAAGTTTACATTTTAGTGTTTCAATTTTTTTAAATCCTCTTAAAACACTCCAGTTAGTTCATACGATGTAGTGAATTTCATAAATCTTCCCACCTCATTTTAATTTAATATTTTTTATTTCTTCATTATTCCTTAGCCCTAAAGCCAACAATAGAATTGCGCTTCCTCCAACAAATATAAGTAAATGTACTGGTCCAATTCCTAATATTAAACCTGAAATTAAATAAGCTATAGGTATTAAGCCCTGAGTAAAGGTATTGAAAGTGCCAAAAAAGCGTCCTCGAAATTCATCTGGTATAATATGTTGAAATACCGTGAAAATTGGTACATTTATTAAAATACTAACTGGACAGTTAAAAGTTTTATT
>JAGMES010000335.1 GCA_023128035.1 Halanaerobiales bacterium | reverse complement strand
ATTTATAGAGACGATTAAAAATGATAGATGTTATTTTTTTAATATTGATGGTTTTTTTGTTATATTTTATACCGTTAATAATAGCATCATGTAGGAATTGTAAACATTCAGATGGAATATGGGTATTAAACATATTTTTAGGTTGGACATTTATAGGATGGGTAATTGCGTTAATTTGGAGTGTGGGTGATGAACCAGAAGATTAAATATCCAAGTTATGTGCCTGAATGGTATGACCCCGAATATAGTTATTATTTAATGCAGAAATATGGAGATCATAGTAAAGAACTAAAAGAGTATTTAGAGAATGATACCAGATGAAAAATGGACAAAGATTTTTAAGCTCCGAGATGAAATTGCTAAGACCTATTTCAATCGCGACTTATATGACTACCAGAAAGAATTCTCAAACAAGATCATTAAGGCAGTCATTAACGATACTGGAGAGACAATTTGCGCAGAGTTCAGTAGGCAAAGCGGGAAAACAGAAGCTTTGTGTATTACCGATATCTTCTTGAAGAAATTCTATTATCTGGCAAAACGAGATCATGGCATGTTTGCACCAGACTTCTTTAATGTAGGTATTTTTGCACCGCAACAACAACAGAGCCAGACGGATCATGAGCGAATTCGTGAATATCTAGAAAAGTTGAAATTAGCAAAAGTATGGAATTTCAAATATGCTGGTAATAATGTTGATAGGGTTACAATAGTAAGTCCGAAATGGCCAGTGCAAAATACGTTCTGTTTTACATTATCGCCAACTTCTCATGCTGAATCTAAAACATTGCATATGATAGTATTCGAAGAAAGCCAGGACTTGATAGATTTCAAGATCGATAAGACGGCGATACCGATGGGAGCACAGACGAATGCTGTAAAGATATTTATTGGTACGGCAGGATATCAGAAGTGTAGATTCAAAGAGATGCTTGATAGATTACCGCCATCGCAGAAAATCATTGTTGATTATAAACGAGCTTTGGTAGATAGAAAAAAGAAGTATGAGGAGACAAAAAACCCAGTGCATCTTAATTATGAGAAGCATATCAAACATCGAAAGTTAGAGATTGGAGAAGATAGTGATGAGTTTAGAACACAATATGCCCTTGAATGGATTCTTGCGAGAGGACAGTTCATAACTTATGATACATTGATGAATTTAGAAACGAATTACAGATTAGACATGGTGCAAGAGGGTGGAGTGTGGCATCTGAAAGAACGATGTGAGTTGGTGTGTACTGCTGGTGTTGATTGGGGTAAGGTAAACGATTCTACAGTACTTACTATTGTAGATGAACAAGGCAGAATCATTTATTGGAAAGAGTTTAGTGGTGATGATTATACAGTCCAGATTCATGTGATTAGTGAATTACTAATGAAATATTTTAGACGTTGTAAAGTTGTAAATTGTGATGCTACAGGCACGCAAGATATGGGTGTTGACCAGCTGCGTGTTAAACTACAAGATAAGTTTCTTAGCATTCCGGTAATTGGTGTGAAGTTTAGTGCTCAGTCTAAAGACCAGATGTATAAGAATTTAAGTAGGTTAATGTTGGGATTGAAAGTAGATGGTAAATTTGTAGAAGAACCATGGATTAAATATCCAATTGAATGGCCGACTGTTGCAAAAGATAAATTCTTAAAACAGTTCTTAGATTTACAGAAAGAAGAAAAGAATAATATGTGGAGTTGCCATCATCCTGATGGTAATGCTTACCACGATGATTATACTGATTCGTTGGCTCTTGCAGTTTGGCAGGAAAAAGAAACAGTAAGCGGGTGGATGAATTATTCCAGTAAAATTATATAATTAATGATAAAGCTTTATATATAAGCTATAATATTAATGAAATATTAACAAGAAAATTGCCTCATTTCCGGGGCTGAAATATGCCCCACTCTCATTATCATGGGTTTCATTAAAAATTTAATAAATAAGCAAATTAGTGAAAGTTATAAAGAGTATTCTTCGAAAATTAAAATTACAGAAAAAACAGACGATGAACCTAGTTACAAAGGTGTTGTGAAACGTAAAGAAACAACGTTTCCGAAGGACCTAGGAGAAGAGCACCCATTTGATTTTTTTGCATGCGAGCAGATGTATAAAAAACATCCTATTGTGCATGGTGCTGTTGATAAGTTCGTGGATTTTGTAGTAGGTCCTGGTATTAATGTTACTTCTGAGAATGAGAAAGCTGAAATTATTATTGAACAATGGATCCAAGATATTGATTTTAATTTCATATTACGTAAATGGATTAAAGATGCGTTGATGAAAGGTACAGGATTTGTTGAATTAGGCATCATTGATAAAACAGTAGCAGGGTTGAAAGTGCTTAATGCTAACTGGATGTATATTAAACGCGATGAGAAAGGTAAACTTGAAGGATATAATCAATATAAAAGTTGGGATTTTGGTATTGAATTCAAGAAGTCTAAAATCCAGTTCTTCAAACCTGGAGAAGTGATACATCTATCAATCAGCGCAGTAGGTGACGAAGAATATGGATGTGGTGTTGTGAATCCACAATTGAATGCTATTAATTCTTTGTTAGCGAATGAGAAAAGTTTCCAGATGTTAATGAATCGAAAAGCTAATGCGCCATATTGGGACAAACAAGGGTGGATTAATCCTACAAATCCCGGTGCTTCTATATTACCAAGTGATTCTTCTCTAAGTACAACAGAGGAGAAATTAACAATGTTGAAAGATAAGACA
>JAGMES010000334.1 GCA_023128035.1 Halanaerobiales bacterium | reverse complement strand
GTGTTTGTATGACAAGCCATTGGTAGATAGATTTGGAACTAACAGATTGAATAAGGTTATTGATATTTTGACGATGCACTTTTATTTTGCCCATATCGAATCCTCTTTTCGTGTTATTTCTTCTATATAAAATTATATCCTGATTGTGATTAGAAATCAAAGTTAGTATGAAGTTATATTGGAGTGATTCGGTCTATATCAGTTGATTATGGTTCTTAGGGCGGGTGATGGAAACGGGACATGATGTTACCGCGCCATTACTCGACCCGACCTTTAAAATATATTGACCCAACAGGAAATAATCCGTATGAAGAAGTTACTTTTGAAGATTTTTACCGGAAGCGGAGTGAAGAATTTTATAATAGACCTAGTTTATTGGAAGTTTTAGTAAAACCATTGAGAGATCCGATAAATAAATTTTTAGATTGGGCTTTAGAACCGATAAGCAATTATAGCATTGAATATGAATATGCTATAATACCGTTAAATCCAGTTGAAAATCTAGTAATGTTTGACCAGTACTATTGGTATAGAAATGGAAATCCTCAAATTTATGAAAGAAACCTGTCGTTATGGGAGTTTGGAGTTTCAAGAGGATTCATAAAGGAAGATAAAATTACAATTGATATAGAGACCATAGAAATTGGTATTGATATTGCCCTGATGACATTTGGTCTTGATAATATCAAAGATGGCCCTGAAGCTTTTCTGGGTAAAACTATATTTTCAAGAAAAGATTTGACTCCTGAACAAGAAAATTTAATGCTTATACCATTCATATCAGGAGCAATTGCAAAAAAAGGTGGTAAGTTTATTAACAAACTGAGTAAGGGGGCAGCTAACGCTGATGAATTTGTTAATTTAGCAAGTCTAAAACGTACTAAGCATATTCTTTATGGAGATAAGACAGGTGGAGGTCATTTGTGGCCAGGTAAACCTGGAAAATCAGTATTTCCTAAATCATGGAGTGCTGAAAAGACTATGCATAATATTTCAGATATTGTGACTGACCCAAAAGTTTTTTGGAAGAAAGGCAGAGTTATTAAAGGAGTTCAAAGATATGAAGCGATTGCTATTAGAGATGGTGTAAAAATAAAAGTAATTACTGATGGTAAGGATATAATTACTGCATTTCCAACAAAATGAGGAGGTATTGTTTATGAATATTGAAAATATAATACTTGAGATATTGGGTCAAATAAATGGATTTCCTCAAAAAGATACAAATGATGTGTTAGAGTTAATTGAACATAATGAATGGGGAGTTGCATTTGAAATAATATGTAGTGTAATTGAACAGGAAAGATTAAATATTAAACATAGTGTTTATGATAAAATTGTTGAAATAGGCACAGAAATGGAGTTATCATCTTGTTTGTGGACGGATATTTTAGAAATGGTTGATGGTGAATAGTAACAGAAGAAATATGTGTTTGTATTAAGACGGCTATCACACACAGAGGTAGCCGTCTTAATATACTGAGTAATAATCAGAGGTTCAACTACAGATATTGTTTCCAACGTTGGCTGTAATTGATTGAAAAAAACCTTTTACAGTAGTGGTAGGAGCTGTAGATAAATGATTAGGAAGATCTGCATCCACATTACTAAGCCTGGTACAGAGGTCGTGATTCCTGATGATAGCAGGATCAGAGTTGATGGATTCGGTACCTATCAAATGATTTTTAATTCTAGTTCTGGTCGCTGGAAAGCATCTATGAACATGTAGGTCTGGCAACCCTTTCTTTAGTTCAGGTATATGTGGATACGACTTCTCCCGAATCAACAACAAACTTGGGGGTTTTAAGTGCAGAAATCAGATCAGATGAATTGGAATTTGGTGGTGGGTTAGGATATGAGTTTGTTCCAAAAATTATTCCAAAAGATCCGATGGTTAAGTTAGATGCAAGTTTTTTCTACAATTTTTAACAAAAAAAGATAAAGGCAGGTTAAATAAATGAAAATAAAAAAGATATTTGTTTGTATAATAATTCTAATGACAATAGGAATATATAATACTTCTGTAGAGTGTAAAGAAAAGAGTACTATGACAAGTATAATAAAACTATTTACGGAAAGTATAAAAAAAGAAAATTTAAGTAAAATAGTATTTTTGGTCGAAAATGAAGACTTAATGAAAAACATTTATCAAATTCAAGAAAAATATTATTTTTTTGAACTGGAAGAGAATTTAGTTGAAATTAAACAGATAGATGATGATTATAAAAAAATTAAGGTAAAATTTACTGCAGATGTTAAAAGGAAAGGGGGAATAATTAATTCAATTGTTTCCTTTAAAAGTACATTTTGTATAAGAAAAATTGAAGATGAATGGCGTATAATAGATACTGATTTTTATAAACAACTAGTCTTAGCAATAATTATTGGATACTATCTACTCCTATCAATAATTATAACAATTCCTTTTTTGATACATGTAACAATATATAGTAAAAACTTAAATCAAAAAATTCTATGGACATTAATTCTCATATTTGGTAATGTTTTTGGAATAATTTTATATTGTTTAAAAAAACATATGCAAAAAATAAGTATTAAGTAATTTAGACTTTTTTAGTAAAGTAATTATGCATTATAGTAATATTTTGAAAGTGACTTTCTTTAACACTTATCATTTTGATTCTGTGAAAATATAGTATTTCCTATATTTTCAGTTGCGAACCCAATGATGAATTATATATAAAATATAATATGATTAGCCCACAAAAAGCCTG
>JAGMES010000333.1 GCA_023128035.1 Halanaerobiales bacterium | reverse complement strand
CTGCCATTTTCTTTGTCTTATAACAGTAATACTCCTTTTCCTCAGCTTGTTCGATGGCAGAGTACATATTCTCACTACTACTAGCAAGATAGTTACTAATCCCTTTAATAGTTGCACTCTTAAATAAGTCCTTCAATTGTAATTCGGCGTTTAATTCTTTGTGGATTTTACTAATCATTATAGTTGCTTTTAATGAGTGTCCTCCTAAGTCAAAGAAGTTATCATTAATCCCTACTTCTTCTACCCCTAGTACTGCACACCATATCTCTACTAGTTTCTCTTCGGTTTTATTTCTAGGTGCTTCGTATTTGGAAGATAGAACTTCATTTATATTCGGCTCTGGTAAAGCGTTTCTGTTTACCTTACCATTCGCTGTTAACGGCATCTTATCTATATGTACAAAATATGATGGTACCATATATTCTGGTAAACTATCTTTTAAATAGGTTCTTAATTGTAAATTGTCGATCTCTTCTTTACAGACTATGTATGCACATAAATAGTTCTCATTTGCATCATTACTTCTTGCTAATACAACCACTTCTTTAATATCTTCATGACAAAGCAGTCTATTCTCAATCTCACCAAGTTCTATTCTAAAGCCTCTGATTTTAACCTGGTTATCAATTCTACCTAGAAAATCAATATTTCCATCTGGTAACCATCTAGCCAAGTCGCCAGTTTTATACATCTTGGTATCTGCTGTAAATGGATTATCAACAAACTTTTCGGCTGTCAATTCTGGTCTGTTGATATACCCTCTTGCTAATCCATCTCCTGCAATATATAGCTCCCCTTGTACCCCAATAGGCGCTAGTTTACTATTGTTTAAGATATATAACTGGATATTGTCGATCGGTTTACCAATAAGGATTGGTCTCTTCAACTGACTGTCACAATCATAATAAGATACATCGATGGTTGCTTCCGTTGGTCCATATAAGTTTATTAGCTTTTTACTTATACCAAACTCTTGCTGGAATTTTGACGCCTGGCTAAACTTCAAAGCCTCTCCACTGCTAAATACTTGTCTTAAGCTAGGTAGATTTGTACGTTCGTTATTCTCTTCTAAACAGTACAAGAAAAGATCTAACATTGAAGGCACAAAGTGGATTGTAGTTATATTATATTTTTGGATGGCTGCGATAATCTTTAGAGGATCTTTTTCATATCCTGGTTCCAGCATACATACTTTTGCACCAACTACACTCCACCAAAACATTTCCCAGACCGATACATCAAATGTGTACGTTGTTTTTTGTAAAATTATATCATCTTGATTTAAAGGATACTTTTTTTGCATCCAATGTAGTCGATTGACCAGAGCTTTATGCTCAATCATTGCACCCTTGGGGTTACCCGTTGTACCAGAAGTATAAATGACATAAGCCAAATCACGAGAGTTATTGATTGGTTGCAGATTACTAAAATCCCCCGTAAATAGATCTTCATTAGATAAATCAATCACTTGACCTGTAAAGTTGATATGGTTTAGCATGCTCTCTTTGCTTAATATTACTTCACTCCCACTATCCTCTAGCATGTATTCTATTCTTCCCTTTGGATAGTTAGGGTCTATAGGTAGATATGCTCCGCCAGCTTTAACAATCCCCATAATACCGATGATCATTTCTAGGGATCTTTCTACCATTATACCAACAATAGAATCAGCCTGAACACCATACTCCCTTAAACGTCGTGCCTGTTGATTGGCTTTTTCGTTTAACTCACTATAGGTTAACTTGGTATCTTTAAAGAGAACTGCAACATTGTCTGGAGCTCTATTAACTTGTTCTTTAAATAATTCATGGATTGTCTTCTCTGTTGGATAGTCTGCCTGCGTATCATTAAATTGATAGAGTATCTGGTTCTTTTCTACTTTTGTTAATATCTCTAATTGCTCTAAACTTTCTCTACTTTCTTTATTAATAAACTTAAGTATATTAATAAAATGCGTAGCCATATTTTTAATTTGTTCTTTGCTGATCAATGCCTGATAATATGTTAAGGTTAGACTAAAATGTTCTAATTTATTAATAGAAAGGGTCAATGGATAATTAGTTTGCTCTTCAATGGAATATGCTACTATATCTAATAATCCCGTCTCTTTATTTAAAAGACCATCTAATGGATAATTTTCAACTACTACCAATGAATCAAATAATTTTTTTTACCACTGATCCCAACATATGTTTTGATATCTACCAGTGGTGATGTTTCGTATAATTCTCGTTCACGAACTGACTTTTTTACATCCTCTAACAATTGCAAAACATTCTTGTTTTCATGGTTTTCCATGCGCAAAGGAAGGGTATTAATAAATAATCCTACAGCATCTTCTATTCCTTTTATTTTGGCATTTCTACCTGAGACCGTTGTGCCAAATACTACATCTGTACTATTAGTGTACTCCATAAGCAAGATTCCCCAAGCAGAATACATTAATTCTGCCGCTGTCATCTTTTCTTTTTTAGTAAAGGCATCAATTTGATTACTAAATTCTTGACTAATATCATAACTGTATTTTTCATATTTTTTTGAAGTTATCTCTTCTTGTTTCACCTGGATAAAATTTTCGCCTTCAAAATTTGCTAAATACTCTTCCCAATATAGCTGCTCTGTTTTTCTATCTCTTTTATTTAGATATTTGTAACTATTCAGTCGCTAACTAAAAAGTAAAGCTTTTGACTGATTAGTTACTGCCGCCTTTATTGCAGTAAAAGCATCGATTTTATGTTTATTAGCAGTTCCGATATAAGACATAATTGTTG
>JAGMES010000332.1 GCA_023128035.1 Halanaerobiales bacterium | reverse complement strand
CGACCATACAAATCATACTGATAACTTACTATCAAATTATTTGGATATATTATCTTAGTTAAATTCCCCATATCATCGTAGTCAAAGCTAACTTCATAAATTATACTATCATAGATATGTAAAAATTAAAGGATATTGCATATATATGCAATATCCTTTAATTTACTGTTTAAAATATAACTCTGGGTGTTTTATAATAAAAAATAATCTGATATATATTATATCACTAGCGTTGCATAAAAATTCTATCCAAATGTCAAACTAAATTTATTCTGATTTCTATAGACAATAAATATTAAATAATAATAATTTTACCAATTAATTTTGGGCTAACAAATTAAAAATAACTATACCTTAAGATAGTCCTTAACCCACATTTTTACAATTATTAAATTACAGAAATAACGGATCATATGTCAGATCGTAAAATTGATCTAGATCGTCTGACATCACCTGCCTTTCTGTTATCTGATATATCGTTTCATGTTTCTGCCTTCGTCGACCTTTAGACGATCTTTTTGGTCTAAAAAGTTTTTTAAGGAAGTCAGAAAAATTATCAAAAAGGCAAGTTTTCAATAATCTATATAGTTCAAGAAGTTCTCCTTTAAAAGCAACTTTCATCTTCAGGATTTTGATCATGCAGTATGTTATCAGCGCTATTAGTACTTGATTAATTACAGCCTGTTCACTTAAACCATAAAACTTTTTCACATTGAGATTTTGTTTTATCCATTTAAAAAAGAGCTCAATCTGCCAGCGTTTACGGTAAATCATGTTGATTTCTTCGGTGCTTAAGTCGAAATCATTAGTTACAATTATGATTGGATTATCGTTAGTATCTCTAGTTTCAATAAGTCGTAGTGGGTTTTTCATTTTTGTAGTACCCTCTTTACCTAGATACACTATTCGTTCCTCTATGTGACTTTTTGGATTAGTTTCCACCTCTTCAACAACCTCGATTATGGCATTGCTTTTTAATCGAGTTACGAAGCGAATATTGTTCTCACAATAAGAGTCAAACTTATCATAATCTAAATAACCACGGTCAAATACATTTAGAGCACCTTCTGTATCAACGATCAAGTTATCCATTTGAGTTTTATCAGCAGGTTTAGCTGGAGTTATAATAACCTTGTCTGGCATGACTCCGTTTTCACATAGGATTACTCGTTGATGCAACTTAATGCCAGCTTTGCTTGTTCTAAATTCAGCCCAACCATATATAGATAAACATAAGCCGATTGTTGAAGCATCGATTAAGTAAATTCTTCCTAGCCCTTGTCTAAGTACATTAAATCCGATTTCAACTCCATATTTTTGGATGATACCATCGAACAATGTCTGAACAATATCAGTAGGCAAATCTCGCAATCTACGTGAAAGTTGCGCTGCACTAATGGACTCTAGATCAATGAGTTTTTTACAATTATTATTATTTAGTTGATTGCTAATCTCACGTAACCCTTTGTGTTGATTTAACTGAGCATTAATGAATAATTGGATCAGCTGTATGGTTTTAAGTTTTTTGACATACTTGTCAACCTGATTAGTAAGCAGTGATTTTTAAAAAAATTTCTGAAAAATAGGTTTAAACATTTGAAAAAATGTGGTTTTTGTGATATCTTTGTCCATAGTTTCCTCCTTATTTTTAGAGATTTGGGCAAAGACTATCCTAACTCTAATTATAAAGAGTTTTTTCTATTTATTCAACCCAAATAGCCATATTTAGGGCTTGACAATTCAAAAATTTGTTTATGCAACGCTAGTGATATTATATAATAGATTTAGATTTCTTTAATAGCTTTATCAATTCTTTAATACTAAAGCTTTCCAACAAACTAGGATTTATCTGTTCGATAAATTGAATAAATAAATCTGTCTTACTAATCACCTCATTTACAAATTCTTCTCTTGTTATCTTAATATTTTTCCATTCTAAGTATTCAATATGTTTATTAGGTTCAGTTATAATTAACGGTATATTATCTTCATAGAACTTCATACTAATCATGCTCACTTTAAGATAAGTATTATCTACTCTAAATTCAATCCATGTAGAGTTATTTTCTATTAAACTTAATGCTACATATTTACTTTCAGTTAATTTATGAATAACTTTATTTAATAATGTAAACCATAATACAAGTAATTCTTCAAATATTTCTGCAACATGAATAGGTAGGCTATCATCATAAAAGCCAACTAAATTACTATTAAAATCTAACAAAATCAATCCTCTTATTTCACCTGCTAAATCATGTTCAAAGTATTTTTCATCAATTTTTTTTAGTTTTTCAATATCATCAATAATTTTATACTTAATTGTAAACATGGTTTTAAAACACCTCCTGTGAATTTAGAATAAGAAACATAATAGCTTCAATCGTTCAATAAAAACTTAGACATTAATCATAATTATAACTGTTATTATACAATTTGAAATCTAATATCCAAAATCAGTTAGGTTATAAGTATATTGCCCATATGCTGTTTTTAAAACTCCATTATTTAAAATAATGGTAACATCTTCTCCGAAAACATAGCTTGTATATGTATCATCTGTTACTCCATTTTTACAAGCTAAATTGTATACTATTTGAACAGCTTCGTAGACCTGATCTTCAGTCCAGTTTTTATTAAAATAGTTTCGTGGATTTTTCCCTGTTTGTATAAGTATTCTATTTACCTGTTCTATTGACATTTTTTCTAATAAATACGGGATTTCATTTGCAACTTTTGAAGGCAAATGCCTTTTTATTGCATGTTCTATAGTTCCTTTACTAAGATTACTCGTTCCCTCTGTAGCTTTCTCAA
>JAGMES010000331.1 GCA_023128035.1 Halanaerobiales bacterium | reverse complement strand
CGCCCTTGGCAAACAGATTGCTAAAGTAGAAGGAGAAATAGGAAGTTTTGCCGAAAAATTATATTATCACCATGACAATTTAGGATCATCCCGTCTGATGACAGATGGAAATGGAAAGGTTAAATGGGAACAGGATTATCTGCCATTTGGTGAGGATTTGTCCAAACCTGATACACCGATTGATGGATTTGGGACGAGTCCAGAGTATAAGTTTACAGGTCAACGTCAGGTAGAAGGAATCGGTTTGTACTATTACGGAGCTCGCTTCTATGATCCTGCATTGGGCAGATTTATTACAGAGGATACATACCCAGGTGAAATGATTGATCCACAAACGCAGAATCTCTACATTTACACTGTTAACAATCCTTTGAAGTATATTGATCCGACTGGGCATTATATTGTACACAATGTTGACCAAAATGTACTGGATATTATCATTGAAGAAGGGGATGATCTGGGGGGAATAGTTCAGGAGATCTATAAGTCTAAGCATATGTTGAAGCATGTAATGGCTTTGAATAATTTAGAAAGCTTAGAGGATTTGCAAATTGGTGACCATTTATTACTACCGATCAGCTATATTATAGTTGAAGAAAATGACTTAGGTCTTGTCAATTTTCCAACACTTGAGATTGCGGGAGAACTAAGAAAGAATGGCAAGATTGATGAAGCTGATGAGTGTAGAATTCAAGAGGCTATTTTAAAACCAAGCTATGATATGCCTACGGTTGGTTTCGTCATTTCGGCGGAACAAGTAGCAATGGGAGCTTTAATGGTTGCAAGTATCTTTTGTGAACCTGTAGATTGGGGTATGACTTTCTATTCATGGACTCAGGGTAATTTTTCTTACTATGATTTACTGAATTTCCTTCCATTTGTTAGTGGACAAGCAGCTAGAGCAATTGGTAATGGGCTTGAAGCTGGAATAGATGCACTACGCTGGGGAAATAAATTTGATGATGGCGTTTGTTTCATTGCTGGCACAATGATTATTACTTCTGAAGGTTATAAAGTAATTGAAGATATTCAACCAGGCGACTTGGTACTTTCCAAAGATGAAATTACAGGTAAAGAAGAGTATAAACCTGTTGTGCAGACATTTGTAAGAACTACAGATATAATAATTGAAATTATTCTGGAAAATGGGGAAGAAATAGATGCAACAGAGGAACATCCATTCTGGGTTATAGGAATTGGCTGGGTTGAAGCAAAAAATCTTAATGCTAATAATGTATTGGTGTTGGCTGGTGATTCATATGTAGGAGTTGAATCAGTTGAGGTAATTGAAGTAGGCCATGAAATAAAGGTTTACAACTTCGAGGTTCAGGATTACCATACGTATTTTGTTGGTAGTGGTATTTGGGTGCATAATAGTTGTGGGAATTTTGTTAAGGGAGCGGGTAATGCTTACGATGGTGTAAGAATAATAAATAAGAAATACGCTGGTAAAGTTTTTGAGTTAAGTGGAGATTTAGCTAAAAATTATCCAGATGGTGTTAAGTTTACTAAACGAGGATTTCCTGATTTTAGTTCATATGCTAAGTTAAAAGTTGAAGTTGCTGGATTAACAGGTAAAGCATCGGATTTTACAAAGGTAAATAAAGCTGTTGGATTAAAAGCGACACCTATTGGTTATACATGGCATCATGTTGAGGATGGAGTTACAATGATGTTAGTACCTACTTATTTACATCAAGCTGTAAGACATACAGGAGGGGCATCACTTTTAAAGAAAGGTTTAGTACCATAAAATAAGGAGGGATAATATGATTTCAATTAAAGGTAATAATATAAAAGTTGATTTAAAAGATATTAAAATGCTTGAAGACAAATTTGGAGTTAAATTACCCAGAGAATATGTTGAATTTTTAAAAAAGTATAATGGTGGGATTCCAGAGTCGAACATTTTAGAAAATGACGATGTAAGTATATCTATTAATGTTTTCTATGGAATAGGATTAGATGCAATAAATGATTTAATAGTTCAATCTGAACAATTAATTGATAGAATTTCAAGAGAATGTTTGCCAATAGCAAGAGCAGAAGGTGGAGATATTCTTTGTTTGGCTTTAAGTAAAGAAAAAGCAGGGAAAGTGTTTTTATGGGAACATGAAAAGGAAATAGATAAGAATTATTGCTTAGACATTGATAAAATGCTGTTTGTTGCAAAATCTTTTGAAGAATTATTGCTAAAAGTTTTATCATATGATGTTGAGAATGTGGATATGAACGATTTTAAAGTTAAAAATATTTGGGTTGACCCTGATTTTTTAAAAGAATTACAGGAAAAAGATAAGTAATTTAATTAATATTTTTTAACACAAGACGGTTATCTTACATAAAGGTAACCGTCTTTCACATTCTGCGTATTGATTTCTCAATTCCTGGCAGAAATAGTCTGGATTTGATCATTGAAAGAAAGTATGATAATTTAGCGGCAGTTTGGGAATCTCTTGCTGTTCAGGATGAAGATATTGAAGGTAAAGAAAAGGTGTATCATACTTTTGGTAAAGGGTGGAGTTTAACCATTCCACGCATTGAAACCGATGATAATGGTCAATTTATTTACTTTGATGATGGTTCAGCGGCCAAATTAGAATGGGAAATGGATGGCCAAGGACTGGATAAAGCAGGTCATGGTAGCATTGAATACCACAAAGGACATCACTTTGTTGGAGAAAAGGTTCAGAGGAAAGTAAGAGATGTATTGTCTGACAGTGCTAAGGTTGGAGAAGAATGGGAAGATACACAGATTACCATTATCCGAAAGGATGGAAAAACCTATAATTTTGATGGTAGTGGAAAGATTCTTTCCATCATAGATCAGACAGGCAATAACAAAATTGAATTTAATTATGACG
>JAGMES010000330.1 GCA_023128035.1 Halanaerobiales bacterium | reverse complement strand
CTTCTATAAGTGGTGGGAATTGTTTTTAATCTACAGTGGGGGTAGAATCCCCTACTGAAGCCCCGATGTTCAGCTTTAGCTGGACGAGTTCACTTTAGGAAAAAGAAGACACAATCTCCTGTTGAAGTGTGAGTATTTACGAATTCTAAAATGTTGTTAAGTATAGCCAAGTATTATTTTCGACTTTTGGGAGGAAAATAGTGTTTTTTGCAGAATTTTTACAGTAGGGTGAAGAATTTTAAGGAGGTGCTTCAACTTTGGTTAATAAAGAAAAAGGTAAAAACGGTTTGGATAAGATTATTATTTTCCGGATCGAGAAAAATTTATATGGTTTAGAGATAACTGATGTACAGGGTATTGAGCCTTTACCTGAGATAACTAATCTCGGTTTACCTCATGTTCCTGATTATATTGCTGGAATGTTTAATTTGCGTGGTGAAGTTGTTCCATTAATTGATGCGAGAAAGAAACTTAATATCAAAGTTAAAGATAATGAAGATAAAACATTAAAGCGGGTTTTATTATTTGAAATTGAAAAAGGCAAAGTTGGTATCATTGTGGATGAAGTACGGGAAATTTACGAATTTGCAGAAGAAGATATTCATCCTATAGTTCAAGGTATTGGTGGGCTTGAACTTGGTTTTGTTAAGGGAATTGGTAAGGTGGATAATAAATTGATCACCATTTTGGATATAGAAGTATTCATTACATCAGAAGGTAAATTAGAATTAGATTTCATAGATGATTTGGAGGATTATCTAGAAACTGAATCAGGGACTTGATAGTCTAAGCGTAACAAACATCCCAAAACATGGTAGAATGCATGTTTTGGGATGTTTGTTTATCTTTTGATAGTATATTTTCTATTGCATCTTTAAAAAATCAATCAATTCTTTGTTCATTTCAATTTCACTATATATTTTTATAAGTTTGTCTTTCTCGATAAATTTTAATAATTCAAATGTATTTAAAAAGTTATCATTAAGCAATGTATTATTTAATAATTTTTGATTTATTAGTTTTTTAGCTTGATCTATTTGATTAGTTTTAATATATGCAACTAATTGATAAAAGTTCAGACCATCTTCTGTTAACATATCTTTATCTGGAGGATTTTTTAGTAGCGTTTCTGGATCACCATATTTTAGTATGGCTTCATATTTTGCAACAACGTCTTGAGGGTATTCAGAGGAATGGGAAAGTAATTGATCCATTTTTTTTCTAATATTTTTGTTTTCTGTAGGTTCTCCAATTCTTAAAAGAGCATAATCTAATAACGAATTATTTGAAATATCATTATTTTTTGCTTCTTCAATTTCTATTCGTATGTTTTCTTTGGTTTTTGTCGAATTTATGTTATTTTGTATTTCTTCACTATCTAATTCGAGTAATAGCAAAAAAATAATATTAATATATAATTCTTTGATGTTTATTATTGGGTTTTCTTTGAATTCTTTTAGTTTTTGAAATAATGGTTCAACATATGTGGGTGAATCAAAAAAATTTAAACTCATCTGTAGTATAGTGAGCAGTTTTTCTTCTTTTGGAACAATTTCGTTTATTTTTTCTAATAACATCAGTAATTCACTAGTATTATCCATATCTAATAAGATTCTAATATAATCTCCAACGACATCCCATCTTTTAAATTCTTGATCTTTAAGAGCTATTTGAAAAGCTTTATCTATAGTTTCTTTTGCTTTAACAAAATTGTTTGTTTCACCGAAAGCTTTAGCATAAAGCTTATGAAACTCAAGATTATCTGTATGATATTTCTTGATAGTTTCAGCACGTTCTATCATTTTTTGATATTCTTTAAGCTCTAGATAATTTGTCAACAAAGTTATATTTAATGTTGCTTTATGGGGAAGAAGATCAGCTATTTTTTCGCAAGTTACTTTAGCTTCAATTTCCTTTCCTTTTGCAAGAAACTTATATATATCCTTCCAAATATCATCAATATTTAAAAATTTAAATATTGACTCTTTAATCTGATTATCATCTGCAGTAAATGGTATATCAAAATTTTCATATAAGACATTATTAAGATATTCTAAAACAGGTGAGGATTTGAAAATCTTTAAGTTATCAAAATATTGGTGCCAGAGTTTAAAGGCCTCTATGGTGTTATCTGAATCGAGTAAAGATTCCATTTTAAAATGTATTAATTCAATATGATTAGGATATTTTATTAAGGCATTTTTTATAATATGATTAGCCTCTTCAAATTCTCCAAATGATTTTTTTACTTCACCATAGGCAGCAAGTAGTTCTGGTGATTCTTTTTTTTCAAGAGTCTTCTCTATGATCTCTTTAGCTTCAAAGATTTTATCGTTTTCTAAAAAAAGATATACCAAAGAAGAAATGAGATCATCATTTAAAGCAGTGCCCATGATTTGCCAGGCTTTCTCTAGATGACTTATAGCATCATCTAGAAGGTGGTTTTTTATGGAATAGATAGCAATTGGAAGAATAAGCGCAGGCTCCATCGGATAATCCTTTTCTGCTTTCAATAATATTGGATAAATTTTCTCTTCGTCTGTTTCCTTGGTGATACTTTCATAATAATATTGTAATGATTGTTTTGGCTTAATATTGAAACAACATTTCTTATACTTCTTACCACTGCCACAGGGGCAGGGTTCATTTCGCCCAATTTTAAAAGATCTACTAGGTATACTAACTTCTTTATTCTTATACGTGTTAGATAAATTTGTCATTTTAATATCCTCCTGATTAAAAAGATTTTATTATTATATTCGAGAAATTTATTATAAATCCTTTCTTTTAAAACGAAAAAAATTTGTCAATAATGAAATTTTACTACTAACTGAAGGGTGCTTTCTATGAAAGTTATAAACTAAGTTATGAAGGCAGATTTTGCCATTCTTTTATCTTTTGAGTTAAGACC
>JAGMES010000033.1 GCA_023128035.1 Halanaerobiales bacterium | reverse complement strand
CTTATAGAAGTGGGGGTCTTATCTCTAAAGATAAAAGTCAATTATTTTAAACTATTTAATGTAACCTGCTCGTCTTATTGCAGGAATAATCTTTGTTGCAGTATAAGCTACTATCACACACTTCAATAAATCAAGTAAAATAAATGGTGTAAATCCAATCACAATAGCTTGTTTAAAAGTCATAGCTTTACCAAAATAATATTTTACTATAAAATAAATATACGGAACTCCGATTAGATAAACAACCATTAAACCACTCACGACAGGAATTAATATTTTAATGAAACTGATCTCTTTACTTTTTTCTGTATATTTACCGATTATATATGCACAAAATATAAAACCTATCAAATATCCAAACGTAGGTTCAAAGATATAGGTTAGTCCTCCACCTTTAGTAAAAATAGGGATACCAATTAAACCTATTCCAACATATAATAATTGCGAATATAATCCTAATCTCGAACCTAATAATGCCCCTGCATAAGCACAAAAGAAAAATTGCAAAGTAAATGGAACAATTGGAGTTGGAATTTTAATAAATGCACCAACCGCAGTTAGGGCAGCAAATAATGCTACTACAGTCATCTCCTGTGTTTTTAATTTCTTCATCATAGTACTCCTTCCATTATGTATTGTTCTCTTCTTCTAATCGCTATAGTATCTTATTGAAAACTCTTTGTCAACCATTTTTTTTATAAGGTTAACAATCGAGTTAAGAAATAAAATAGACTCCACTTATAACTATCCAGTGGAGGCTATTAATAAAATCATTATACAAATATCCTAAAAGAAAAACTCCAATTTTAAGAATTCTTCAGGAATAAACTGCTTAAAGTCAATCTTCCACTCTCCCTCATCATCTTTAATCAAAAATAAGTTTTTATCTCTAAATAACCTTACAGAAAATATTTCTTCATCATCCTCAAAAACTCTCAATATTGCAGACAATTTAGTCTGAGCTGTTCTTTCGTAAATATACAACTCATCAATATTGTAGGAAATCTTAAAGGAATAAAAATCTTGATGAATGGTTTCTAAGACTTGATTCATAATCGTTTTAAGATCATCTTTATTCTTCTCTTCCAAATACATTGTCTCAATAATTTGATCTGCATCATTTTTAGCATAACCATCCATATATCTACCTATTGTCTCTTCAATCTTAAGTGTTTCAATTTCTTCCTGATTCATTCTTTGACCACATGAAGAAAGTGGTACGATAATAGCCAACAGAACCATCACCACGAGTAATTTTTTCATCAAATACTTCATTTTCTTCAAACTCCCTCCCATTTAGGCTATTATCTCTAAGGCTATCATCATTTCATATAAATGTACAATGTATATATTACCAGACTGAAAATCTCTAATAAAAAAACCGATCTAACTTCTCAGATCGGTTTAACAACATTTTCGGAAGGGTTTTCAGAGAGCATAAATGTCCTCCAACTTCAGTAAGTGCGGGTAAACTATCTAGTTGAAATTAACTTTCGGCGGATTTAAAATCTCCTTCCGAAAGTTGTTAAACTTAAGATGTAATAACGTAGTTATTTCATCAACTTTAAACCTTCTATTCTAATGACGTCCAGATTCTCCTATATTTTTCTTATCAGCAAAATTATCAATCTTCTGAGGACTAATATTTAAACTAATATCAAGAGAACGGATCGTATGTGTAAGAGTACCCATTGAAATTACATCAATTCCAGTTTCAGCAACAGCCTGAATATTCTGATCAGTAATATTACCAGACGCTTCTACAATCGCACGACCAGCAACAATTCTTACTGCTTCTTTCATCTTTTCAGGAGACATATTATCTAACATAATAATATCTGCTCCTGCTTCTAAAGCCTCTTTTAAGCCATCGAAATCTTCAATCTCTACTTCGATCTTCATAGTATGAGGAATCGCCTCTCGCGCTTTTTTCACAGCTGGAATGATTCCTCCTGCCGCTTCAATATGATTATCTTTAATCATAACGGCATCAAACAAACCCATTCTATGATTATGCCCGCCACCAACTTTTACTGCATATTTTTCAAGAACTCTTAGACCAGGCGTGGTTTTACGGGTATCAACTATCCGTACTGGTTTATTCACACCTGGATGTGTTATTAAACTCTTATAATAAGCTGTTTTTGTTGCAATTCCAGAAAGCCTTTGTAAAAAGTTCAAAACAAGACGTTCTCCTTTTAAAATACTCTGGGTAGAGCCTGTAATTTTTGCCATATGATCACCGTATTTAACTGAATCCCCATCTTGGATTAAAAAATCAAAATCTAACTCGGGATCAATATATTTAAAAATCATCTTTGCAAGTGGTAACCCGGCTATAACTCCATCTTCTTTAGCAGTAACATATGCTTCACTAATATGTTCATTTGGCACCACAGAATCAGTAGTAATATCACCACTTCCTAAGTCTTCTTTTAACCCCATTCGAATAATCTCTATGATAACTTCATGATTCCATTTCAACACTTTCACTCTCCTTAAGTTCTCTTTTAAAGGTGAAATGTCTTCCTTGATAGTTTGCCATCTTATCGGGATAGTCGGTCCGATAATGCGCACCGCGACTTTCTTTCCGGGTAAGTGCACTTTGAATCATGATAGATGCAACCAAAATCATATTCTGAGTCTCCCACTCATCCATTGAAAAAAATCCGTATTGTAAAAATTTGCTCCACTCTGTCACTTGAGTTAATGCTGATTTTAGACTTGTTTCATTCCGTAAAATACCAACCTTCGCTGACATTAATTTCTGGAACTGTTTTCGATAATTAAAAAATTGTAAATCATTATTTACATGTTTTTCTTCCTTATAGACCAAGGGAATTTTAGTGATATCCTCTTTTACGCTTTTCAATTGAGGAATAACTTTTTTAAAGATTCTATAACCAAATACCAAGCCATCTAAAAGAGAATTACTAGCAAGACGGTTAGCACCATGAACCCCATTGCATGCTGCCTCTCCACATGCAAAAAGCCCAGGAATTCTAGTTTCACCATATAAATCTGTTTTAATTCCACCCATTATATAGTGAGCCGCTGGAGCAACAGGAATCCAATCTTTTGCCATATCAAGACCGTTTTTTAAACAAGTTTTATATATTTTAGGAAAACGATTCTTCACAAATTCAGAATCCTTATACGTAATATCCAACCAGACATGTGGTTTATTATCCTTCCGCATCTGGTTAACAATCTCCCTAGCAACAATATCTCTAGGAGCTAGTTCAGCTTGTGGATGCCGACTGACCATAAATCTTTCACCCTGTGCATTCCTTAAAACTGCTCCTTCGCCCCTAACTGCCTCTGAAATCAAGAACGCAGGTAAACCAGGAATATATAATGTTGTTGGATGAAACTGAATAAATTCCATATCCATTAACTCTGCTCCTGCACGATAAGCGATTGCCATTCCATCACCTGTCGCAACATCAGGGTTACTAGTATTTTCATAAATTTGACCAGACCCACCGGCAGCAAGAATAGTTATCGGTGCTAAATAGGCAACAAATTTTTTATAATGATGACAATAAGCTAATGCGCCATAGCAACGACCTTTATATGTAATTAAATCTAAAATAAAAGTTTTTTCATGCACAGGAATACCTAATTTATTAACTACTACCCTAGTTAAAGCTCGACGTACTTCTTCTCCTGTGGCATCACCACCCGCATGAAGAATTCGGTGTCGACTATGTGCCCCTTCACGGGCAAGAGCAATCTGCTCATTCTGATAGCGATCAAAATTCGTCCCCATCTCAATAAGCTCACGAACTCGATCAGGCCCCTCTTCTACTAATACTTCAACTGCTGAGCGATTACACAATCCTGCGCCTGCTATAATTGTATCTGCAGAATGTAACTGAGTGCTATCTTCTTTATCAATTACCGCAGCAATCCCGCCCTGAGCGTGCTCTGTATTACTATCTTCTACTTTTTCCTTTGTTACAATCATTACATTTCCATGATCATGAGCGTGTATAGCAGAATAAAGGCCAGCAATACCTGTCCCAATCACTAAAAAATCTGTATAAATTTTTTCAAATGTAATCTTAGAATAGTCAAGCAAATAACGAGGTGTTTTCATTTCTATCACCAACCAATTCTTGACTTAACATCTATTTTACTTCTTTTATTTACCTTTAACCTCTAACATTCTCTCCAAAGCCAGTTTTGCCTTAACACTAATTTCTTCCTCTACATAAATTTCAGGACTCAAAGTTTCTAGAGCTTTAATTACATGAGAAAGATGAGTTTTTTTCATATTTGCACAAACTAATTTCGGAGATAAAATATAAAATTCTTTATCTGAATTCTCTTGCTTCATCCGATGAAGAATCCCCATTTCAGTTCCAATTATAAATTTTTTATGATCACTTTCACGTACATAACGCAAAATACCTGCTGTACTATCTGCATGATCAGCCAATGCTACAATTTCTGGTCTAGTTTCTGGATGAACAAGAACCAAAGCATCTGGATGTGCTGCTCTTACTTGCTTTACTTCTTCTGTAGTTACGCAGTGATGAGTAATACAATATCCTTCCCATAGGATGATTCTTTTATCAGTTTTACTGGCAACAAAAGAACCTAAATTCTGATCAGGAGTAAAGATAACAGTATCAGAATCTAAGGATTCGACTACTTCTACAGCATTAGAAGATGTACAACATATATCACTTTCGGCTTTCACTTCAGCAGAGGAATTTACATATGTCACAACTGGAACACCTGGATATTCTGCTTTCAATTTTCGTAACCCTTCAACATCAACCATCTCAGCCATTGGACAACCTGCCTCTTGAACAGGTAAAATGACTTTTTTAGTTGGTGATAAAATTTTTGCACTCTCAGCCATAAAATGCACTCCGCAAAAAACAATTACATCTGCATCAGTCTCGGCTGCAATCTGGCTAAGTCCAAAAGAATCTCCAACATAGTCAGCGATATCCTGAACTTCATCAATTTGATAATTGTGAGCCAAAATAATTGCATTATTTTTCTTCTTTATTTCTTCAATTCTTTTTACTATTTCGGTAGCAGGCATAATAACCCTCCCCTTTATAATAGTAGTTGTCCACACAATTTTAACTCTATTCTAGGGTTTTGTCAAGTTCTGTTAATCAACTAAAATTTTATTTTTTTCTGAAACAAATATAACAGATGGTTGCCAATTTTTTGCTTCTTCTGGTGTCATATATGCATATGCAATAATAATCACTTCATCATCAGGTTGTACTTTTCTTGCAGCGGCTCCATTTAAGCAAATCACTCCAGAATTCCTTTCGCCAGAAATTACGTATGTTTCAAAACGCTCTCCATTATTATTATTTACGATCTGTACTTTTTCATTCGGTAGGATCCCTGTAGCATCCAATAACTCCTGATCAATAGTTATACTTCCCATATAGTTTAAATTTGCATCTGTAACTCGTGCACGATGTATTTTACCTTTCATCATTTGTAAAAGCATTTTAATCAACCTCCATCATGATATTATCAATCAGACGCGTCTTTCCAATAAAAACAGCTAAAGCGATTAAAATTGGCCCTGTTAATCTCTCTATTGGTTGAAGATTACTTGCAGAAACAATAGAAATATAATCTGATTTAACCAATGGCTCATTTTCAATCATCTCAGTTAGTAAAGCTTGAATCTTATGTGCATCTCTTTCACCATCATTTATCATTTCTTTAGCTTTCTTCAAAGAACGATTTAAAATCAGTGCTGCTTCATGCTCTTCGTTATTTAAATTAACATTTCTAGAACTCATAGCCAAGCCGTTTTTTTCTCGAATAATAGGGGATACTCTAACCTCTATCGGCATATCTAAATCCTCTACCATCTTCTTAAGAATTATCGCCTGCTGTGCATCTTTCTGACCAAAATAAGCTTGATCTGGTTGAACAATATTGAATAGTTTCGATACAACAGTACAAACTCCACGAAAGTGACCAAGTCTAGTAGCTCCACAAAGATTCTGACTTAAATTTGTCAGTTCAACATAAGTTTGAAAATTTTCTGGATACATTTCTCCAGATTGAGGTGCAAAAATAAGATCAACTCCTACCTCTTTTACTAGTTTTGCATCTCGCTCTAAATCACATGGATATGAATCTAAATCTTCACCAGAGTCAAATTGCGTCGGATTAACAAAAACACTTACTACCACAAAGTCATTCTCTTTTTTTGCAAATTCCATCAAAGACAAATGACCATCATGTAAATAGCCCATTGTCGGAACTAAACCAATGGTTTTACCTTCCAATCTAGCCTTTTTTATCACTTCACGAACTTCAGTCTTCCGTTTAAGAATTTGCATCTTTGCCAGTACCTCCTGAGTAGAGTTCTGTTTGTTTTGTTTGATCGGATATTCCAAAACTTTCTTCTTCATTAGGAAAATTTTGTGTTTTCACATCAGAGATATACTGACCAACCGCCTGAGATATTACTCGATGTAGATTAGCATAACGTCGAACAAATTTTGGTTTAAAGTCTTCATTCATGCCTAAGAGATCTTGAAGCACTAAAATCTGACCATCACACCCGTTACCAGCTCCTATTCCAATAGTAGGAATGGACAAAGATTGACTGATCTCATATGCCAATGGTGCAGGTATACATTCCAACACTATAGCAAAAACACCTGCTGCCTCTAAGCTTTTTGCCTCACTTTTTAATCGTTCTGCCTGAATCAATTCCTTACCTTGAACTTTAAAACCACCAAGCTGATGTACAGACTGAGGTGTAAGTCCTAGATGTCCAAAAACAGGAATTCCAGCTTGAACCAAAGCTTTAACCTGAGGCAAAATATCACTTCCGCCTTCTAACTTAACTCCATGAGCTCCTGCTTCTTTCAGTATTCTACCCGCGTTTATTAATGTATCTCTGACTCCTGTTTGATAAGACATAAAAGGCATATCAGCAATAACCAAAGATCGCTTTGTTCCTTTCACCACTGCCTTCGTATGATGAAGGATATCTTCCATCGTTACTGCCAGAGTATTCTCATAACCTAAAATTACCATTCCCAATGAATCACCAACCAATATAAGTTCAACACCTGCTTCATCTAACAACCTGGCAGTTTGAACATCATAAGCAGTAAGTGCTGTGATCTTTTCATTATTCTGTTTCATCTGGATTAACTTCTTAGTGGTAACTCTATTTTTCACTTAATTCTCCTCCTTTGTGAAAATTCGAGACAAAGTTTGACAAGCCTGCTCTGTTTGTGGAGCAAATTCTAAAGTAGCTCTTCCTAACATACTATATAGTTCCAACCAATCAGAATTTACCTGGCTGATGGCATGTATATGTTTTTCAATCGTAGCTATATCACTTCGAGCAATTGGGCCTGTTAGTGCTGATTTAGGTGTCTTATGTGAAAGATTTTCAACTGTTCCTTGAACGAGAGGTAATAATGCTTTCTGGGCCAACTCTTCAGTTACACCCACACTCTTCAACATCTCAATCCCTGTATGGACAAGGGTAACGAGATAATTAGAAACCACACAAGCTGATGCATGATAGATAGCTTTCTGTTCTTTCGTAATCTTTAGATATCGGGTTGATAATGCTTTCATTATTTCTTCTCCTAATTCAAGCCCTCTCTTATCTCCTTCCAAGCTCCATACAGTGTTCGGAAGTTTACTGATTCCTGCATCTACATCTGCCACAGCTTGCAATGGATGCAATGCTAAACGACTAATTTCCGCCATTTGAGATAGATTACCTACGTCTGAAGGATGAACCCCACTAAGATGGATCAATACATGCTTTGATTTGATTAAATTTTTCTCCCACATGCTTTTAATAACATCATGGATATGATCATCTTGAACAGCCAATATTATAAAATCTAAATCAGATGGTAATAAAACCAAATCCCTTGTAAAGATCGGAATGCTTGAGTGGTCATATAAATATGATTTAACTCTTTCAAGAGAAGCATTAGATCGCCCTACTACCATCTTTAGAGTAAATCCATGAGATTGCAACAAGTATGATAAAGCAGTTCCAACCCTACCTGGGCCAATCAAAGCAAATTTTTTTCCCATATAGTCCACCTCACTTCTTAGTTACATATTTAAACAAAAATATCTTAGCATAAAAAAATGTCTTCCCAACTAGTCAGGAAGACATTTTACACTTACATAGGCACAATGAAACCTCTCCTATCAAACATAGATAGAGAGATAACAATAATGCCAAAATATTCTTCCGTCCCGGTCCAGATCAGATCCAAGCGTATGTAATTCTACCTTCATGATAACATGAGATGTAGAAAATTGCAATCAAAAAAATACATAACTCGACTTTCACAAAAGCACAAATGGGTAAATATTAAATTAGGAAAAGGTCTCTATCGATTATCAAGCACCTTTTCATAATCTATCCAGTCAACTTTTAATTGCAGCCATCTTCATCTTTTTAATATGCCTCCATTTAGCAGTTTTAATAGTCAAGCTTGAAGTATTTATTAGAGCATGTAAGATAACTGGTATATAAAATACAGAAAAACGTGTCCAAACTAATCCTAAGAAAATTCCTAATGTCATGTGAAATGTAACCGACTGAGCCAATCGGTTGTTCACTTTTCTCTTGTGATCCATAAACCATACATGACATACCCCAAATATAAACGCTGAAAGCAATATCGCTAATGTCTCCCCAACCAACGGACGTAATGTACCTATCAGAAAAATACGATAGAAAAATTCTTCAGGAACAGCAGTATGTATGATTTGCACACAAAAAGTAATTATTGCAGATGAAATATAAAACTTTGCGCCGAACATTTTGATGAACAAATCAATCTTATTCATTTTAGTCCACACATAAGCAGCCATACAAATAGCTACTACTAAAAATGCTAATAACCATAGATTCAATAAACCTGAGACTAAAAAACTTAAATCATTTTTGAAGTATATTAATATGATGAGTGGAATAATAAGCAGGATTAGATTTTTGCGTATTGTAGGTTGTAATTCATGCCCAAAATAAGTAACTTTAATAATTTTATAATAATATAAGGGAATAAAAAATAATATAAAAGATGATATTCCTATTAACAAACTCGTCAATGGATTCTTAATATTATTAGCCATTTGAGCTGGAAAAAATGCCAAAAAAATGCTAAGTACTCCGTATATACTAGTTACAATTATTCCCATACGCATAATTCTCTTTAATTTTGATTTATAAAGAATATAAAATGAGATCCCATATGTTAATACTAAAATAACCCACATTAAAACATCAGTCCATCGCATACAATCACTCCCTTCTTATTTTACATATTTCTTGAAAACAACAGAAGCAATATTTCCACCAAAAGCATATGAATTACTTATCACAATATTTACTTCCTTAGCTAAAGCCTTATTTGCCACTATATTTAAATCACATTCCATGTCTTTTGTCTCATAATTAATATTAGGAGGGACTACATTGTCTTGGATAGCTAAAGTTGACACTATTGCTTCAATAGCACTAGCTGCCCCCATGGTATGTCCAAGCATTGATTTAATTGATGACACAGGAACTGTTTTTGCATACTCTCCAAAAACTTTGTGAATTGTCAGACTTTCTACTTTATCATTAATTGAAGTTCCAGTACCATGTGCACAAAAATAATCAACATCCTTTGGTTCAATTCCAGCTTGTTTCATTGCCCTTTTTGTAGCCAAAATAGCTCCTTCACCTTCTGGATTTAGTGCTGTCATATGATATGCGTCACAACTTAAGCCAAATCCAATTATTTCTGCATAAATTTTTGCATTTCTTCTCAGTCATGCTCTAAATCTTCTAATACTAATACACCAGCACCTTCACTTACAATCATTCCACCGCGATTTTTATCAAAAGGTTGACATTTTTCTTTTGCTGCAGCTTTTACACGATTAAAGCCAACCATAAACATTTTGCTAAATGCATCTGCACCACCAGCTAGCATTATATCCGCTTTTCCTGTTTGAATCATTTCACAAGATACGCTTATAGCATAATTTCCACCTGAACATGCTGCTGGAAACACATACACGGGACCACCTAAATCAAGTTCTTCTGCTATTTGCGTAGACAGCTTATTCGGAGAAAATCTATTTAAATTAGCTCCATTCATTATATAATATGGCTCTTCTTTCTGCTCTTCAACTATATCCTCAATAACCTGAATCTCTCCTCCCGTTGTACCCATCGTTACTCCAATTCTATCACGATTAATATTCAAATAGTTCAAATTTGCATCGTTATAAGCTTCAAAAGCTGCACTTAAAGCTCTCTGCACTGTTTGACCTAAAAATTCTTTACCTTCAATATCAGGTGACTGATAATTTCTAATTTCTCCCCCTTTTAGAGAATCCATAGATAATTCATCAAAATAATTGACATCTATAATTCCAGACTTACCTTCTAAAATATTTTTCCAAAATTCTTTTATATTTTGCCCAATAGGAGAAACAACTCCCATTCCAGTTATGACAACTCGTTTTTTCACATCAATACCCCCCTTGCCCAGAAATTTTATCTTAAATATTTATAATCTTAGTCTACACAACTATTAGAAACAACAAGGGAAGAAATATTTCCATTCCAATCAATACCATTAATCAATATATTCTCCAAAGTACAATCAGTAAACTCCATTGTAATAGGTAGACTTTGGTCTATACTTGATTCAGGAGAATAATAAAACGATTTTAGAAGACTATTCTTTTCTAATGATTTAAGTGCTAATATTGTCTGGAAAATCCCATCTACAGCTGAACATTCTCCAAACGCTCCTTTAATTGCAGAAACATACTTGATTTTATAATAATCTAATAAATTTTTAATAGCTTCAGCCTCTAAATGATCAGAAAACTCTAAGTTATTTGCATTTGCAAAAACTGCCTGTATTTTCTTAACTCCCGATTCTATAATAGCATTGTTCATAATATTATTAACATTATTTCTATTACTTTTTTTGGATTGAAAACCATTTGAATAGCCTAATATTTCACCATAAATCTTTGCTCCACGTTTAATTGCATGCTTATCAGATTCCAGTACAATAACACCTGCACCTTCTCCAAGTACAAACCCATAATCCTCATTGTTAAACGGTTTCAAATCACCAATAGTTTTAACCAATTTATTTTCAACAAAACCATCCAATAAATATGGTGCATACTTCTCAACTCCACAGCACAAAACAATATCAGCACGACCTGACTTAATTAATTGTGCTCCAATTCCAATAGCATCCAATGAAGCAGTAACTCCATTTGATATAGTTAAATTAGCTGCTTTTCCTTTCACATAAATTGCACCATGACCTGAAGAACTATTATTAATTGCATTAGGAAAACGACTTGGGATAACAGACCGAGGCGATTTCTTTATTGCTGTTGAATAAAAATTAACAGCAATCTCAGCATGTTCATAATTTGAGCCTGTTACAATTCCTAATCTTTCTGATAATTCTTCCTCCAAATCTAATTGACTTTCACGTACTGCTAAATCTATTGCAGCTAATAACATTTTACTTCCTTCATTCAAATACCTTGAGCCCATATACTTAACATAATCTTTTACATTAAAATCTTCAATCAGATAACCATATACAAATTTTTCTCTCCCAGGGTTCATTATTTTCTTATTTATTAAATTTCCATTTGCAAGTGATTCCCAGAAAAAACCTACATTATCTCCATATAGTGAAATACAGCTCATTCCTGTTACTAAAACTTTATCCGTCATTTTTCCCACCCCTACCCTACTGTATTTACTTCTTTAAATCAGTAATTAGCTCTACTATTGAGCGAAGGGTTCTAGCATTACGTAAACGATCACCTATCTGTATATCATATTCACTTTCTAAAACTTCCTCAATCTCATAAAACATTAGTGAATCAACACCAAGTTCTTTCAAATCAGTATCAACATCTAAATCCTCAAAATTATCTTCCAAAAATTCTTCCAACACTCCCCTAACAAATTTCTCTATATCTTTATTCACTTATATACCTCCGCATAATGTATTTAGTTTGGTTATTCAACTCGCCAATCTAGTTTTTTTACTGCAAAATATAACATAATGACTGTAAAGGCTCCCAAACAAACCATATTAATTGCAAAAGTCTTGTCTACAACGCCTGACAATACTGACCGAAAAGCATCCGCAGCATAACTTGTAGGTAAAATTTTCGAAGTGTACTGCAATATAACTGGTAAATTTTCTTTAGGAATCAGAACAGGTGATAAAAACATAACAATCATCATTGTAACATTATTCATCATGTTAGCATGATGCCCATTTCGAGCATAAACGCCAAATAATACTCCAAGACCTACCATAGAAAGTCCTGAAATAATCATTACTAAAATCATCATTGGATGAAAAACTATAGGGAATTTCAACCATAATTTACCTACAAACAATGTCATCAACATCCCTGGAACCGTAAAGATAGTGCACATTGTTGAAAAACCTAAAATTAACTGAAGTTTTGAAAAAGGAAGAGTTGCAAAATAATCCAGATCATTTCTTTGCCTTCCCCAGGCAAAATCATTCGATATAGATTGCATCGGTCCCATAATCAATCCCATAATTGCATTGCCTGCTGTTACATATAACGCAATACCCGGGTCAACTATTGCTCCAGATAATTTCATAAACACTAAAATCCCTAATGGCATTAATGGTGCAAGAAAAATATGAAAATACCACTCATTACGTATATTAGCCCACCGAATAAACGCTATATTCCAATATACTTGAAACCATCTTTTAATTCTAGTTCTTAAATTCCCTTTTTCTATTACGACTTTACCTTCCTCAATATAAGAATTAAGCAATTTCATTTTTTTCTTTACCTCCACTTAATTTAATATAAGCGTCTTCTAAGGTAGGAGTCAAAATCCTGAAATCATTTAGATTCTTCATTCCGACCTGCTCAACAACAAAATTTACTGCATCCTGAATAAAATCTTCCTCTACATGTATTATCCATTGCCTTTCTCCCTGTGATATAAGTGGAAACCTGTTATTATTTAAAATTTCAATATCCAACTCACCAACTGATGGATTCAATTTTAGCTCTAATCTCACTTGCTTTGAAATTCTGCTTTTTAATTCCCCCACCGTTCCAATTGCTTTAACAATTCCATTTGTAATCAATCCAACTCTTTCCAATACTTTCTCTGCCTCAAGTACATTATGAGTACAAGAATAATTGTTAAACCTACTGTTTTATTCAAATTAAGTATTTTATCCCAAACCTGTCTTCTATAAACTGGGTCAAGATCATTAGTAGGTTCATCTAAAATCAAAACACGCGGATTACCTATTAAAGCTGTACAAAGACTTACCAACCTATTCTGTCCACCAGAAAGCTTATTCAATGGACGCTTGCTATATTTTATATCAAACTCCTCAATAAGATCTTTTGCTTGCTGTCTTGCTGTTTTTTTGGTCATTCCTTTCAATTTTCCGGTAACCTCTAAAGCTTCCTGCACTCTTAAATCTCCCAAAGCACCAATTCTTTGTGTCATATGTCCTACAAAATGTGTTATAATATCAGGATTTTTTGAAACTTCTTGATCATAAAATTTCACAGTTCCTGTATCAGGTTTTAACAGTCCAACCATTTGTTTTAAAAGTGTAGTTTTTCCTGCACCATTTGGACCTAGTAATCCAAAGATTTCTCCTTCTTTAATCGTTAGATTAATATCTTTATTCGCAATAATTGCCCCATTTTTATACGTTTTATTTAAATTTCTAATTTCAAAAACTGCCAACTTTAAACCCTCCTTATTCGTATTATAATGTTACTCCTCCATCAGCAGTGACATTCACCCCTGTAATCATTTTGGCTTCTTCAGATGATAAGAAATAAACTACATCTGCAATTGCTTTAGGATCATTTAATCTTTTCAAAGGTGTTTGCTTTAATAACTGAGCTTTATCCAAAAACGTAATTTCACGTCCATACTGTTTTTCCCAAAGCCCTGTATCTACCACACTCCCTGGCGAAAGCATATTTACTCGAATATTATTAGGAGCCAATTGTTTTGCCAAACTCATTGTCAAACCATAAAGACCTGATTTAGATGCTGCATATGCCAGATAGTTACTAGCTTTTTTTACCCCGCTAATCGATCCAATATTAACAATACTTGCCCGTTTAGAGTTCTTTAAAAATGATAATCCATATTTACATATCATAAATGATCCTACTAAGTTTGTTTTTATTACTTGTTCAAATTTTTCACATTCAAGAGAGTCCAATGATATCGAATTTTCAATAATACCTGCCGAATTTATTACTGCATCAATTTTTTTATAAACTTCTCCAATAGAAGAGAAACATTTTTTAACCTCATCCTCATTATTAATATTAACTTTTAAAAAAGAACAGTTTTCAATGCAAACACTGTCGGGCAAAGGATGAATATCTAAAACTATAACCTGCCAGTTTTCTTCTAGAAACTTCTTAACAATACCTAAACCTATACCAGAACTTCCGCCTGTAACTAATGCAATATTTTTCATATAATTACCCACCTAACTAACCTATGTGATGAATTATCGAATCTTCGGTATATAAATTTTTAACAAACCAGTTTTTTTGATATGCTTTTTTGATCTTACTAAATGGCAGAACTTTGTTTTGATCAACAAGTAGATCCGCTGCATATTCCATTAAAAGTCGAACAATTCCATGCTTATAAATTGGCATTGAATCATAACGTTCTAATACAGGTAATGTAACTTCTTCTACTATTTTTAAGGAAACTTGATCTAAATAGTCCATAAACTCATCCGTGTTTTCATAGTCGAAAATTGGAATGGCTAACTTATATCCAGATTTTGTATCGTCTTCCAATGTTAATCCATGAAAATTTAAAAGAAGCAGTTTCTTAGAATCACAAGAAAAGTTCTTTTCATCTAAATGAATCTTAGCAAGAACTTCTAGATCTTTATAGTCTAAACCAAAATTATTTCGTTTAATCTGTGGATGCCAGAACTCACCTATACCAATTTTTTGTGCTTCACTTGGCCAAAATTTAATTCCTAAAGGATTTTTTACCACAATTTTTGAAGAAAAAGCCCATAGATAATAGCCATTTTCCCGTTTTTGAATAACACCATTTTTATAAAGGTATTTTAATATTCCTAAATCCAAACAAAACGCAAACAAAATCATATTATGTAAGTCATCCCAGCTATAACCTTGTTTTGCCAAACTAGATTTTTTAAATAATTGGATCATATGTGGTATAGACTCATCTATAATTTTATAATATTTAATACTTTCCTCTTTAAGGTCTGATAAATTTTCAGTAAATAAAGCTAACTTTTTTAATGTTTCTTTAAAAGTTCCTTTCCCTCGTAAAAAATCATGATGCTCAGCTGAACCCCCATCCAGACTGATACCCAACTCCGGTCTATAGTCTGAAGTACTATTTTTACTTAATATTTCAACTAAATCATCGTGAAGAAGTAATTTCTCAATCATTGCTATCTTTAGGATGCAAATTTAACTATATATAAACTTTGAATAATTAAAAGAATATTCAGTTAATTATTCAACTTATAATAATATAAGTTATCTAAAATATATATATTTTCATGTTTTTGTTTTACTGTTTTTTGTCTTTTTATCAATGCTGCTTATAGATATATTTCAATATAAAATTTTAAATAGTATTTGTTTTTTTAAAAAAATAAAAATCCCACCAGTTTATTCTGAATATGGTGGGATTCTATATGATTAAAACAAGCAGCTTTCGCTAAAGACTTTTGAAATTTTTAAAACAATCCAGTAATCTTACCTTCCTTATCAATATCAATATTAAGTGCAGCAGGACGTTTTGGCAGACCAGGCATTGTCATGATATCACCAGCCAGTGCAACTAAGAAGCCTGCGCCAGCGGAAACATTGATCTCACGAACAGTAACTGTAAAGCCACTAGGACGTCCAAGTAAGGTTGGATCATCAGAGATCGAATTTTGAGTTTTAGCCATACAGATTGGAGTCTTATCAAAGCCTTGCTCAGTAAGAGTCTTAATCTGCTTTTCACATGCTTTAGTGAAGTTAACACCATCAGCACCATAGATCTCTTTAGCAATAATTTCAATCTTCTCTTTGATTGGAAGGTTAGCATCATAAATAGGTTCAAAATTAGATGGAGTGCTTTCCATAATCTCCAATACTTTTTCTGCTAATTCAATTCCACCCTCGCCACCTTTAGCCCATACTTCAGAGAGAGCTACAGGTACATTCATCTCTTCACAACGTTCCCGAATCAGTTCGAGTTCAGCTTTAGTATCAGTTGGGAATGCATTGATCGCAACAACTACAGGTAATTTATACTTCTTAACATTCTCAATATGCTTTTCTAAGTTTTCAATACCGTTACCTAAAGCTTCTAAGTTTTCATTAGTTAGTTCAGTCTTATGAACTCCACCATGCATCTTAAGAGCTCTAGCAGTAGCAACGATAATAGCACAATCAGGCTTTAATCCACCAAAACGACACTTAATATCGAAGAATTTCTCAGCACCTAAATCAGCACCAAAACCTGCTTCGGTAATCACGATATCAGAAGTCTTCATAGCGAGCTTGGTAGCCATTATACTGTTACAACCATGAGCTATATTAGCAAATGGACCACCATGAATAAATGCTGGAGTATTTTCTAATGTTTGAACCAAATTTGGCTTAATGGCATCTTTCATCAAAGCAGCCATCGCGCCCTGTATATTTAGTTCTTTCGCAAGTACAGGTTTTCTATCATATGTATAACCAATTACAATTTTACCAAAACGTTCTTTCAAATCATCCAAATCACGAGACAAGCAAAGAATTGCCATAATTTCAGAAGCTACTGTAATCATAAAACCATCTTGACGAGGTACACCATGAGCAGGTCCACCTAAACCAACTACAATATTTCTCAAAGCACGATCATTCATATCTACAACACGCTTCCACTTAATTCTAGTTGGGTCAATACCTAATTCATTTCCTTGCTTTAAGTGATTATCTAAAGCAGCAGATAATAAATTATGAGCTGTACCAATTGCATGAAGGTCACCAGTAAAATGTAAGTTGATATCTTCCATAGGAACTACCTGAGCATAACCGCCTCCAGCAGCGCCACCTTTGATACCAAAGCATGGACCCAAAGAAGGTTCTCTTAATGCTATAGCACAATTTTTGCCAATTTTATTCATAGCCATACCTAAGCCAACAGTAGTTGTTGATTTACCTTCACCTGCTGGTGTTGGGGTAATAGCTGTCATCAAAATAAGCTTAGCATCTGGAGCATTCTCTAACTTTTTATAAACATCTAACTTGATCTTAGCTTTGTAATCACCATACAGTTCAATATCATTTTCAGAAAGATTCAATTTTGCAGCAATTTCCTTAATCGGTTGCATCTTCGCCTCTTGTGCAATCTCAATATCACTTTTGTAACTCACGGACTACTCACTCCTTTTAACTTTTTGTTTTCAGAATATTGTTTTAATACTATTTAATATTTCTTTGTTTTTTTAAAGAATCCTGCAATATAACATAAAATATTTAGAGTTCTAAACCTTTATAGACAATATTTTCAATCTCAGTAGATAATTCTTTTGCCTTAATGCTCAATTCGTTTAAACGATCTGCCTTTTCTCGTTTAAAATCTTCATCCTTAATGCTCAAAAGATTAACCTGTACATTGTACGCAGCACCTTTAACAGCTGCATAACCCATCAATCCAGAAACTCCTGCATCAGTTATCGCATTCTGGTTACCCAGTTTAGCAATCTCCTGAGTCAATTCCATTCCCTGTATCGCTTTCTCCATCACCTCAAGTGGAGTTAATGCAGCATCCTTCATCCCTTGCTGAATTGCCTGACGCCGTGCTGCTTTTTCCTCTTCTGTACCTTTCGGCATTTTGAAAGCTACCATAACTTTATTAAAAGCTTGAGTATCTTTTTCAATAAGCTCTTTTAACTCAAGCGCTAATTGATCACTAACAGTAACAATCTGCTGAATTCGTTCCTGATTTTCACATTTACCAGAAAGTCTACCTACCATTGAAACTAAAGAACTAGAAAGTGCACCAGCTAAAGCAGCAACACTTCCACCACCAGGAGCAGGGCTATCAGATGCAAGTTCATTTAAAAAATCAGCGACTTTTAGTTCATATAACATTTATAGTGTACCTCCTTTAAAATTTGGATCTATTCACGACTATTTTACCTTTTTTAATAACTTTCTCCACCAGGTTTACTCCATAATGATACGGTATTTTACGATAATTCTCGATATCAAAGATAACTAAATCTGCTTGTTTACCCACTTCAATACTACCAATCTTATCAGCTCTCTTCAACGAATGAGCAGCATTAATAGTAACAGCATGGAAAGCTTCTTCAGGTGTTAATTTCATATATAAACAAGCAATCGTCATCGCCAGTGGTAATGATGGGGTTGGTGACGAGCCTGGATTAAAATCTGTCGATAAAGCAAAAGGTAATCCTTCATCAATCATCTTTCTCGCAGGAGCATAAGGCTTTTGTAAGGTAAAAGCAGTTGCAGGTAATAAATTTGCAATTACTCCTCTATCCCGCATAGCCCTAATTCCTTCATCAGAGATCATCAAAAGGTGATCTGCAGAGATCGCTCCTAACTCAGCAGCCAATTCTGCACCCCCTAATGGATGAATCTCATCAGCATGGAGACGTAAATCAAATCCCATCTCTTTAGCGGCAAGCATAATCTTCCGGGTTTCCTCAATAGAGAATACTCCCTTTTCACAAAATACATCACAAAACTCTGCAAGATCATCTGCCTTAACTTTAGGCAAAATCTCTTCAATGATAAGATTTACATAACCCTCATGATCATCTTTGTACTCGATAGGCCAGGCATGAGCACCCAAATAAGTGTTTACAAGATCCATAGGGTGTTCTTCATTTAGTTCTTTAGATACCTGAAGTTGCTTAATCTCTGTTTCGATATCAAGGCCATAACCACTTTTAGATTCTACAGTAGTGGTTCCCATCTCAAGCATCCAATCCAGACGCTTCCGACCTAATTCTTTTAGCTCCTCTAAGCTAGTAGCTCGAGTAGCTTTCACAGTATTGGCAATTCCGCCACCAGATTCCATAATATCCATATAACTTGCACCCTGAATCCGTAAAACAAACTCATCCTCTCTAGAACCACCAAAAACAAAGTGAGTATGTGGATCAATCAATCCAGGGGTTACTACCTTATTAGAAGCATCAATAATCTGTGTATCTTCAGTAACTTTAACTTTTGAAAGAATATCTTTTTCAGAACCAACAGCAATAATTTTACCTACTGCTACTGCGACACAAGCTTTTTCCAACACTTCTAACTCATTCATCTTTGACCCTGCAACCGGGCCAGCATGCCCAGCTGCAGTAACGATTTGCCCATTTTTTATCAAAAGATCAACAGTCAACATTGATAAACACTTCCTTTGATAATACTCATTTTAAAGCGAACTTATTTCAAGCGATTCTCCAAAACCTGCTCAGATTGAAAATCTTCTACTTGTAAATACCACTCAGCAACATCAACCATCGCCTGTTGTGGAACCAATCCAATAATCTCGCTTCCTACTACATTTACGCCATAACGTTGAGCTTCCCGTTTAATGGTTTCAAAAACACGATAAATAGGAGTTTTAATATAATTATCTAAGTTCATAGAAACTTGAACTTGATTTCTATCTTCTAAAGTAACACCCATTCCTTTAACATTCATAAATCCACCACTACTAGCTCGAACAGCCCTAGCAATCTTATCAGCAATCCATTTTTGATCTGTATCCAAATTCACATTAAAGGCAACCAAAGGCATACGAGCACCTACTGCAGTTACACCAGCACTTGGATGAGTTTTTGCTGGACCAAAATCAGGATGACGTTCCTCGTTACCGATCTCTTCTTTTATTGTTTCATACTGACCTTTACGAATTTTGGACAAGTTCTTACGCTCTGGACGCTGAGCTGCTTCGCCATAGAGATAAGTCGGAACATTTAATTCATCAGCCATACGTTTTGCTACTGACTTTGCAGCCGCAACACATTCTTCCATAGTTACGTCTTTAATCGGAATAAAAGGAATTACATCAACAGCACCCATTCTTGGATGTTCACCTGTATGTTTTTCCATATCAATAAGTTCTACAGCTTTTTGAGTCAAACGAAAAACAGCTTCTTTACAAGGTTCTACTTCTCCTACAAATGTGATAACAGAACGATTATGATCAGCATCTGAAGAATAATCCAATAAAGTAACTCCTGCTATCTGACGAATTTCATTAACAACCGCTTCTACAACTTCTAAGCGACGGCCTTCACTAATATTAGGAACACATTCTACAATTTTTGGCATTTTAAATTTAGACCCCTTTCGAAATGTTATTTAATCTTCGAAGAATTTTCCTTAGTTCTTTGAAGATTTCAATTATTTAAAAAAATAAGGTTTTATTATTATGGTAAATATATCTTAATATGAATTCTATATAACATGCATTCTATGTTAGCTCTCCAATCACCTGCTCAACTTTATCAACAAATTCTCCAGAGTGAATCATCTCTTGCATTTTATGAATTTCTGGAGCAATAATCCGATCTTTAATTAGAGCTGGAACATAAGAACGAACCAATTCATAGATTGCTTTAGTTGCAGGAGCCATCAGTTCTCGATCGCGAAATTCCAGTCCCTGTACACTAGTTAAAAGTTCTATTGCCAATACATTCTCTGCGTTGGTTAAAATTTGGCGCATTTTACGAGCAGCAATTGTTCCCATACTTACATGATCTTCTTGGTTTCCTGAAGTTGGAATTGAATCAACAGATGCTGGATGAGCTAACACCTTGTTTTCAGATACCAAAGATGCTGCAGTATATTGGGCAATCATATAACCTGAATTAACTCCACTTTCTGCAATCAAGAAAGGTGGTAAACCACTTAATGAAGAATTAACCAATCTCTCAACTCTTCTTTCTGAGATATTAGCATACTCTGAAAGTGCAATTCCTAGAAAATCCATAGCTAATGCAACTGGTTGACCATGGAAGTTACCTGCAGAATATACCTTATTCTCTTCAGGGAAAATAAGTGGATTATCTGTTGCAGAATTGACTTCCCTGACTACTATATCCTTCGCATAATTAATTGCATCTTTTGAAGCACCATGAACCTGAGGTGTACAACGTAAAGTGTATGCATCCTGAACTTTATCTCGATTCTGACGATAAACCAGGCCACTTCCTTTAAGCATCTCTCTAACATTTCTAGCAACCGCCAATTGACCAGGATGCGGTCTCAGTAGATGAATCATCTCCTCATAAGCATCAGGAATCCCTAAAAGTGCTTCCATGCTCAGCGCAGCACAAATATCAGCCATTTTGGCTAAATTTAGACTATCATATATTCCTAACACAGCAATCGCGGTCATACACTGGGTTCCATTGATAAGAGCCAGACCTTCTTTTGCTCCTAAGGTAACTGCTTTAAGTCCAACTTTATCTAAAGCCAATTTACCATTAATCCGTTCACCCTGATAGTTTGCTTCACCATGACCTAACATAACCAAAACCATGTGAGCCAATGGAACCAAATCTCCACTGGAACCAACAGAACCTTGTGAATAAACAACTGGGACAACATCAGCATTCAACATGTCCACTAAAAGTTGCAATGTTTCTAAACGAATTCCCGAATGACCTTTAACTAAAGCATTAGCTCTTAAAAGCATCATTGCTCTTACCACTTCTGTTGCCAATACCTCACCAACTCCACAAGCATGGCTCAAAATCAGATTTAATTGCAGTTCTTCTACCTTTTCTTTTGAAATCATCGTATCAGCCAATTTACCAAAACCTGTAGAGATTCCATAAACAACCTCTTCGCGTTCAATAAGTTCATCAACTAACTTACGTGATGCTTTTACCTTTTCCACTGCCTTTGAATCTAATGCTACTTTTTCAAAGTTCCGCACGACATCGTTAACCTGTTTTAATGAAAGATTCTCTCCGTTAATGTAAATCATACTTTTTCACCCCTTCACTACGTTAAATAAGCATAATAAAAGGAGCATCTAAATTAGATGCTCCAAAAATAAACATTTTTTATTAAATAGATGTAATAATTGTTTTCTCATGTAACTCACCTCACTGGTGATTATATTATCTTTATTATATTCTAGTCACAAGACAAAAATCCTCTTTTTGTAATGAAAAATTACTGAACCAGCAAAACAATAAGATTTTATCGGTTAGTTAATCATTATATCACATCAATTAACCGTTGTTCTAATTTACCCAATTCATTACATTTTGACTTAATTCTTGACCAATTACTCATTGCTTCATTAGTCAAGAACTTACGCCCCTGTGCAACCCTATCCAAAACACCATTTTCTTTTGCATAAACTTCATAATATGCTTCTTTAGGATGTGGATGACTCCTAATATCACTCCAATTCCAATCATTTGGTAAATCCAAACCAGCAAGTAACCAAACCTCAATTTCTTCAATGGCATGTTCAGCAAAGAAATTCTTATCTGAACGTAAATACTCTCTGGCCTCTTCTTCCAATTGATCTAATCGCTCACGTCTGTTTAGATTTCCATCACAATCAACAAGCAAAAAAAAATAAATCAACTTTATTTTGATAAAGCATAATAATCTTTTTCAGATTATTAGAATTTGTACATTGAGAGATACCCTGTAGATGAGGTACTCGACAAACTTGAATGTTGGCCCTTGGTTTACCTAAGTCTGTCAACATCTTTGTAACAATAGGTTTTACAACATGTTGATCTCTCGTATAATCTTCAAAGATTAATAATACATTATAACTCATCCTCACCCTCCTCCAATAAAGACATTATAGTCTCAAACCATCCTTCTGCATGTAATCCACTTAACCTTTCAATTGATTTTACATCTCCAAAGTTTTCAATCTGTGTAAGTGGAATAATTTTAGAACCCAATTTTGCATCGTTACGATGAATTAAAGAGGCATATTCTAAGCTTTCTTCAGAAAGATAATCTAATATAAGCGGAGAATGAGTTGAAACGATAATTTGAATTCCAGTTGCTTTTGCTCTTTGTTCTAACAATTGAACTAAAAGGTGTAAGCATGTTGGATGAATTCCGTTTTCAATCTCTTCAAAGAAATAAATTTTTCCTGGTTTAGGACTAAAAAGAGCAGCTAACATCCCTAAAAAGCGTAACGTTCCATCAGATGCACTATAGGCAGATATTTTATTTCCACCCTTTTCTACTAGGTGTACCAAAATACGTCCCTGATAATCCTCAATAAACTCTAAATCAACAACATCTTGAGGTGTTAATTCACTCAACCATTCTAGTAAAAGTTCTTTTCCTGATTGTTCTTTACATATTGAATAAAGTACAGATGATAAATTTTCACCTCTGTCAGTTAATTTAGTCTGGCCTGGTAAAGATGGCCTTTTCATTTCATATGGAGACAGATCAAAAAAACGGAATGAAGATACTATTAACTTGAAATATACGTAATCTGATCTCTCTTCATATACTTGGTCAAGTTTTTTTGAAGATAACTTTTGAACTTCTAATTTTTTATACTCCTGAAATACTGACTTTGCAATACTTTTAATCCAATACTCACTTTGATCTGAAGGTAATTTAGACCTTTCAACATTATATATATATTCATTTCTAAATGAATAATCTTTGTTACAGTCTATTTTATATCTATAAACTTTGTTTTTCATATCTATTTCAATGAAATTATTTAAGACAGTATTGTTCTCTAATAATGGAACTTGAATCAGATCTAAAAGAACATTCTCTGCTAATGTTCCATTAAAAGTTAACTCTTTAAAACCACCACGTATCCCTGGCCATTCAAGGTATCCTGCTTCTCCCCATTTTTCTCCAACAATTTCTGGAAGAGAGTACCCACGGCCTACACCATGCAAAAATCTTAAAGCATCTCTTAAATTGCTCTTTCCACTCGCATTTGTACCTATAAGTACAGTCAATGGCCCAAGTTTCAACTCTGCATCAAGAAAACTTTTGAAATTTTTAATCTTTAATCGGGTTATCATTTTCTCACCCACTTCAGTTTAATCAAAAACCAATTTTTATGTAAATCTATACCTTACTTCTATTATAACACAATTCGAACTAATTACAACACTCCCATTATTACGTAAAATATATTATGCTCGAGTTGGAATAATTGCACCTTTAGCTGCCGAACTAACTGAACGAGAGTAAACAAAAAGATAACCTTTTACTTCTCTATTAATCTGAGGTTTTAATCCTTTACATCTTGCCTCAAAGTCTTCGTTTTCCACTTCAATGATACCATTCTCTACATCTACCTTTATGATATCACCCTCTCTTACAGCGGCAATTGGCCCACCCTCCGCTGCTTCAGGTGAAATATGACCTACAAAACAGCCATTATTTGAACCAGAAAAACGACCATCAGTAATCACACAAACCTCACTACCTAATCCCATTCCAACTAAAAGTTTCATTGCTTTATACATTTCTGGCATACCTGGCCCACCTTTAGGGCCTTCATTTCTGATTACTACTACATCTCCTGATTTTACAAGCCCATTGTTGATACCCTCTAAAGCATCGTGTTCGCTTTCAAATACAATGGCTGGCCCTTTAAACCTCAAAGCATCTCTTGGTATTACTGAAGGTTTTGTTACTGCACCATCAGGCGATAAATTACCTTTCAAAACAGCTATACCACCATGTATATTTACAGGGTTATTCAAACTCCTGATAACTTTAGAATTTCGGACAAAGGTTTTCTTTATATTTTCTTCAATAGTTTTTCCTGTAACAGTCACAGTATTTAAATCAAGCAGATCACTTAATTCTTTCATCACAGCAGGTACTCCTCCAGCCTCATAAAAATCCAACAAAGCGTATGGGCCGCCTGGTATTAATGGGGCAATATGTGGCACTTCTTTACTTATTACTCCAAAGTCATCTAAATTAAAATCGATTTCAGCTTCATATGCTATGCCAAGAATATGTAAAACAGCATTTGTAGAGCCTCCGATTGCTGAATTAACTTTCACTGCATTTATCAAAGACTCTTTTGTAATAATTTTTCTAGCAGTCAATCCTTGAAATACCATGTTAACAATAGATTTTCCACTCTCAAAAGCAACCGCCATCCGACTGCTATACACTGCAGGTATTGCAGCACTGCCTGGTAAAGTCATCCCCATTGTTTCAGCAAGACACGCCATAGTATTAGCAGTACCCAACATAGCACATGAGCCAATAGTAGGACAGGCATTATCTTCAAGCCAGAAATAATCTTCTTCCTCCATCAAACCTGACTTAAGAGAACCCAGTGATTGTTGAATAATAGAGTGGTCTATATGCTCACCCCCATAGGGATTACTTTGATTAAGTCTACCAGGCAAAGTTGGGCCACCATTAACAAGTATTGCAGGTAGATCAAGACGAACTGCTGCCATCAACATCCCTGGTATAATTTTGTCACATGATCCAAGTAAAACCATTCCATCCAATTGATGAGCTTGAATCATCATCTCTATATCACTAGCTATCAATTCTCTAGTTGGAAGTATGTGACGCATACCATCATGCCCCATAGCCATTCCATCACAAGCACCAATTGTTCCAAATTCAATTGGTGTTCCACCTTGAGCTCTAATTCCCTCTCGTACATGTTGAGCAAGATCACGTAAGTTGTAATGCCCAGGACAAATAGTATTAAAAGAATTTACTACAGCAATGATAGGTTTCGTAAGATCTTCATCAGTATACCCATTAGATTTATATAATGCCCTTACATTTGACCACTCAGGTTGTTTTAAAATATCTCTGCTTCTCCATATCATATTATAACCCCTTTTCTATTATGCATGATAATATATTCTTCATTCCTTATAATAATCCTTCATACAAAATAACAAAAAGGTCAAAGAATTTTAATCTTTGACCTTAAGATAATAAAATTTTATAATATTTTAAGTTTCGAACTGTTTCATCATTTCTTCTAAACGCTCAGCCACCTCATTTAAGCTTTCAGCCATAGCTGATATCTGCTCAATAGTCGCTGTTTGTTCTTCGGTAGATGCAGCAACTTCCTGAGAACTTGCTGAATTTTCCATAGAAATTCTACTCGCCTCACCGATTTTATCTTTTAACTCTTCCACCAAACTAGATATCTTTTCTATCGATGCAGCAGTCTGCTCACTTCCCGCTGATGTTTTTTTCGAAGCCTCAAAAATATCAGCAAACAGTTGCCGGGTTTGATTTACTATGTTGATTCCTATATCTACTTTATCTTTACCTTCCAACATCACTTGATATGATTGATTAGCTTCCTTTTGGGTATTTTTAATCAATTCTTTGATTCTCGTAGCAGAATTAGTAGTCTCTTCAGCTAAAGATTTAATCTCATCTGAAACTACAGAGAAGCCTAATCCGGCATCTCCTGCCCTTGCCGCCTCAATAGCAGCATTTAAAGCTAGAAGCTGAGTTTGTCTAGCTATATTATCAATGAAGTTCACTATTTCTTCAATCTGATCTACCTGCTGAACTAATCCATGTGAAACCTCAGCGTTGACTCCAATCGTTTCTTTGATTACATCCATTTGCTCAATTAACAAATTAATTGACTTTTCGCCCACATCAGCTTTGCTTAAATTTACTTCTGCAAGACTTAGAGAATCCTTTCCAACTTTATCAGCATCACTTAACTGCTCAAATATCCCCTGAACATTAGAATTTACTTCATTAAAATAATCAGATTGAACCTGCTGACGTACTGCCATCTCTTCAATAGATGCTGCTACTTCCTCAAAAGTAGCACTAGAATTTTGTGAAGCAGAACTTAACTCCTCACTGGATTTTGCTAAGCTAGTTGATGTTTGATCAATCTGTGAAACTAAAACTCTAATATTTTTAACCATCTTATCAAATGCTCCAGATAACAATTTTATCTCATCTTTAGTATTTTTATCTTCTTCAACTGACTCTCCTTCTATAACTACAGATAAGTCACCTTCAGAAACCTTGATAGCTCTTTCTGATACAATTTTTATAGGTTTAACAATAATTTTATTTAAAATGAAAACTATTAATAAGGAAATTAATAAAGCTATCGCAACGATAATAATGATATTTTTTCTAACTGTTTGTTGTTTTTCTTCTTCATCCTTCTCTAATTCTTGGATTTTTATTTCTTGAACTTCCTGAAACTGTTGAAGAACTTCTCTTAAACTTGCAACTGCAGATATCATATCTGTTTGGTAAACTCTTTTTGCTTCCTCTATATTACCTGATTCATATAGTTCAATGATTTTAAAGCCTGTTTCATGTAATTTTATATGTGGTTCTTCTAATTCAGTGTATATATTATGGTTATGTTCTTCAGACTCATATGAATAATACCATTTCCCTAGACTACAGTCATCGTAATTAGTAAGAACTTCAGGTAATTGATCCTCAACAAACATTCTACTAATATGCTCCATCCAAGCAAAATGATCTCCTTCTTTCTCTTCTAAGAACATTCCTAAATAAAGATGTTTTACTATCTCATCGTGCAATTGAGATTCTTGATTAAAATAGTACACTGAAATAAGCTGGGTCACCATTATTAGACTGACCATTACCAAAAAACCTAATAAAAACTTATGAAATAACCTCATTTTCATTCCCCCTAATTAAGTCACCATATATTATAAAAAATTATACCCCCTATAGGTAAATATATACTACCATATTTCCTTTCAACTGTCAATATTAATCTATTATATGATTAGCTTTAACTCTAAACTTTGAAAATATAAAAAGCCGCTGACATATTATCAGCGGCTTAATTCACCAAATTTGTTTATTCGTTTTTCTCTCCCTCAGGTTCTGTTTCTTGATTCGCCTGATGGTTATCTTCTTCACTGGTAGGGGTGTACTCTTCACCACTATCCAAAGGTTCACCTTTTACGATCTTTTTAATCTGTCCCGCATCAAGAACCTCATATTTATAAAGAGCTTTTACCATTCTCTCTACCATATCAGCATTTTCTTTCAACAGAGTTTTAGCCCGATTATAACTATCATCAAGGAGAGCTTTGATCTCCTCATCAATGATGGCTGCGATCTTCTCACTATAATTCCGATCACGAGATATATCTCGACCTAAAAATACCTGTTCATCATGTCGATGTCCTAAAGCAATATGACCTAATTTATCACTCATACCATACTCAGTAACCATAGCACGAGCAGTAGATGTTGCTTGTTGAAGATCATTTTGAGCACCTGTACTAATGTCACCCAAAAAGATCTCTTCAGCAGCACGACCACCTAAACTTGCGATAATTCGATGTGTCAAATCTTTCTTGGTTACTCTCATCCGCTCTTCTTTAGGAATAGGTATTGTATAACCGCCTGCACGTCCTCGAGGAATAATAGAGACTTTGTGTGCTTGGGTAATCCCACCTAAAAGTTCAAACAAAAGAGCATGACCTGTCTCGTGATAAGCAACTAATTTAAGATCTTCCTCAGTAAACTTATGACCCCGTCGTTCAATACCAGCTATTATCCGATCAATTGCATTGTCAAAGTTACTCATGGTAATTACTTTTTGATTCTTACGAACAGCTAGAATGGCAGCTTCATTTGCTAAGTTCTGTAAGTCTGCACCTGTAAAACCAGGTGTTCGACGAGCTAACGCATCTAAATCTACATCATCAGCTATATGTTTATTATTGACATGAATTTGTAAAATTCCTAATCTTCCTTTATAATCAGGAAGATCTACTACAACCTGGCGATCAAATCGACCTGGTCTTAATAACGCACGATCCAATACATCTGAGCGGTTAGTTGCAGCCATAACAATAACGCCTTCAGTTCCCTCAAAGCCGTCCATTTCAACCAATAGTTGGTTCAAAGTCTGCTCTCTTTCATCATGGCCTCCACCTAAGCCTGCACCTCTCTGACGCCCTACTGCATCTAATTCATCTATAAAGATAATACATGGCGCATTACGTTTAGCTTGCTCAAAAAGATCCCGCACTCTTGAAGCACCTACACCAACAAACATCTCCACAAAGTCAGAACCACTAATAACAAAGAAAGGTACACCCGCTTCTCCTGCAACTGCACGAGCTAAAAGGGTTTTACCTGTTCCTGGAGGTCCAACTAAAAGTACACCTTTAGGAATCTTTGCACCCATCTCCGTAAATTTACGTGGATCTTTCAAAAACTCAACAATCTCTATCAACTCTTCTTTTACTTCTTCATAGTTAGCTACATCAGCAAAAGTAACCTTCTTTTTCTCATCATCAAGCATCCGAGCTTTACTTTTACCAAAGTTCATAACCCTATTGCCGCCGCCTTGCATTCGTTGCATAAAGAAAATCCAAACAGCAATCAAAATAACCATTGGTAAAATATAGCTCAAAACAGCTGTCCACCATGGTGCTGTTGGTTCTGGTTTCGTATTAATTACCACATTCTTTGATTTCATGAAATCCAATAAATCAGATATTTTCTCAGCAGGAACATTCAGAATATATTCGTCACCCTTATATTCTCCTTGAATAATATCTGAACCCACAACATTTACTTCACGAATTTGACCTTTATCAACCAAATCATAAAAACTGGTATAGGTCATATCCGGACCTTTTCCTGTTTTGGGGATCACGAAATTAGCTAACAAAATCGCAATTGCAATAATTATAACATAAACACCTATATTTTTTGTAAAACTTTTCAATTTTAAACCTCCCCTCACCGAGATAAAATTACTTAGGTATTATACCATAATGATGGTAAATAAGCAAACCTAATACTTAAGAATATATTTTAAACTTATGCATAAACCTCAGGCTTTAACACTCCGATAAATGGTAAGTTACGATATTTTTCAGCATAATCTAAACCATAGCCAATAACAAACTGATCAGGAATCTCAAAACCATTAAAATCCGAAGTAACATGTTTTTCGGTTCTCCTTGCAGGTTTATCTAATAAAGTGCAGATTTTAATACTAACTGGTTCTCTAGTCTCCAAAATCTCCACAACTTTTTTCAATGTCAAACCTGTATCAATAATGTCTTCAACAATTAAAACATGCTTATCTTTAATATCCTCCTGTAAGTCTTTAATAATCCGGACAGAACCAGAAGATTCAGTTCCAACACCATAACTGGAAACATCCATGAAATCAAAAACAACTGGGCGTTTAATCTGGCGAGCCAGATCTGCCAAAAATATAACTGCCCCTCGTAAAACACAAACCATAATTAATTCTTCAGTTTTATCCTGATAAAAATTATTAATCTCCTTTCCAAGTTCTTGAATCCTAACTTGAATCTCTTCCTCAGTAACTAATATCTTTTCAACATCAGCTTTCATCTTTCATAATCCTCCTTTACAGTTGTTATTAAACAAGTTCTTTTCGTTTTGGCTGTTACTTTAAACCGTTCGTCCAATCGATAACCTACAATCCAGATAATTTCTCCTTCTGGTGTCGTCAAAATTGGAATCAAATCCCTAAGGAAACGATCCACTTTTTCATCAATCATAAATTTTTTTACTTTCTTCTTTCCCTTAAGACCTAAGGGACAAAACCAATCTCCTGGCCTACGCGAGCGAATCTTCAAATAAAGCCCTACCAGATCTGCATCTATTGCAATCTGATCTCCTTTAGTCAGTACTCTTCCAGTTACCACTTCACTTTTTATCCTTAAATTCAGTTCCTCTACATAGGTCTCACCTGTAATCTGTAAAATATAGTCACTCAAAGATTTTTTTAATATTTTATATTTTTTTCCAAGCACCAATTCTTGATATCCTCGATAAATTAGATACTCATCTGGTAAATCTATCATTTTCCCAGGATCACTATGGAAGATCAAATCTTGCATCTGAAAATAATGTTGGTAATAGAGATTTTTTTTGTCACCCTTTAATTTTTCAATTCCTATTCGCAAAATCCTTCTCACCATAGCAGGTTTTTTCTTAGACAAAGCCTGAATATTGAAATATAGGACTTCCTTCTCAGATTTTAATAGTACTTCTTCAAAAATCTTGTTCGCATATTCTTCAAGTAATTGATTTTCTTCGTCCAACATATGTGACATTTGAACTAATTGATGACGAATTTTTGGATTATAATCAGCTTCTAATTCAGGAATCAATTTCAAGCGAACCCGATTCCTAAAATAAACTGGCTTTGTATTAGAAGGATCATAGCAAGGTATAAAACCTTCTCTTTGACAGAAATATTCAATTTCATCACGAGTTAGACTAATTAATGGTCGAATAAGTTTTTCTCTACTCTGAGGAGTAAAACCGATTAAGCCTTCTAAACCCGATCCCCGTAAAAAACGCATCAATACTGTTTCAGCTAAATCATCTCCATGATGCCCAAGAGCAATTTTATCTGCACCAATTTCTGTTGCTAAATTATTAAATAATCTATAACGAATTTCTCTTGCCTGATCTTGAACCGAGCCACCTTCTTTTGCTAACAAATCAGGTATATCATACTCAAAAATTGTTACAGAAATATCACGAGATTCTGCAAAAGATCGAACGAATTCAGCCTCTTTTTTAGCTTCTTCACGAAGTTTGTGATTTAAGTGTACCACATGGAGTTGAAAGTTAAACACGTCTTTTAAACGACTTAAAATCTCTAACATTGCTAAAGAATCAGGACCACCTGATACTGCCACTAAAACCAAATCTCCATCCATAATGAGTCCATATTTTTTAATAGTAAAACGTACTTTATCCAAGATGGTCATTTTTTCATCCCCAATCTATATGTTAAACCGAACCATTCTGGATTATGCGGAAACTTTCCGTGTAAATAAAATTTCCGTGTAAATAAATTTGCAGGAAAAAATACCGAAAATTGGTGTCGTCAGCTAAACGCATAAACTTATTTATTCGACATTTACCTTTTATTGTCCTGCTTCAAAAAAATAAAAGAAAATCTTCTATGTAAAATAGAAGATTCTGAAAGCTTGAAAAAGATTATTTCACTCTACTAATTATTTTTTTCCTCTTCTAATTTTAAAACCACTACTGTCATGTCATCTTTTGGTATTCCATTTCCTACGGCTTGAGAATAAATATATTTTGCCATATCTTCAGGTCTTTCAAAAGAACATTGCCGTAAAACACGAACCATCCATTCCTCTTTGTTGGCCGTGTTTACTGCATCCAAAATTCCATCGGTCATCAATATCACAAAATCTTCAGTCTGGAGTCTTCTCTTAAAACTCGAAGGTTCTACGTTCTGCAATATCCCTACTGGTAACGAGCTACCCTGTACTAGATTTACTTCATAACCTCGTTTTATAAAACTAGCCGCTGCTCCAATCTTTATCAATTCAATCTCTCCATTAAAAAGATCAATTAAGGACAAATCCATAGTAGCAAAACTTTCATCTGTAGAACGACTTAGCAAAGCAGCATTCACTGTCCTTACCGCTAGATCATGATTAAACCCTGCCCGAATAATTTTTTGAACCAGATGCACCGCTGAACGACTCTCTTTAGATGCTTCCTCACCTATACCCATCCCATCACTTAAAACCAACATAAACTTTCCTGATTTCAAATATTGATAAACTATAGTGTCTCCAGAAATCTCCTGACCAGCTTGAGGTTCATTACAATATCCTACCTCTATTTTATACTTTCTAGCTGGACAAAACTTTAAATAGCATAAACTTTGGCTTGTCTCTAACCCACAAACCCGTTCATAATTAGTCATTGGTTGTTGAATCATCTGATTTATTGTTTGGAAAATTCGTCTACATTCGCAAGTTCCAGAGCAGTGTTCTTTAGTAATAGAAATATTTAATTGTTCTTCTCCTATTTTACCTGTAAAATGGCATTGTGCAATTCTCAAACCATTTTCCTCTAATCTCGATTTAAGTAGTCTTTCCATATCCTCTTTTTTTGCAGAAACTAAATTCAATTCATTAGAAAACCCTTCAATAATTTGACCAATTTCCTCTAATTGATCAGCTACTATTGTCTGATTACTTTTTAACTTTTTATTCCAATAACGATGTAGTTCGTAGAGTTCTAAAGAGCCATCGATAGAATTTTTCAATCTATTTAAGTTTCGACAATGGCCTTTCAAAAACCGAATAAAATCCTCTCCCTTAGCTTTACCCTGACTCTCCAAAACTGATAATAATTTAAATATTTGCGAATATGTCTGATAAAAATGTTGATCCCAACAATAACTTTCATAACTACATCCCTTACAAACCCTGTTGGAAATAATATAAAGGAAATAACTCAAATCATCTTCTTCAACCTCTTCTGATGCAGAGACTTCCTTAAAAGTAACACTTAGTTCTCTAAAAACTTGAGAAAATTCCTCTAGACGTTCTAAAAACTGCTGCTGAATCTCCTGCTGATAATCCTCTTCGCAGATTAAAAATTCACCTGTAGAGGGTAAATATTTTCTTAAATTAGTTATAACCGAAATTGGTATCATTAAAAAAATGACCCCAGATACAATTGATTCAAGAAAAATATACTCCACAGGAGTTTTTACAATACCTAGCCCAGAGAAAATTAAGTTGGCTAAAATCATCCCTAATATCACTGCCAAGCGGCCATATTCTCTAAAAAAGCCTCCTATCATACCAATAACGCCGTATAAACCAATCATTACAGGGTCATAAAACCCTGTCAATGCCAGAGCCAACCCCAAAAACATCCCCAAAACTGTAGAATGATTCATTCCTCCTGCTGTAGCGATACTCATTAATATTATTTGAATTACTACATAATCTAAACGTACTCCAAAAATTAAGATCCTAGGAAGACCAATTATCATTCCTGAGATCAAAAAAAGCATCGCTAAAACATTTGTTCTAGTTAACTTAAACCTCTCACCAGATACTAACTCTGTTAACCCTTCAGCAAATAACCATGATACACAAAGAATCAGCAACGGCTCCAATATTCCCATCAATAACTGATAGATATCACCCTTTGTTAAAAGATATTTCAAAAGATAAAACCCTAACACCATACTAGCTATAATAATTCCCTTCTGGGCATCATACTTAACTTTCCCTCTCCATAGACGAATAATATAAATACCTAAAATGCCAGCTAATGTAACTCCCAAACCAATCCAACCTCTAGCAATTAGAGAACCAATTCCAACCCCTATCCCGATCAATATAAAACGGTGATAGTCAGCATCTACAAAAATCGCAAGAAACCCTACTCCAAATGGGGATAAACCTTCTACAAGGACAGCTTGTCCCATTATAAAGCCCAAAAAAGCCATCAAAAAATCATAAGCTTTTAATTTTATCTTTCCCCTCCCCTGAATCCTCTTCTCTTTCCGGGATGCATGTTTATTCCGGTAAAACGATACAGGTATCACTACACTCATTACTATTCCCTCCTCGACTCTATCTGTTCCTATCATTATATATGATTCCCAAAAGAAATATTGTCGAATAAACCAGATAGCAGTTCTAAAAAAAATCCAATAATATCCCATTTTATGAGTAATAACACTAAATATTTGCTGATTTTTTTTTATTTATGCAGGTTTTCTTAAACTTTTCACGAAATGTATATCATGATTAACCCACAAAAAGTAATCGCAAAATATATATAACGAGGGAGGTAAAACTTTTGGAAAAAATACAATTAACCGATAATTTCTTTTTATATCAATTTGATGATACTAATGAGATCAATATTGTGGTACTGACTCATAATAATAAAGCCCTTCTCTTTGATACAGGTTATCCAGAAATAGCAAAAGAAGTTTTAAATCATTTAAAAAAAGAAGATCTTCAACCTGAAATTATCATCAATACCCACTATCACCCTGATCATATTAATGGAAATTTTGTTTTTAAAGAATGTAAATTCATGGGCAGTGAATATTATAAGCAAAATTTCGAACTTTTCGAAGCACTAAATCCTACAACTGAATTTGTTAAACCTACAACTCTGATTAAAGATGGTGATATCTTTCACTTTGGATCTTTTGAATTAAAATTTTTTTACACTCCTGGACACTGTCGTGACTGTCTAATAACAGTTATTAATGACGAAATTACTCATGTTGCAGATTTATTAATGTTAACAAATAGCGGTAAACATACTCTACCTTATATCAGTTATGACGGAAATATTGATGAGCATATTAAAAGTCTAGAGTTATTAAAATCTTTAAAATTTAAAACTCTTCTTCCATCCCACGGAAAGCTTCTTAAAGCATCTGAAACTATTTCTCATGCAATCCATTTACGTACTTATTACTTAGAACAATTAAAAGATCTTGGCAAACTTGCAAAAGTAGAAAATTGCCTTTGTGATCATTCTGATATCTATGATCGTTTAGAATTTCATAAGACAAATATTGAAAATGTTTTCGGTAGAATATAAAAAAAGGGTGGCAAATAAGTTGCATTTGGGAATTTCCCAGCAACATTTTTGCCACCCTTCCTTCTTATATATCTCAGTCCAACTATGCTAATCATCAATCCTGTGCACAATCCCTACAAGGCACATTCATCTTATCTCCCAATAGTTCAGCTGTTAATCTTCCTACTGGATTAACCTCATTAACAAGGTAATCAGCAAAATGGGCATGTAGACACTTAATCCCCTGTTCCATAATTCCAGCTACTCCTGAATTCAGAAGAACGTCATATTGAGTAGGATAACGCTCCTGAATTAACTTAAAAGTAGGTTCTTGCACCAATTCCATCCGTTTATCAGCATATATTCTGTAAGCTAAGTTCAAATCTTCTTTCAACTTAGGGTCATTATTAATCTGTTCTTGAATCTGGGTAATAACTCCTGAACTTTCAATCCGCGAAATCTCTTTGACCAAACGCGGACAAGTAAACCAATACAAAGTGGGAAAGATTTCAGGAAATTCTCCATGAAATATAAAAGGATGGGTTACCACCACCTGTGGAAATCCTTCTGCACACCGCACAGCAACTCCAGCTAAATTTCGCGGTGATCTCCCTAACTGATGTGTAATTGCCGATTTATCTCCATCTTTTAATGTTTCATATTTCGCCAAAATTTTCACCACCTTTCACCTTTATCTTTTGAGTTAAGACCC